>NZ_CP133778.1:1528571-1834285 GCF_034347405.1 Pseudomonas sp. CCC3.1
CAGTATTGCGACAGCGCCTACGCCTTTAGTGGCGGCACCGTACGCCCGCTCGACAGCATTCTTGAGCAAGTGGCTGATTTTCGCCCACGTTACGTGTGCGTGACCGGTGGCGAGCCGCTGGCGCAGCCCAATGCTATTCCATTGCTCAAACAGCTTTGCGACGCAGGTTACGAAGTGTCGATCGAGACCAGTGGTGCGCTGGATATTTCAGCGGTCGATCCACGAGTCAGTCGTGTGCTCGACCTGAAAACGCCAGGCTCCAAAGAGTCCCATCGTAATCTCTACGAAAACATTGCTTTGCTGACCACAAATGACCAAGTGAAATTTGTGATCTGCTCGCGTGAAGACTACGACTGGGCTGTGTCCAAGTTGATTGAGTACGGTTTGGAGCGTCGCGCGGGCGAAGTCTTGTTTTCGCCGAGCCACCACGACCTGCCGGCCCGTGATCTTGCTGACTGGATCGTGGCTGACAATCTGCCTGTGCGCTTGCAGATGCAGTTGCATAAATATCTTTGGAATGACGAGCCAGGGCGCTGAAATGACTGAACACAGTGTTGTCACTGAAAAGAGAGCCGTCATCCTGCTGTCTGGCGGCCTTGACTCAGCCACAGTCGTGGCCATGGCCCGAGCTGAAGGCTACAGCTGCTACACCATGAGCTTTGATTACGGCCAGCGTCATCGTGCTGAGCTCGACGCCGCTGCGCGGGTAGCGCGTGACTTGGGTGCTATTGAACACAAAGTCATAGGCTTGAACCTGGACGGTATGGGTGGCTCAGCGCTGACCGACAGCTCGATCGACGTACCTGAGGCGCCGAGTGAAGGCATTCCGGTGACTTACGTACCTGCACGCAACACAGTATTCCTGTCGTTGGCATTGGGCTGGGCAGAAGTGCTGCAAGCGCGAGACATCTTCATCGGCGTCAATGCAGTGGATTACTCGGGTTATCCAGACTGCCGCCCTGAGTTCGTAAAGGCGTTCGAAGTCATGGCCAACCTGGCGACCAAAGCCGGTGTAGAGGGGCAGGGGTTCCGCATCAAAGCGCCGTTGCAAAACATGAGTAAGGCGCAAATCGTCCAGGCCGGGGTGAAGTTCGGTGTGGATTATTCGCTGACCGTATCCTGCTATCAGGCCGACGCTCAAGGCCGTGCATGTGGCAAGTGTGACAGCTGCCGCCTGCGTGCAGAAGGCTTTCAAGCCGCCGGCATTTCGGACCCAACACGTTACTTTTGATTTATTTCAGATTTATTTTTAACAAGGTGTTGAATTCTCGTTAAAAATCAGTATTATACGCACCACAACGAAGCGGGTCGTTAGCTCAGTTGGTAGAGCAGTTGGCTTTTAACCAATTGGTCGTAGGTTCGAATCCCACACGACCCACCATATGCAACACCAAAACAGCCGGTCAAATCCTCAGGGTTTACCGGCTTTTTTGTGCCTGCGATTCGGTGAGAAGCGCCTTAACATCGGTAAAACCTAATCCTATCCTCGTAGACATGCAGCCGTCTTAAAGCGAACAGTAGTTTCGAGCAGGGGTGATTTCAATCTGCAGCAGCCCACTGACAGTGTCATTTGCTCAAAATACGAAGTGTCTGTCGGACGTAGTTCCTTCCTTGGTGGGAATATTCGTGTATCAATAATTGTTGCGGCCCGCATCCTGTTGCAGGCCCAAGTAGTCTTCTGCGTGCAAGCAGGTCAGCTCGCGCTGCTGTCCTGCTTCAAGGTATTGCGCGTGGAACTGCTGCAGATTTTCAGGATAGCGATACGGCTGCTCCAACATTTCGCACCAGTAGCGTCGGCATTCAAAAAGCCGGGAAGTACCGCGAAGCCTTCCTGATTGAGTTGCGTCGTGCTGCTCTGCCAATCGAGGCTTCCGATGGCTTTGGCGAATCTGTTCATGACGTGCTCAGCAAGTGGTTTCGCGCTTCAGAAGTTCGCGCTTACGCTCTACACCCCAGCGATAACCCGAGATGTCGCCATTGCGGCGGACAACGCGGTGGCAGGGAATGGCCACGGCAATGTGGTTGGCGCCGCAGGCCTGAGCGACCGCACGGACGGATTTTGGCGAGCCAATCCGTTCTGCGATGTCGGTGTAGCTGGCTGTGGTCCCAGGCGGAATGTCTCGAAGAGCTTGCCAAACACGCTCTTGGAAGGCTGTACCTCTGATATCCAATGGCAGGTTCAAACCCAGTGATGGTGCCTCGATGAATCCCACCACCTGAGCGACCAGTTGCTCAAACGCGTGATCGCACCCGATCAAATTAGCCTTGGGAAACTGGTCTTGGAGGTCAGTCACCAGGTCTTCGGGATCTTCGCCCAATAGGATTGCGCAGATGCCTTTATGGCTTTGAGCCACGAGAATGGCCCCTAAAGAACATTCGCCAACGGCAAAGCGGATGGTTGCTCCAATACCGCCATTTCGATACTCCTTCACGCGCATGCCCAGCAGTTGCTCTGAGGCCTCGTAGAACCGGCTATTGGAGTTGAAGCCGGCGCCGTAGATTGCATCGGTCACCGAGGTATCCTCGTGTCCCAGCTCTTCACGTAGCTTGCGCGCGCGTGACGCCGAGGCGTAGGCCTTCGGTGTCAGGCCAGTCTCTGCTTTGAACACCCGGTGAAAGTGGAATGTACTCATTCCGAGCTGTGCGGCCAGATCATCCAGGGTCTGAGATGTTTCTGAGCAGTCGATAAGGCGACACGCTTTTGCTACACGCTCAGTCCGTTGTTCGTTTGCGCGTGTCTGATCGGCAGAGGCACGGCGGCTTGGCCGATAGCCAACTGCTTCTGCCAACTCAGCGCTGGCAAAAAAGGTCACGTTCTCTCTCTTGGGGAGCCTGGCGGATGAGCTGGGTCGACAGTAGATACCCGTTGTGCGTACGGCGTAGACGAAGTGACCGTCTGCAGCTACATCTCTGTCCTGGACGGCCTTCCATCGCTGCTCGTCGGTGTCGTAGGGTGCGCTCGACCGCGGAGGACGGTTCATGGCGATATCTCGCAAAAATCGAAGTGATGGCCAGTTTACGAAGAACTCCACTCGAAAGAACTCCGGTTCTTGCGATTGAAATCGGCCTTGGTCAGCGAGTCGGTACCCGCCACAGATACCAGGCTGCGACCGTGAAGGTGTGATGCTCAAACGCACCTCCATTTTCGGCAGCAAGAATCGGAGTGCGAGCACATTTCGAACACCCTTACGATGAGATTCCAAACTGAGAGGAGTCCACCATGGCTTCTGTGTAGCTAACCATTCCAACAACTTTTTGGATTGCCTGGCATCGGCTATGCAATTCTCGAGTCATTTTTTAGTTAACGAACAGCGCCGAAGGTACCCATGAAATTATCCGATTATGTTCGACTACTTTCTCTGGCAGCGATCTGGGGCGCCAGTTTCCTCTTCATGCGCATCTCGGCTCCTGTTTTGGGCGCATTGCCGACTGCATTTTTTCGCGTTTTGTTGGGCGCTATTGGCTTGGCCGTCATCATTGCCATTTTAAAAACCAAAATCGACTTCAAAGGTAAGCTACAGCAGATCATCGTGCTGGGCGTTATCAATTCTGGCATCCCATTTTTGATGTATAGCGCGGCGGCACTGCTGTTACCTGCCGGTTATTCAGCCATTTTCAATGCGACTACACCGATGATGGGCGTCTTGATCGGTTGGATGTGTTTCAGCGATCCGTTGACACTGAAAAAAGGTATCGGCGTGTTGGTCGGGCTTATGGGCATTACGCTGCTGACCAGCACCGGCCCCGTCACACTTTCAATGAACGTGGTCATGGGCGCGTTGGCGTGTTTAGTCGCCACCAGTTGCTATGGTGCAGCAGGATTTCTGACTAAACGATGGATAGCTGACAAGGGTGGGCTGGACGCGAAACTCGTAGCGTTTGGCAGTCAGATTGGCGCGACGCTGTTTCTCGCACCGTTTTTCGGAATCTCAACCGCAATAAACCAACCCGCGAGCTGGGGTAACCCAGAGGTTTGGATAGCACTCGTTGCGTTGGGTTTCATCTGCACCGCGTGTGCGTACATTCTGTACTTCCGCTTGATCGCGGATATAGGGCCAGTGCGTTCGCTGACCGTGACCTTCCTTATCCCTCCCTTCGGTGTGTTGTGGGGTGTGATGTTCCTTGGTGAACGTCTTTCGGTCGCACATTTGTACGGCGGCGGGCTTATCTGTTTGGCTGTGTGGTTCGTGCTCAGCAAGAGCAAGCCGAAGCAAGAGCCATCACCCGCTTCGGATTGATCCAATCACTTAACTGCCTTCAACGATTTCTCATCTGATTGGCGGGTGGCCACTAAGTGCCATGTCTTAGGTGTGTGGAGTCTGGTAGATGGCTTGGCCGGACGGATACGTAACACCAGGCTCCAATCTGGTTTGAAAGCGCCTCCTGGTGGAGGCGGCCTAAAGGTCACAGACTCCGAGCCATCCCTGAGGCCAGCACCAGCCGTTCAAGTCCGATGCCGAACCCGGCGCCTTCTCGATAGGCTCCGCCGCCGACAACTTGTTGTTGTGCGCCCAGTGAGGGGCAACGCACCTCGAAGCCATTCCCCTCAAGGTAATAACTTAGTCCACGCTTCACTGCGAGACTGAGTTCATATTCCAGTCCCAGCGAATCAAGAAAGCCAGTGCAAATTGCTTGGCTACGCTCCAATGCTTGTGTGGGTGAAGGACTAAGAATTTCGAGCCCCAGTTGCGTGAATTCGCGATAACGACCGGCTTGGGGCCGTTCATACCGGTAACACCGCGCTACATAGAAAAACATCGCTTCTTGTCGTGACCCGAGAAGCACATCGTTGCGCTCCTGAAAGAGTGCGGTTGCTTCCGGGATGAGGCAACAGGGACGTCCGGCCTTGTCATTGAAGGCCCACATTTGCCCGATAATTTCACTCCCGCCGGCTTTCTCAATAAAAGTGTCCTGGCCCCATAGCGCAGGAACTATGGCCTCTTCAGCCCCGGCATCGATGAAGATAGCTCCGGAAACGGCCCTCTATCTCACGCATGATTGCAGCTTCTTTTCCCGTCACGATCCGCGTTCCGCGAAGCATAGTCATTTTCATAATCTCCAATTTTCAGGCAATAAAAAAGGCGCCATTGGCGCCTTGGTTTGGTTCACTGAGTGCTCAGAATCGATGTTTCTGACTCTGATTAATCGATGAGCGTACGCAACCGCGGCACCTTGAGTGAGGTCCGTGATGATGATGGCGATTGCTTGTAATAAATTGAGTCATAGCGAATCCTTGCACAAAAGCGGGAGCGTCTACAAGCCGCAATATTTTATTACAAGCCGGAAAAGCGTTTCACCGAAGCCGTTTCACACCGCCAGCGCCATGAGCCGTTTGTCATCAAGATGCGAAGAAGAGTGACAGTCGAACTGCTCGCGCAGGCGGATGATGAAACTATCGGGAAAGCCGTAACAACGCGGGCTTCATCGCGTGCTCAAGTCTCGGCAAAGTACGAAGTAACAGCGGCGTGGATGTCTGCCATGCCGCTGAGGCAAGTGCAGAGGCTTTACTCAAGAACGGTTGGGTCGCGCCGGATTTCCTCGCGAGCCATGGCTTCCCACAGGAATGGAAACCCATTGGCATCGGTGCGTTCTCCGGTGGCCCGCGCGACGCTGGCGGGCAGAGGTGAGCCGCCGCCGAGCGTTTCTACATGCCAGGCCAGACGGCTGCGCCACTCCAGGGTGATTGCGCGCAAGTGCGCTTGGCGAATGCCGTTGGCCACGACCAGCACACCGTGGTTGGCGAGCAGCGCCCATTTTTGCGTGCCAAGGGCATCCACGACGGCGCGGCCTCGTTCCGCATCTTCAACCGTGCCCTGATACTCGTCATAGAGCACCGGGTCAGTGTCAACCAAGGCAGACGTCTGGTCATAGATCGGCGGAGTACGCCCAGCGACCGACCACACG
Source organism: Pseudomonas sp. CCC3.1 (assembly GCF_034347405.1). Classification (NCBI taxonomy): domain Bacteria; kingdom Pseudomonadati; phylum Pseudomonadota; class Gammaproteobacteria; order Pseudomonadales; family Pseudomonadaceae; genus Pseudomonas; species Pseudomonas sp. CCC3.1. The sequence goes on from NZ_CP133778.1 coordinate 1,534,476, forward strand.
GATCCCCACTGTGGATGGTTGTGGATCACCACGCCGACATCATGCCGGGCGCTGTGTACATCAATGTGCAGGTTGATAGCTGGCGTGATATTCCACTCGCCCTCGATCACCTTGCCTTGCGGATCGAGGCGCACGATGTCCGAGGCGGTTACTTCACCCCAGGTGAGCTCCCAGGGGTTGGCCAGGTAAGTGCCGTCGTCCTGGCGCACGGTTATGTGGCCAGCGATGTGGTCGTTATAACCCTCGCGATACAAAACCCGGCACAGCAATGCCACGGTCTGGTGCGGCGTCAATTCGGGCAACAGCGCATATCGACCTGGCTTGGGCGCGTAGCGAGCCAGCAATTCCTTGTTAAGCGAGTCCTTCAACATGGTTCTTTCCTCTGGAGCGACGGTCACAAGCTGTGTTTGACCCAACAATGGTTCATCCGTGGAAAGGCCCGCAGGCGAAAACCGAGGTGCGTTGCATGCGCCTTTGGTGCGGTTGATAGTCCAGGATGGCGTTGTGGAGCACGCTGCGGTTGTCCCAGAGAACCATGTCGCCGACGCGCCAGCGATGGCGGAAACCGAATTGGACGTGTTGGCAATGGGCATGCAGGTAGGCAAGGATCGCATCGCTTTCCGGGCTGGCCAGGCCGTCGATATGGGTGGTGTAGGTCGGACTCAGATACAGCGCCTTTCGGCCTGTCGTCGGATGCTGAATGACCAGCGGATGCAGGTGCCGCCGGTTTGCTTTGATGACCTCGACATAGCGCTCGTGCGTGACGACGTTTTGGCGCAGCGCGGCCGTCATTGGCCCGTTCATGTCGTGCCAGGCACTGAGGCCTTCGAGGTAGTGCTTCATGCGTTCGGACAGCGCGTCGTAGGCCGTGGTCATGCTGATCCAGCAGGTGTCGCCGCCACACGGCGGCAGGATCTGGGCGTGAGTCATCGTGACAATCGGTGGGGAGGGCAGAAAAGTCTCGTCGTGGTGCCACATATCCGCTCGATCTCCCAGCTTGGAGTCGATCACGGTGATCTGTTCAAAGCCATCGCCCAGGTTGGGGTAGAAGGTGTGGACTTCTGGTTCACCGAAATACCGTGCAATCGCCAAATGTTGCTCGGGTCTCAGTTCTGGGGCGTGCAGTACGATGGCTTCATGTTTGAACAGTGCCGCCTCAAGTGCAGCCAGCGTTTCTGGCAACACCAATGAAGTCGAATCCAGGCCAAGTACTTCGGCACCCAGGCTTGGGCCAAGCTGCCGGACGGTGAAATATGAAGGCATGCACAATCTCCCGGTAGGGTTGGAACATCCGGTCTCAGGGGCGCATTGCTGCGCGTTTAGACGTTGTCTGATTGACGAAAATGATCATACTCACGTCGCGACGGTTGATATATTCGCATTCGGAAAGCGACATAAATGTCGATTAAGGCTTTGATTTAATTGAATAAAATAAATATAAGGTCGCGGCAATAGAGGGAGCCCTCGGATTTCCATGAATAAGAAAGGTGATGAAACGACGATGGCCCCAAGGCCTTCGCCGGCGCAGTTGCCCGCGTTACGCAAACGACCATCCCAGTCACGCTCTCGCGCACTGGTCGATGCCGTGGAACAGGCGTGTCTGCGGATTCTGGATGAGGCAGGTGAGCAAGCGCTGACCGTCGCGCGGATCGCGGAAATATCAGGCGTCGCAGTCGGCTCGATCTACCAATATTTTCCCAATAAGGACGCGATCATTGCCTTGCTGTACGAGCGTGTTCTCGACGAGGAGTCCGAGGAGCTGCTGAAGGTGCGCGAAAGGTTGGTTGGCGTGCCATTGGCATTGGCACTGCGCGATATTCTGGCCAACATTATTCGCGTCGAAACACGCCTGTTCAAATTGAACAAGGCCTTTCACTTGCGTTACCACTCTGCCTTGCACCTGGGAAAGTGGCGCGGCTCTTACCACACGACGAGTGACTTCATCGAAGCGACCTGGCTGCCGCTCCTGCGTCTGTATGACCATGAGATCACCACGGAGCACCCCGATTTGGCGGCTTATTTGCTCGGCCAGGGGTTGCGCAGTGTCATCAGGTCGGTGCTGGAGGATGTTCCGGCGCAACTGGAACACCCGGGCTTGCTCGACAGCCTGGTCGCCATGGCTATCGGCTGCCTGCGTCCATGCGCATTTGACTGAGTCGGTCGCCATATCCGGCTCAATCTAATCTCGCGCTCAGGCTGTCTTCGATCCAATGGACTGCGGCGCATAATGATGCTGATAAGGAATGGATCGAGTTTCTTATTTATCGCTTTTTCTGACGTCGCAGAATGCTGAACATGACGGCTCCAATAAGCATAAAAAAAGGACCGTTCATGACCGCACTCGCCGCCACCGACACTGCCGCCCAGGTGGTCAGGTCCAAGTATCGTTGGGTTGTTCTGTCTGTCATCGTCGTTGTTTACATGCTGGCCGCTGCCGATCGTGCCAACATCGGTATCGCTTTGCCCTACATCCAGAAAGAGTTCGGCGCAACCAATGCCCAGGCGGGCTTGCTGGTCAGCGCTTTTTTTCTGTTCTATTCCTTGGGGCAAATTCCAGCAGGTTTTCTGCTCAGCCGGGTGGGCGTACGTCTGGTTGCGCCCATCTCCATCGGTTTGACATCCATCGTCACATTGCTCATTGGAACCGCGAATAGCTTCGGGCTTCTGAAAATCTATCGCTCCGCACTCGGCGTTGCAGAGGCTGCTCTTCCGTTATCGATGCTCAGTACGATCAATCGCTGGTTTCCGGCACGAGAAAAAGGCCTGGCGACGGGCGCTTTTCTGTCGGCGGCCAAGATGGGCGCTGTTATCGCTCCACCCATTGGCGCTGCGTTGATCATGCTCGATGGCTGGCGGACGATGTTCTTTGCCTTCGCCATTCCGGGCGTGCTGATGGCACTGATCTGGTGGTGGCTGGTGCCAAACGATCCGCGTGCTGGCCGTCGGGTTAACGACGCCGAGGCGACCTATATCGAAGATCAGCAGAGCACCAAAAAAGACCGCGCCCGCACTCACAAGAGCTTTGGGGCGCTGGACAAAGTGCTGCGCTACAAGCACACGCCTCGATTGGCAACGTCGCGGTCTGTCTTTGCGTCATGGAATATTTGGGGGTGCGGTCTTGGTTATTTGTTGATGACCGGTGTAGTCAATGTGCTGCTCGCCTGGCTGCCAAAGTATCTAGGGGAAGTGAAGCATTTTGAATTGATGCAGATCGGCTTCGTTGCGGCTTTGCCCTTTGCCGGGGGGGTGCTGGGCAACATTGCCGGAGGCTGGCTGTCCGACACCGTTTTGGACCGTCGTCGAAAACCGACGATGATGATCAGCGCTGTGGCGACGTGTCTGATGATGATTGCATTGGTCTATGCACCTAATGATTTGCTCTCCGTCAGCCTGCTGTTGTTCGGAACCGGCTTTCTGTTGAACGTTGGCTACTCATCATTTTCCGTTTACTCCATGGGCCTGACCACGCGTACCACCTATCCGGTGGCGGCGTCTGTGGTCAACAGCGCCGGTCAGGCTGGCGGGGCCATGGCGCCACTGATCACCGGCATGCTCCTGGATAGCTATAGCTGGACTGCGGTCTTTATCTTCCTGGGCGTGTGCTCTCTGGCAGCACTGGTATTTGTGCTTTCAATTACTGAGCCCGCCAACCTCGACGAGTCAATGGCAAGCGCAGAATGAATCTTGCGCACGTTTGAGGATGCAGCCGTCTGGGCTGAGAAGGAGCATAACGGCCGTTTGCTCATTCTCAGCTTTGCAGTTGCCGCGAGAAATCGCACAGCTCGACAGCCCGAGCAGCCACTTCGCTCACGAAAGCCGAAGGCCGATCATTTCGATACATCGCCATGTAAGGGACAGAAGGCAATGCCGGGTCGGTGTTTATGATCGTCAATTTGCCTTCATCGACCAGCGGGCGAAAGCACTCCAGTGGAAGGTAAGTGACGCCCAGCCCGGCGGCGGTCAGCCCGAGCATGGCTGTAAGGCTGTCGGAGGACAGCATCTTGGGAAGTTCGATCCCCATCGTTCCCAGCCACTTGTTGACGAACAAGCCGGACCCCGACTTTTTGCCCTGTACCAGCAAGGGGTATTTGGCCAATTCGCCAAGCCCGACAACCCCTGAGTGTCCGATCAGGCCTGGCGCAGCCATCCATGCGTTTTCAACGATGGCGAGCGGGACTGAGGTGATCTCGGGTGCTGTGAATGTGTCCGGGATGATAATGAGGTCCACCAGATCATCCATGAGCTTTTCATGGAGGTTGCGGCTCATATCGACTTCAGCCTCCACGGTCAGTCCTGGAAAGTCCTTCACCAGTCTGGCAATCAGCCGGGGCAGCCATGTCAGCGCTGTCAGTTCGGTCACGCCCAGCCTGAGCCTTCGTGTCACGACGTGAGTGCCGTCCTTCAATGAAGTGATCCGTTCGGCCAGGATGAGCATTTCTCGCGCAATCACCAGCAGTTCTTCACCGGTCGCGGTGAGGCGTGCACCGCGCTGCGATCGATCGAACAATTGCAGGCCGGTTGATGCCTCCAGCTCCTGTATTCGCTTGGAGATGGCTGACTGCGTTGTATTGAGGTGTTCAGCCGCACGCTCGAAAGTCCCTAGACGTTCGATCCAGTGCAGTGCAAGCAGTTGCCGAAGGTTTATCATTAACATTCCTGCTGGGCATGTTTGGGCATACGATAATATCGCTTTTTCTATTTAGCAGTGTCTTTATCCTCAGAGCCACACGCCATCTGAGGAACACCCATGAACGCTATCGCCTCAACTTCAGAATTAACTACGTTGCTGGCTGCTTATTCTCGTACCTCGACCTCGATTATCAGCGATTGTCTGGATCGTCTTCCCGGGGCTCCGCTCAAGCCGTTTCATCGTATCGAAGGCACGATGGTCGGGGTTGCCCTGACCGTAAAAGTCCCGTGCGGTGATAATCGCGCGATCCATCAAGCGTTGGAAATTCTGAGTCCGGGCCAGGTTCTGGTGGTGGATGGCGGTGGGGATATCAGCCGCGCATTGATGGGCGACATCATGGCCGCAATCGCTGAAAAGCGCGGAGCAGCCGGCATTGTTGTAGACGGCGCCATTCGTGATCTGGCGACGATTGGCAAGGGCGGCTTCCCGGTGTTTGCCCGGGCTGCGTTCCATCGTGGCCCCTATAAAAACGGGCCTGGGGAAATCAATGTGCCTGTCAGCATTGGCGGGATGATGGTTTCACCGGGAGACATCGTTGTTGGAGACCACGATGGCATTGTGGCTTTCCCTGTATCGCAAGCAGAGGAACTGCTGCAGCGGTGCCTGAGTACCGAGCAAAAAGAAGCAGAGATGATGGCGCAAATCGCGTCCGGAACTTACAAAGGCGCCTACGCGGCCAAATAAACGGAAACCCTAACAATGAAAATCGGAATTGTCGGAGCGGGCGAAGTCGGCCTCACGTATGCGCGGCCATGGTCAGTGGCAGGGCATGAAATCATCTTGTGCGACTTGAAACCTTCAGCCACTGCCAAGGCATTTGCCGCAGAGCGAGGGCTGGAGATCGCGACATCAGTCGCCGCTATCGCTGCAGACTGCGACGTTGTCGTGTCGTGCGTATTCGGCACGGTTTCTCTGGCCGTGGCCGAACAGGCGCTCGCCACTATGCGCAAGAACGCGCTGTACATCGACATGACCACAGCGGACCCCGCTCAGATCAGAATCGCTGCCGAGCAGGCAGCGCAATCGGGCATCGTGTATGTCGATGTTGCAATTCTCGGTGCCATCGCGCTGACTCACGAAAAAACCAACTTGCTGGGAGCTGGTGTCGGAATTGATCGCGCGCAGAGCCTGTTCGCGTGCATCGGCGCACCGCTAAAGTCGGTCGAAGGGGGGGCTGCGGGCGACGCTGCTGCGCTTAAAATTTTGCGCAGCGTGTTTACCAAAGGCTTGGAAGCGTTAACGATCGAGTGCTTTATGGCCGCAGAAAAACAGGGTATCACCGACAAGCTGCACGACGCGTTGAGCGACATTGATCAAGCAAGCTTGCGCGATTTCTTGGGGGCATTGATCCGCACGCACGTCATCCATGCGCCGCGTCGTCTTAAAGAGGTCGAAGAGGCTGAGCGTCAGTTACGCGCCGCCGATATGCCGGTGTCGGTTCTGCCGGGCGTAAAAGAACTGTTTCAGCGCACGGCCGGGCAGATCGCTTCGAGCCCATTGGACACGACTGCGCCCACATTGGAGCAAGCGTTTGAGTGGCTCTTTAAAGCGAATGAGATCAATCGGTAAAAGATCCGATTTTTGAGCCTGGCTTTATTGCAATCCGTTTTATCTAGCAGGACGGATTGCAACAGAGCCGTACGTTTGTTTAACCCGCAATCAATAGTTTGGAGAAATTGCAAAGCCTTTGCGCGATCACTCCAATATCTTGACTGACCCCTATCCAGCGGCCAGGTCTGTAGAGGGCGACATAGTTAATATCCGGTAATGGCGGCTCGCAATGTATTTCGCCTAAGTCGCCTCTTTCTAGCAGGTGCTGCAAACAGCGCTTGGGTAAATAGGACATGCCGAGCCCGGACATGGTCAACCCTACTTGTGCCAGCAAGTTGCTCGCAGTCACGGTGTTTGGAAAGTAGACGCTCTCATCTGCGAACCATTTTTGATAGAGCAAGCCGGACCCTGATGAAGCCCCTTGGGCAATTAATTTTTGCTGGGAGAGTTCCTGTAAGTTCCAGGCGCGTTCGGTGTCCAGCAACTTGGGCGAGCACATCCAGGCAAAATCCACAGTTTGCAAGGCGACGGCTATAGATCTGGAGTCAGAGAATATATCGGGCAAAACGACAAGGTCTAAATGGTCTTGTTCAAACTTGCGAAAAAGTTCAGCGCCGACTTCGACCACGGGCTCCAATTGCAGGCGAGGGTAGACCTCGCTCACGGCTTCAACCAGTGAGGGCAGCCAGGTCATGGCGGTCAACTCCGTAACGCCGATTCGATACCTGCCGACCAATGCCGTTTTATCACTGACCTCTCCGAGCATTTGATCGCGCCTATACAGCAGGTCGGTCGCGTGCTCCAGCAACAAAGAACCTTTTGTGGTCAGCCTGGCCGTTCGCCGAGTGCGATCAAACATCGCCACGCTGAAAGTATCTTCGAGTTCAACGATTCTTTTGGAGATTGCAGATTGGGACATATTTAACTTGGTTGCCGCTGCTTCGAAACTGCCTAGCTGAGCAATCCAGTAAAGCGCTTCTAATTGCTTGAACGTCACCATTTAGAGAAGCCTTGTTTATGTGTTGCCGTGTGGAAGTTGTGGCGAATAGCAAGCCGATTTTGTTATTTAAGAACGCTTTATCCAGCACCGAGGCCGCCTGATGCGAGACGATCCTTGCATCACCGGTTCGAACGTACAAGCGAGTTTTAAGCGTTAAAATACATCACTAAAAGTGATAGAAAACCATAATTAAATGTCGCTAAAAGTATTCTTGTGAGGAGCCTAAGATCGACTCCGCGGTGATGATTCGCCATCGTTAAGGGCTCAGTTTCGTAGTTCCTCCCACTGCCCCTCTACGCAGCAAGCTGAACCTTAGCGTTGGCGGCATGACCGTAAATCCAGAATGCATACGGCTGCAAAGCACGACGTTCTGGAAAAACACGTCAAGGCTGCGATTGACAGGGATCTGCTGATCCCTGTCGATCAATACCGCTTTGGCTCACATGAGTTTGCGGCGAGAAAAAATAAAATGAAAAACGCGTTTTTGTCCGAGCGGGTCCTGAGTATTGCCCCGTCCCCGAGTGTGGCTGCCAACGCCTTGGTTGCGCAGCTTCGTGCACAAGGTCAGGACATTGTGAACTTCACCGTGGGTGAGCCTGATCTCAACACGCCAGCTCATGTCGTTGAGGCCGCTCGCAAAGCAATGGAGTCCGGCGATACTCACTACACCAGCACCCTGGGCACGCCTTTACTGCGCAATGCCATCGTTACCAAACTGGCGCGTGACAACGCTCTGGAGTACAGCCTGGAAGAGGTGGTGGCCGGATCGGGCGGCAAGCAAATCATTTTTGAAGCGCTGGCGGCTACTCTGAATCCTGATGACGAGGTCATCGTCCATACGCCTTATTGGGTTTCCTATCCCGATATCACCCGCCTGAATGGCGGAACACCTGTGGTTATCCATGGCCATGAAGGCAACGGTTTCAAGCTGACCCCAGCTCAACTTGAGCACGCGATAACGCCCCGTACCAAGTGGGTCATTATTAACAGCCCCAACAACCCTAGTGGCGCTGTTTATACCGTTGCCGAACTGCAAGCGTTGGCGCAAGTCCTTCGCGATCACCCGCATGTGTTGATCATGGCGGATGAAATCTATGAGCACTTCATCTACTGCGATGAACCCTATGTCTCATTCCCGGCAGCAGCCCCTGACCTGAAGGAGCGGACCCTGATTGTTAATGGCGCCTCTAAAGGGTACGCCATGACGGGCTGGCGTCTGGGCTTCGGCGCAGGCCCGAAATGGTTGATTGCTGCGATTGGCAAGTTGCTGTCCCAGAGCACCACGTGCCCCAGCTCGATCAGCCAGGCCGCTGCGGTCGCGGCGTTCTCGGGAGATCAGACCCCGGTGAATGCAATGTCCACGCTCTACAAGGGTCGCAGGGACATCATGCTGGTTGCGCTTGAAGGCGTGCCCGGCCTGACCTGGACTGTCCCGGACGGCGCTTTCTACGTATTCGTCAACGTCAAAGGGCTCTTGGGCAAGACCACCCCGCGTGGGCAGGTGCTGAACACCGACGGGGATGTCGTCAAGTACTGGCTCGAGGATGCGGGCGTCGCCACGGTCGTGGGTGAGGCCTATGGCATCAGCCCTTACGTGCGGTTGTCCTTTGCCAGCGGCGAAGCGGTGATCCAGGACGGCTGTGCGCGAATCCGCCGTGCCTGTGAGGCTTTACGCTGATCCGCACTTGCAACCTTTTATTGATCTAAAAATAAAGCGCCCAACATGAAGTTGGGCGCTTTGCGTGGGGGGCTCAATTATTCAGGTTGGCAATATGGCCTTACCACGATGCCTGCTTGCTCAAGGGATGCACGCACTTTTTTCACCATCTGCAGCGCGCCTCCGGTATCTCCATGGACGCAGATTGTGTCGATGGAAACCGGAATGCGCTTGCCCGACTGCGTGATAATTGCGCTTTCTTCGATCATCTGCATGACCCGTGCGGCCGCTTGGTCTGCGTCATGAATCACAGCACCTGGCTGCGTTCTTGGCACAAGACGACCCGAGTCAAGGTAAGCGCGGTCGGCATAGATCTCTGTGACGTAAGGCACCCCGGCACTTTCGGCGAGACGCTCCAGTGTGACGCCGGCCATCGTCGACAAAATGAGCGTGTCGTCAACTTTCTGGATCGTCTCAATCAGCGCCTGAGCCGCCATCTCATTGTCTGCAACCAAGTGCCCCAAGGCGCCGTGCGCTTTAACATGGGTCAATCGATGGCCGACCGACCTGGCCATCGCCCACGCGGCACCGATCTGATAGGCCAACAGCTGGCGGATTTCGTCCTGGGAGAATTCCTGATGCCGACGGCCAAAGGCCCAAAGATCGGGGTACCCCGGATGAGCGCCCACCGCGATCTTTTTTTGCTTAGCCTTTGCGCAAATATCGGCCATGATTTTGAAGTCGCCTGCATGAAAGCCACAGGCAAGGTTGGCAGTTGTTACAACTTCCAGCATTTCGTCGTCCTGACCAATGGTGTAAGGACCAAAACCCTCACCCATGTCGCAGTTAATATCGACAGACTTAATCACGGTTACGCTCCTTTATTTAGTTGGTTAGTTCTTGTCCGGTGACGTCTTTCATTTTGCTCAGCGCAATAATGGAAATCATGGCAGCCAAGGATGTCCAAATAGCCGGGGACATTGAGTTGCCGGTATTTTCGACAAGCCATGTGCAGATGAAAGGGGTACTGGCGCCGCCAAAGATAGCGCCTACGTTAAAACTCAGTGCCATGCCGGTGTAGCGAACACGTGTTGGGAATAATTCACCATAGACGGTGTAACCTTGGGCTTGAACGATGGCAAACGGCAAGAAGGCGAGCAGGGCAGCAATACTGGCCAGCGTGAAACTTGCGAGCGACATTAAGTACATTGAAATAGGGATGACAACGATATAACTGGCGTAACCAATGATCATTAACTTTTTACGGCCCACACGATCGGATATCTGACCGAACAGGGGCATTGCCAGGGCCGCTGCCAATGTACTGGCGGCCATCAGCCAGAATACTTTTCCTGTTTCATAGCCCAGGGTTCGGGTCATATGAAGGTTTAAATAAACGATACCCAGGTAGGCGGTACAGTTCTGCGCAAAGGCAATCGATACCGCGATAAACAGCGGCTTTCGATAAGACGTGAACACTTCACGAACTGGGGCTTTAACCACTTCATTTGATTCAATCAGACTTTTAAATTTGGGTGAATCTTCCAGCTTCATGCGTGCCCACAACGTGAGGCCGATAAAGGGTATGCAAATCAAGAATGGAATGCGCCAGCCCCACGCGACCATTTCTTCCGGGGTCATCATGAAACTGACAGCGCCCGCCATGCCTGCCGCGGTGGCAATACCAATGGCAATGCCCGCCGGGTTGAATGCGCCGAAAAACCCCCTTTTGTTGGCGGGAGCACACTCGGATATGTAGGTGGCAGCACCGCTGGCTTCGCCTCCCGCGAAAAACCCCTGCGCCAATCTGCAGGCGACCAGCATGATCGGCGCAAGGACTCCCGCCTGATCATACGTCGGCAATATTCCGACGATGCCGCTGACAATACCGATGCCGATGACCGTCGCAACCAATGTGTACGAACGGCCTCGACGGTCGCCCAAGCGACCGAAGAAGATGCCGCCCAGTGGACGCATGATGAAAGCACTGGCGAAAACAGCAAGTGCCGAAAGAAGGGCTTCAAATGAATTCATGGCCGGAAAGAATACTTTCGCCAAGGTGCTGGCAAGTAAGCCATAAATTGCAAAGTCATAGTACTCAACGGCTGAGCCCATGCCGGCAACAATAGAAGCTTTCCAGGGGGATTGGGTGGTGGGTGAACTCTCATCGAATGAATAGTGCAGAACTGCAGTATCTTTTATCATAGGTGTCTATCTCGCCGGAGGTATCCGAGAACTTTTGAGATGTAACCACTAGACAGTAGGGAAAGAGCAGGTGCCGAAGCATTAACCCGTAGTAGCTAGTAATTGTTATTGTATTTGTTTGTTGTAAGCCACTGGCAACATACACCACCGCTTATCATGGCTATAGCGATTTATTGGGATGTAATCTCATCGCTTTTTCTCATCTATAGAGAAATTCAGAGCGTGAAGGCACGCGCCACTAAACCGATGGTGATGTTGATTGTCAGGTTGTAAGTAATGCTTGGCGTTTAAATAAGTGTTGCGACTACATCCCCGTAACCTACAACTTGAGCATTGTCGATTGAATAACCTTTCAATGTTCCGGACGTAGTGGGGTAGATCGGTATGACTGTTGTTTCAACGATGACATAACCAATGATGATGTCAGGCGTTAGCTGTTGTCCGCAGAGATCAGTCGTGCTCTCGGTAAAGGGATGCTGATGATAAAAAACACCCATCTCGGGTGATTCAATCACTGTGCCTTGTTCCAGAGTGTTTGCAGGCGTTGCCAGCACGTGATCTGCAACGTTCACGGTTGTGTCAACGGTGCCAAACTCAAGGCTCAACGAGTAATGTTCATCTTCAACGGTCAATGAACGGATACTCGACCCTTGCAGTCGCTGGATCAGTAATTCAATTTCATCAATGGTCATGACTGCTGGCTCCCTTCTCGCTGGTCAAGATAATGCTCCAGGTAGTGAATGTTCGCCCCGCCTTGAACAAATGGGTGTGTGCCTAATATCTCCAGCTGCAAGGGTATGTTTGAATCAACACCGGCGATCACCAGCTCACTGAGCGCCACTTTCATCCGCTCGATGGCTTGCTCCCGCGTCGATCCATGGGCAATGACCTTCGCGATAAGTGAATCGTAGTGGCTGGTAATTTTAAACCCGGGTTTGAGGTGTGACTCGACCCGAATACCCGGACCACCTGGCGGCAGCCAATCACTCACCGTGCCTGCTGACGGCGCAAACGACCATGGGTCTTCGGCGTTGATACGGCACTCGATCGCGTGCCCTGAAAATGAAATCTGCTCCTGGCTGATCGATAGCGGCAGGCCCATGGCCACTCGAATTTGCTCCGCGACGATGTCGACGCCGGTGACCATTTCAGTGACCGGGTGCTCGACTTGAACGCGGGTGTTCATTTCGATGAAGAAGAACTCGCCGTTTTCGTAGAGAAACTCGAAGGTTCCTGCACCGACATACCCAATCGCCAGGCACGCTTTCACGCAAAGCTGGCCAATCTCTTTGATCAAATCCCGGTCGACGCCCGGCGCCGGGGATTCTTCAATCAATTTTTGGTGCCGACGTTGCGTTGAACAATCACGTTCGCCCAGCCACAGCGCATTGCCATGCTGATCGGCAAGCACCTGAATCTCAACGTGGCGAGGGGTCTGGAGGAATCGCTCCATGTAGACCACCGGGTTGCCAAAGGCAGCATTGGCCTCTTCGCGAGTCAGGGTGACTGAACGAAGCAGCTCCGCCTGCGCATTGACCACCCGCATACCACGACCACCACCGCCACCGGCAGCTTTGATAATCAGCGGGTAGCCGACTTTTCTGCCGCACTCCAGGATGTCTGCGTCGGCATCAGGCACTGCGCCGTCGGACCCCGGAACACAGGGAACACCGGCTGCAATCATCGCCTGCTTGGCGCGCACCTTATCGCCCATGCACGCAATGGCCTCGGAGGACGGGCCGATAAACGTCAGGCCCGCGTCTTCAACCGCTTTGACGAACCCAGCGTTCTCGGACAGAAAACCATAACCCGGGTGGATGGCCTGAGCGCCTGTGAGTTTTGCCGCCAGCAGAATTTTTTCCTGCAACAGGTAGCTTTTGGACGCCGAAGCAGGGCCGATGCAAATCGAGGTGTCGGCCAGTTTTACATGGCGCAAGTCACGATCCGCTTTGGAATACACCGCCACGGTTTGCAGGCCCAGTGATTTACAGGCGCGCCAGATACGCAACGCGACTTCACCCCGGTTTGCGATCAATACCTTGTCAAACATGGTTCACCTTCCTGGCTCGATAAATGGGGGTGCCGCGCTCAACATCTTCACCATCCGCCACCAGAATCTCGACGATCTCGCAGGCAAACTCGGCTTCGAGAGGGTTGAACAGTTTCATGGCTTCAATCACGGCGAGGGTGTCGCCTTCACTGACCTGGCTGCCGATGCTGGTGAAGTCAGGCTTTGCGGGGGAAGGGCGCAGGTACACGATGCCCGCCATCGGGGCCACGATCAGGTGCTCATTCGGTTGCGGGGAGGGGGTTGGCATAACGGCAGCTGCCGCGGGCTTGAGCGTTGTTTCGGCAACCTCGACAGGCGTTTGTTGCCGGCGACCGAGGTGGACGTTGGTATTCCCTTGCGTGTACTTCAACTCAACCAGGGTTGAGCGCTCGAAGCTATCAATCAATCGTTCAAGGTCTTTGCTGTGCATTTTTCCTATTCCACTTTTTTCAGATCAACTACAAAAAACTTACCGCCATTGCGTCGCGGTCGCTTCAAACAATGAACGCCTCTTGGCATCTTCGAAGAGGGCGGTGTCGATGTCGGTGAGCTCGAACCGCAGGGTGCGCCCCGGCATGAGTTGGCCCAGTTTCCAGAGGTCTGCTTCAATCACGTTCACCAGCTTGGGATAGCCGCCACAGGTATTGGCGTCGACCAACTGAATGATCGGCTCGCCGCTGGTCGGTATCTGTACCGTTCCGGGGACGATTCCATGGGAGAGCAACTCGCGGTTGACGGTGCGCTTCAGCACGGCGCCAGACAGTCGGTAGCCTTGCCTGTTGGAGCTGCGCCCGACGGTGTAAGGGGTGTTGAAGAAACGCTCTTTGGTGTCGTCCGAGAACTCCTGCCACTCAGCCGAGGGCAAGACGCGAACTGTCGTTCCCGCTTCACTCAGCGCACGCCAGTACGTTTGCAGGGTTGGATCGTAGAGGCTCGATGGGGTGATTGTTGCGGCGCTGTCACGGGCCGAGCTGCGCAGGCTGTCGCCTTTCGCCAGGGCTTTGCCCTCGTGACCTCCAAACGCACCTTTTAGATCGGTGGCGCGGGAGTTGAGGACCCGTTGCACATCAATGCCGCCTTCGATTGCCAAGTAAACACAGCGGCCTTCTTGAGGGGCTTCGATGACCAGCGTCTCTCCCGCATTCACCCTTAACCGTGACCACGGCGCGTGTTGTTTTTGCCCGATGCGGCTGGTGCTGAGTGCGCCGGTAATGGCAACGCAGCGCGCCTCGCTCAAGCGCACCTTGAACGGAAAATTGTTGATTTCAATGCTGGCCGCCTCACATGAATTGCCCAGCATCGCGTTGCCAAGCTCGTAACTCAGGCTGTCAAGCGCACCGCTGCGGCTTACACCGCTGGCCAAGAAACCGATACGACCGTGATCGACAATGATGTTGAGAGGACCGTTGGACAGGATTTCCATCATTTCAATTGCGCCTTTGGACGAAACACGAGGGTGTCTCCGGGGCTCAACAGCGCTGGAGGCATTGCTTGGCTGTTAAAGCCATCAAAGTCTGCGTGGCCAATGACGTGCCAGCCGCACGGCCCTGGGCACGGGAAGACAGACGCCTGTTCACCGGCGACCACCACGCTGCCTTTAGGGATCAAGGTGCGCGGAATTTGGCGGCGGGGGACTTCAAGTGCAGGGGGCAGCCCCACGAGATACGCAAAGCCTGGCATCGATCCGAGCGCGGCCACGGTGTAAGTGACAGAGCTGTGCAAGGCGATGACATCACGTGTCGTGAGGCCTGTTTGTTCTGCGAGATAGTCCAGATCCATCCCGCGTTCACCGCCGTAAGTCACATCAATGACGAAGGTTTTGCCATTGATGGCGGTCGGCTTTGATGTGATCCACAGGTCGGACAACATGTGTGCGGCCGCATCCGGGCGAATCTTGCCCGGATCGTAGATGACCAGCAGGTTGTTAACCCCTGGAACCGTTTCCACTAAACCTGGAAGGCATTGCTGGTCACGCAGGGTGTTGTTCAACGCCCAAAGCCTTTGTTGCAGCTCCCTGTCATAAGGGCCGCAAGACACATCCAGAAGCAGGCCATTGGTACCCGCGAGCGAAATTCGCACAGAGGTATCAACGGCTTTTGACGTTGCTAATTTGGGTTCAAAAAGAATCATGGCTATTCCAAATGCAGGTACTCACCGAACGACAGATGCCGTGCGGGAGGTATTGCATGGAGCAAGCCAACGTTTACGATTCGAATGTGTTTTGTCTTCGTTTAGTTTTTAAAACGTTTTTTGATGTATCTAACTGATTGAAAAATAAAGTTAAAAATAATATCTAAATGTTTAGATTTTTTTGCCGAGAGTTCAGCAGTGAAAGGATTTTGCAGCGCGAGCATCTATTTCGCCAATGCTACCTAAGGGAGCAGAGTCGCTACAAAAGGTAACATCGCTTCGAGTGCTTGCGTAAAGCTTAGGGGGTCAAACCAGTGAAGAGGCTGCCCTTGCTGCCTGGTCATACGTGCCAGACATTTCTCTCAACGTCCGGGCTGTCGAGCTGAGTTTTTCGACCAGGTTTTGATCGATGCTCGGCACCAGGCATTTGGTGCGCACAGTCACATACCGCTCTACCAGCGCGAGCCCTTTTTTCGTCGGGCTGTAGAACACTTCCTTGCCTATCTTTTTAGAGCCGATCAGTTGACTCCCCGATAGCTTGCGCAGGGAGTAAGAGACGATGTGAGTGTCTGCAAAATTCAAGGTAAAACAGATGTCGGCCAGCTTCTTCTGTTTGCCGCGGTGGCAGATATGATTCAGCACCATGATGTCGACCATGCCCAGGTCAGGTGCTCCGGCCGCGCTCATGCAGGAGGTGGCCCACCTTGAAAACGCGTTCCACGTCAGGATCATGCCGAACTCAAACTCCGATGCCGGCACTTGGCCTTCTACGACCAAGTGGGCAGACGCGACCAAGGGGCCGTTGAGGTCGGATTCAAGCTGAGAAAGCGTGTCGGACATATTTCCTCCGTAATGACAAAGACCCTAAAAGAGCCAGCGGTTCACGCGGCAATCTACCATAGCTGTCTGCGCACATGCGTCGCGGGGCGGCAGGTTCGGGCGGCAGCGGGGGTGGGTCGATCTGCTGCGAGATGCCCTTTCAGTGGTCTGGCAAGCCTCTGATTCATCACTTTTTTCGAACATTTTGGCCTTCTTTAATTCGCTTTTTACAGGCTTGGCCTTCTCCTAAAGTGACGTCAATCCGCAGGTGATGCCACTGCCAACCCTTTGGCCTGAAGGCGGTAGGCATCCATACCTGTACCCACGGCTGGCGCATCGCCGACCGCTCACCACGTCAAGATGGAAAACAATAATGATCGGACTTCGAATCGTCCCTCGCACACGTCAAGTCAGCGCAGCACTGGTCGACAGTTTTCGCTCGGTCCCGGTCGCCAATGTCAGTGACTGCATGGGGCGAATGACTGCTGGCGGTACTCAGTTGCGTCCGTATCACAAAAGCGGTGTGCTCGCGGGGCCTGCATTCACGGTCAAAGCTCGTCCGGGTGACAACCTGATGATCCACAAGGCGTTGCATCTGGCACAACCCGGCGACGTCATTGTGGTGGACGGGGGCGGCGACCTGACGAACGCGCTGATGGGCGAGTTGATGGTGGCAACGGCCATCAAGCGCGGCCTTGGCGGCATCGTGCTCAATGGCGCCATTCGCGACATCGATGCGATTCAGGCTGGCTCCTTTCCGGTGTATGCCGCCGGGATCACCCACCGCGGCCCGTACAAGGACGGGCCTGGCGAAATCAACGTGCCGATCGCTATCAGCGGCATGGTGATCAATCCGGGTGACCTGATACTCGGCGATGCTGACGGCTTGCTGTGCGTGCCGTTTGAAGCCGCGGAGCAGATCCTCGACGCCGCGCTGGGCAAGTGCGCAGCGGAGAAGGTGACCGTCAAAGAAATCGAAGAAGACCGGCTTGATATCACCTGGATTGACGCACAGTTGGCACGCCTGGGTTACAAAGCATGAAGATCGTCATTCTTGACCGAGACACGCTATCGCCGCAGACCGTGCTGCGGGCACCGTCCTTTCGGCATGAAATCCAGTCCTATGGGCGCACCACACCCGAACAAGTGGCTGAGCGGATCGCCGATGCCGATATTGTTGTGCTCAACAAGGTGAAACTGACGCGTGACGTGATCGAGTCTGCGAAGAAGCTTCGCCTTGTGGCTATTGCCGCAACGGGCACCGATAACGTCGACATTGCGGCGTGCAAGGCACGCGGCATCGTTGTCAGCAATATCCGCAACTACGCCGTCAACACAGTGCCAGAGCACACCTTTGCCCTGATCTTTGCCCTGCGCCGGAGTATTTGTGCGTACCGTGAAGCCGTAAGGGCGGGTCGATGGCAAGAGGCGCAACAGTTCTGCTTCTTCGACTACCCCATCAAAGACCTGGCCGGTTCCACCATTGGCATCATCGGTGATGGGGTGCTGGGCCAGGCCGTCGCCAACATGGCTCGCGGGCTCGGTATGCGGGTGATTTTTGCAGGTTATAAAGGCCATTCCGGGCTCGGCTCGTTGTATGTGCCGTTTGAGCAGACCCTGGCTGAAGCCGACATCTTGACCTTGCACTGCCCGCTGTTGCCGGAAACCCGCAACATGATCGGTGCAGCGGAGTTTGCGCTGATGCGCCGCAAGCCTTTGCTGATCAACACCGCGCGCGGTGGACTGGTCGACGAGAGTGCAGTCGGACCGGCGCTGGAGGCCGGGCAGATTTCTGGCGCAGGTTTTGATGTGGTGATGACCGAGCCGCCTGCGCTGGATCATCCATTCATGCAGCTCGTTGATCGTCCCAACTTTATTCTCACGCCTCATGTGGCGTGGGCGAGTGATGAAGCCGTGCAAGGGTTGGCAGATCAATTGATCGATAACATTGAAGCCTTTGTGCGTGACGAGCCAAGAAACGTCGTTTAAAAACCATCGTTGAGATACAGACGTGTTTGACGCCGAGTTGGCCATTCAACGCTGACAAGGATCTGTACTTAATGTTAGAACCCACATCAACCTTGAATAAGCAGGTTGTGTTTGAAATTCTGGAAGGCGCCCAATGATTAAACACCTTGATCACTTAGTTCTGACCACCGTTGATGTCGCGGCTTGCAAAGACTTTTATATGCGTGTGCTCGGTATGCAATTCGTGCCGTCTGCGGGAGGGCGGATGGCATTCCACTATGGCAATCAGAAGATCAATGTCCACGTGCGCGGGCATGAGTTCGAACCCAAGGCTCACTTGCCAGTCTCGGGGGCGCTCGATCTGTGTTTTATCGCAACCATAAGCCTGGATGAGGTCATCGCTCACCTTGAAGCAGAGAGTTGGCCGATCCTTCTGGGGCCTGTACCGCGGACTGGCGCAACTGGCCCTATTCGTTCTGTCTACCTTCGGGACCCGGACTTGAACTTGATCGAGATCTGCGAACTGTGCTGATCCGAGCTTGCTAAAAAATAGAGGCCACAGCAGGGCTCTAGCCATAGGTCATAGGTTAGAACCCAGAACGCTGCGCCCTATGCAACACCAAAACAGCCGGTTTATCCTCAGGATTGACCGGCTTTTTTGCGTCTGCCATTAGAGTAAACACCATGTCATTACGTGCGCTTCACACCTTGATCGCTATCGCCCAGCACGGCTCGTTTGTGCGAGCTGCCCAGGCGGTTCATCTCACGCAATCTGCCGTCAGCCTGCATATCAAGTCGCTTGAAGAGGCGTTCAATGCGTCGTTGTTCGATCGATCGCGTCGACTGCCCGTATTGACAGACGCAGGCCACCTGGCCGTAGAGCGGGCGCGTGAGATCGTTGCACTCTATGAGGGTATAGCTTCTGAAATTGGCGGGGATAACGAGCTGCGCGGCAGGTTGAGGATTGGAGCCATCCATACGGCACTGGCCAAAGCCTTGCCTCCGGCGCTGGCCACGTTAGCGGCCGAGCATCCTCATCTGCGTATTAACGTGTCGTCGGGCATGTCTGCTGAATTGGCCACGCGGGTGGAGGCGGGCGATCTGGATGTTGCGATCACCACAGAGCCTGTGAAGCCGCACCCTTATGGCCTGGTCAGCACACCGCTTTACGAAGAAGGTTTTTGGATCATCGCACCGGGCTCGTTTGTGGGGCAGGATTGGCGGCAGTTGCTTCAAGAACAACCCTTCATCCGTTTTGATCGTCGGGCCTGGGCCGGGCGCACCATCGAACAAGAACTGAGGCGAATGCGACTGCGGGTGCAGACCAGCATGGAACTGGACAGTCAGGATGCCATCATCCAGATGGTCAGCAGCGGGTTGGGCGTCTCGGTCATTCCGCTCTCCAGCCACAGCCTCCAACACCTGAATCATCTCTACGTTCAGCCATTCGGGTTGC
The DNA here is from genome assembly GCF_034347405.1 of Pseudomonas sp. CCC3.1. Taxonomy (NCBI): domain Bacteria; kingdom Pseudomonadati; phylum Pseudomonadota; class Gammaproteobacteria; order Pseudomonadales; family Pseudomonadaceae; genus Pseudomonas; species Pseudomonas sp. CCC3.1. The sequence continues at coordinate 1,554,002 of NZ_CP133778.1, forward strand.
CGCAAAAGACCCGCCGTGTTGTCTTGCTGGAGCGTGAAGACCGCCCACTGGCAAGGCCGGCAGCAGCCCTCGCGAAGGCGGTACAGCACCATGCGCCTGCCTGGCGACCTATGAGCCAGACTTGTTGATGGCTGAATATTAAGTCGTTTTTATTTTAGGCTTCAGGTTCTTATCGTAGTGCTCATCCACATCGGTCCCGGAGAGCACCATGCACCGTTCCAGCACGCAAGCCTGCGCCTTTTTGATGAGGGTCAAACACGCCGCTGAGGCATTTTTATGACCGGTGCACTGTTGCTTGCGCTGGCGCCTATCGCTTTGCTCATCGCCATCGGCACCTGGCTTAATCGCAGTCGCTTTCTGGCAGACACGTTTTGGGCTCAGGCAGAGCGTTTAGGCTATTACGTTCTTCTGCCCGCACTGTTTTTGCATGGGCTGGCGACTGCCAAGCTGGACGGTGTACCCGTCCAGGGGATGATTCTAGTGCTCGTAGTGTCGACGGTTTCGGTCGCCGTGTTGCTGGTCGCGAGCCGTCCGATGCTCAAGGGCAACGATGCTGCGTTCACGTCTGTGTTTCAGGGTGGCGTGCGCTTTAACAATTACGTAGGCGTCTCGATAGTGGCAGGCCTGTTCGGCGCCCAAGGCATCGCACTGGCGGCCGTGGCCAACGCGGCTATCGTGCCGACAGTCAATATTTTGTGTGTACTGGTGTTCGCGCGATACGGCGCAGGCGCAAGAATGTCGCTGGGCAAAATTGCCAGGCAGTTGGCACTTAATCCGCTGGTGCTTGCCTGTTTCGGCGGGATAGTGCTTCAGGTCCTTGGACTTGGGCTCCCCGTGGTGATTGAGCCGGTGATCAAGGCGCTGGGGCAGGCGTCGCTCCCGCTGGGGCTGCTCTGCGTAGGGGCTGCCCTTGAACCGGGTGCCGTGCGTAGCTGGATTCGACCGGTAGCGTGCTCATCGCTGGTCAAATTTTTGATCATGCCACTGGTAACGCTGAGTGCTTGCCATGTGTTTGGACTGGACGGCAAAGCCGCCATCGCCGCCGTTCTTTTTCAGGCACTGCCGACCGCTTCGTCGTCTTACATCATGGCGCGGCAATTGGGCGGCGATGCACCCCTGATGGCGGGGATAGTTGCCAGCCAGACCTTGCTTGCAGCCGTGACATTGCCCATTGCTGCGCTTGTCCTGATTCCTTGGATTTGATGTTCAGACGCTCTGCTCAGGGCGTTTCATTGATTGTGCTGATGATGACTATCGAAAGGCTCGCCTGTTTAATCGCTAAAACTGCCTCCTATAATCGCCTCTGATTTCTTCTCGCCTTTCGCCTGTTTTCAGGCAGCACCCACTCTGGAATCCTACACAATGCCAAGCGCCAGCCAGGCCCCTAGCGGCCTGCCCGAACATAATCAACAGAGTGTCAAACAGCAGTGGCTGGCGATTCTCTCGGTGGCCGTGGGGGCCTTCGCCCTGGTGACCAGTGAGTTTCTCCCGGTGGGCGTACTCAACGACATCGCCAGCGACCTCTGCATCAGTGCCGGCCACGCCGGGCTCATGGTGACACTGCCCGGCATCATGGCCGCTCTCGCTGCGCCTGTGCTGTCTGTCGGCATTGGCACCATGGACCGCCGCTATCTGCTGATCGGCCTGACGCTGATAATGATCATCGCCAACCTGGTCGTGTCCTACGCCAGCGACTTTGACTTGCTGCTGTTCGGCCGCGTATTGCTGGGCATCAGCATCGGTGGTTTCTGGGCGACGGCCATCGCCCTCAGCGGTCGCCTGGCCCCCAAAGGGGTAGGTGTTGCCCAGGCCACCTCGATCATCATGGTCGGTGTGACCTTGGCCACCGTGCTGGGCGTGCCCGTGGGCACGTGGCTCAGTGGCTTGATGGGCTGGCGCATGACCTTTCTGGTCACCGCGCTGGTAGGCGTGCCGGTGCTGCTGGCGCAGATCTTCTTGCTCCCGCGCCTCACCCCACAAAAAGCCATTCGCATCAGTGACCTGCCAGCCTTGTTTATCAACCCGCAATCGCGCGTCGGGTTGATCGCTGTCTTGCTGATTGGCCTGGCGCACTTTGCCGCGTACACCTATGTCGCCCCTTTCTTCAAAAACAGTTCCGGTTTTGACGGGCCGACGATTGGCTCCTTGCTGCTGCTCTATGGCGTAGCCGGAGTCATGGGCAATATTTTTGCCGGCTTTGCCGCCAACCGCAGTGTTCGTTACACCCTGTTGCTGGTCGCACTGATGATCGGCACCAGCACGGCGTTGTTTCCCTACTACGCCACCAGCATGACCGGCGCAGTGATGTTGATCGCCCTGTGGGGTTTCGCCTTCGGCGCCTTCCCGGCCTGCGCCAGTATTTGGATGTTTGTCGTCGCGCCCAAAGATGTCGAGCGCGGTATGCCGCTGTTCGTTGCCTTGTTCCAGGTGATCATTGCTCTGGGCTCGTTCTTCGGCGGGCAGATCGTCGACCGGATGGGCAGCTCGGCGTTGCTGAGTCTGGCAACGGTTCTGGTGGGGTGCGGTTTTATGACGGTGCTTGTGCTGGGGCGTAAGGTCACTAATAACCTGGCGGCTGAGCCCGCTTGACCCGAGCGATGTAAAAAGCCTGTCAGTTAAGCGAATGCTGTTTCAAATGCAGCCAGAAACCTGTGGGAGTCTGGCTTGCCAGCGATACGGGCGCGCCGACACACTCGCGGGCAAGCCCGCTCCCACAGGGGTTATGTGTTTTAACCCCGTCCTGGCTACCAGCGCAGCCAGCGCGGTCCGAGCAGCGCCCCTATAACGGTGGGCACTAACATGCCCAACAAGTACCAGACGCCCCAAAACGGAACGTCCATTTCAGGGCAATGCACGCAATAAGCAAGGGTTGCCATGGCACCGGCCAGCAACCCGCCGCAAGCCCCGGCCAGCCTCAGGCGAGTGGGGGCCAAGCCGCGTAGCGCCCAGAAAACAGATATAAACCCCGGAATCGAGAGCAAGGTGATGTTCAGGGCACACACACGCCAGGTCTTGCCGAGAATGACCGCGACGCGTGCATCCGGCACAGCGCCCATCAAGACGTAAATGGCCCCCGCCCAGATAGCGGCGACGGAGGCAAAGATCAGCAACGCTCCGCCGCCAGCCGTCACCCCAGGTCTGGCCAAGCGCGTCGCCACACACAGAGCGCCCACCATCAGACACAGCGGGAAGGCGATTTTGGCCCAGAAAATGGGCGTCGCTGCCACCGCAGAAAGGTCTGGACGAATGCCAAAAATGACCATTGCCAACACGGTCGAAGTCGCAAGACCGATCAGCACCGCGATACAGAAACGCTTGGCGAGCGCATGCCGCTCGACCGGGCTGGCCCCTGACGCAAGCATGGAAATAAAATCATCGGTTTTCATCGTTTACCTCTAATTCTTTGCGCCAACGCTTTAAGTCCGCGATGGACGCCGATCTTTACCGCTGATTCGGACAGTCCCGTTATCTGCGCGGTTTCAGTGACGGACAAGCCTTCAAGCTTCACATGGACGATGGGCAGGCGTTGGCGCTCGGGTAGTTGCTCCAGCAATTTGCCTAGGTCGCGATGGGCTTGTGCGGGTTCCAGACAGGGCTGCGCAAACAGTTCAGCGACGTCGTCCAGTGAGTCGTTTAACACCTCATGCCGCGACCTGCCTCGCCAATAGTCCGTGAGTTTGTAGCGCGCAATGGCAAACACCCAGGCAGTCAGTGGCTGATCCGTGCGGTACGTCAGGCGCCCGTTGTGGATCGCCAGCAAAACCTCTTGCAGCAAATCCTCGGCTTCACCGGGTTGGCGATGGAGTTTGGCGCGCAAGAAACCGCGCAGATGACCGCTCAACTCCGACAGAAATGCACGATAGGACGGCTCGTCACCTTTTAAACCGGCGAGGAACAGGTTCTGAAGATGGATCTCTCGCCTGCGCAAAGCGTCGCTATCTGTAGTTCGTTGCATCGTTCGCTCTGGTTACACGAATAGAAAAAATAGTTTGTACCTGCATGACTCTAGCGCTAATGACGGGCGATGGATCATGGGTTCGTTCAAGGGTATTTGGCAACCTGCGGGTTTATTGTGCAGTTTTTAAAAAATATTTTGCGATGCCTGTAACCGGATCGCAAAAGCCAGCGAACTACCTTTCGGATCGCAAGCACAGTGCACGCCTGCACTGATGCAACGACCGCTCATTGACCCTGGAGAATCACCATGAACACGCTCAAATTGGCTGCCATCGCTGTTGCCTTGTCTTCTTTTGCAGCCGGTGCAATGGCCGCTGAAACCCCAGCCGCTGCAGGCGCGATGGAGAAATGCTACGGCGTCTCCTTGGCCGGTCACAACGATTGCAAAGCAGGCGCAGGTACCACGTGCGCAGGCACGTCCAAAATGGACTACCAGCCTAACGCCTGGAAAAACGTTCCAGCAGGTACGTGCACCAGCATCAAGACCCCTAAAGGCATGGGCTCCCTGGCACCTCTGTAATCTTAACCACACGGGGACACGCCAATCATGAAGACTCCATTCCCGATCGGGGCCGGCCTGGGCCTTAAATCGAATCACTATCAGGACGCTCTGGACTGCACAGCCCAAGGGCTCTGGTTCGAAGTTCATCCGGAAAACTACATGGTTGGCGGTGGCCCCCGTTTGGCATGGCTGGAGGCAATTGCCAGCCGCCATGCACTGTCGCTGCATGGCGTATCACTCTCACTGGCGGCCGACTGCGCGCCAGATGCAGAGCACTTGAAACGTTTGAAAGCACTCGCTGATCGCCTTCAGCCAGCGCTGATTTCCGAACACCTGGCCTGGTCGACATGGCGCGACCAGTACCATCCCGACTTGCTGCCATTTCCTCGCACAGGCGAAGCATTGCGGCGTATTACCGGCAATATTCAACGCACACAAGAGGCGCTAGGGCGTCGCATTGCGATTGAAAACCCCACCCACTATTTGCACCTTGATGGCCATGATTACAGCGAACTCGATTTTCTGACCGAGCTCAGTGCGAGGGCAGGGTGCGGTTTGCTGCTGGACGTCAACAACGTACATATCAGCGCCCATAACCTGGGCTTCGAGGCGGCAACGTATCTGGATGCCTTTCCGGCTGCGGCAATCATGGAAATTCACCTGGCGGGCCATGCCCCGGATCCTGGCGGTTCAACGCTGCTGATCGATACCCACGACGCACCGGTCGCTGACGATGTCTGGTCGTTGTATGAGCGCTTGATTGCGCGGGTCGGCTGGCGCCCGACATTGATCGAACGCGACGACCACATCCCCAGTTTCGAGACTCTGCTCTGCGAGCGCGACAGGGCTCAGGCCGTGTTGGATCGTGGGCACCGGCAGCTGTTGCGGGAGGCTATATGAGGCTTTCTCTGGAAGGGTTTCAGGATGCATTCGTCGATGCCCTCTACGGTGGCGAATCAGCGGACATGCGGACCCTGACCCGCCAGCCCGGTTTCGCGGTTTATCGCAACACGGTGCTCAAGGGCGCAACCGATGCACTGGTCGCCAACTTTCCGACCCTGGAGCGTCTGGTCGGCACCGAGTGGCTTCGCAGCGCTGCCGCGATCCACGCTCGGCTGTCGCCGCCTTCGGATGCCCGGTTGCTTCACTATGGGGCCGACTTTCCCGATTTTCTGGATGCTTTCGAACACGCGCAAGACATGCCCTATTTGGGCGACATCGCGCGACTGGATCTGCTCTGGACTCACGTGCACTGCGCGGCTGAAGAACCTGAAATCGAGATGAGCCTGCTGGCACAGCTTTGTGCGACCGAGCTTGCCAGTCTCAGGCTTATCCCCAGGGCCAGCGCTCGCTGGATCTGGTTGCCCAACTGTCCGGCCTACACCCTCTGGCATCTTAATCGTGAGTTGTTGCCACTTCCTGAAGACCTTGACTGGCAGGGCGAAGGCGCACTGCTGACGCGACAGGACGGGCGAGTGCGCTGGCAGGCGGCCAGTGCTGCCGATTGTGCCTTTCTGGACGCGTGCGCGGCGCAGTTGCCCCTCGATCAGGCGTTAGACAAGGCCGTTGCAATCGAGCCGACGCTGAACTTGGAAAACTGCCTCATCCGCTTAGTGAGTGCTGGCGCGTTCACTGCTTCAAACCCCGGTCGACCTTCTTGAATGGCCCTACCACCCACGGAGCACACCATGAACACACGTCCAATGCCGTTATCCACTGCTGACAAATCTCTGCTTGGAACCTGGAACCGCATGGCTGGCCGATTGGGCGAGCTTATTGGGGACTCATTCCTGGTGCTGGTGGCCCGACTCTCAATCGCAGCCATTTTCTTTATGTCCGGGCAAACCAAAGTCAGTGGCTTTCTGACGATCACGCCGAGCACATACGAGCTGTTTCGTACCGAATATGCATTGCCCTTGATCTCCCCGGAACTGGCGGCTCACCTTGCGGCCTACAGTGAGCATGTGTTTCCTGTGCTGCTGGTCGTGGGGCTGTTTACCCGCGCATCAGCCTTGGCGCTTCTGGGCATGACCTTTGTTATCGAGGTGTTTGTTTACCCGGACGCCTGGCCGACCCATTTGTCCTGGGCAGGTTTGCTGTTGTTGATCCTTGCGCGAGGGGCGGGAAAACTTTCACTGGATAGACGGCTCGGGATCCGCTGACTCGCCACCACCTTTGAGTCACCCGTCGCACGGTGGCTCGTGTAGAATGCCGCGCAGGGTGTCACCGCAAACGCGGGAGGGCAGGTTTAATTCAGCGCAGGTCGGGCCGCCGCGCGGAGTCACCGTGCCTGTGAGCCTCGATCCTTCACGTCAGCAAAATACCCGCGACTATCGCGCGTCACCTTCCGCTACTGCTTTTCTTGCCCGCTTTTTCGCCGCTGAATCAGCCGGCGGCTTGATACTGATGGCGGCTGCTTTGGCAGCACTTATCGTCGCCAACTCGCCTTTGGCTGAGAGTTACTTCGCCACCTTACACATCAAAGTGGCGGGCCTATCGATTGAGCACTGGATCAACGATGGCCTGATGGCCATCTTTTTCATGCTGGTCGGCCTTGAGATCAAGCGCGAAATGCTGGTCGGTCAGTTGTCGAGCTGGAGCCAGCGCGCGTTGCCTGGTTTCGCCGCCCTGGGTGGCATGCTGGTACCGGCGCTGATCTATATCGCCGTCAACTGGGGCAACAGTGAAACCATGGGCGGCTGGGCCATTCCTGCCGCGACCGACATTGCCTTTGCTCTGGGCGTACTCGCGCTGCTCGGCAAGCGTGTCCCCCTCTCCTTGAAAATATTTCTGTCTGCCCTGGCGATTCTTGATGACCTGGGTGCGGTGCTTATCATTGCGTTGTTCTACACCAGTGGCTTGTCCGTCAGCATGCTTCTGGCATCGCTGGCCGTGATTGCCCTTCTGGTGATACTCAACCGGTGCGGCGTAACACGGCTCTTTCCCTACCTGATCGCAGGCGGTCTGCTGTGGTTCTTCATGCTCCAGTCCGGTATTCATGCGACCTTGGCGGGCGTCATTCTTGCCCTGTGTATTCCGCTGGGTGACGCGAACCATGAAAGAAAGTCGCCGCTGCTTTATCTGGAAGAAAAACTGCACCCGTGGGTCGCGTTCGCCGTTGTCCCCATCTTTGGCTTTGCCAATGCCGGGGTATCCCTCGCGGGTATTTCACCCGATAACCTGGTCGACCCGGTGCCGCTTGGCGTGACGCTGGGGCTGCTGCTCGGTAAACAAATCGGCGTGTTTGGTCTGGCCGCGCTGGCTATTCGCGCAGGGCTCGCGAAACTGCCGGAGGAGTGCGGCTGGTTTCAACTCTATGGCGTCTCGCTCTTATGTGGCATTGGTTTCACGATGAGTCTTTTCATCGGGGCGCTGGCATTCCCGGACAGCGCGCACTTGGTCGATGAAGTAAAAGTCGGCGTGTTGATGGGCTCTGTGCTTTCCGCTGTCCTGGGGGTTGCTGTTCTTCTGAGGGCCAAGCGCGTTAGGTAAACCGCGCATAGCCCTTTGTAGGAGCGAGCTTGCTCGCGATCTTTTGATCTTTAAAAGATCGCGAGCAAAAAAGCCCCATCGCCTACATCGCTGGCACGCCTTGATCCAAGGTTGCGGCCGGGGGTATCCCGGCCTATGGTCGTAGGAGACTTACCGGCGTTTGGCACTACAGGACTTCGCCGCCAGCCGCTGTCCATCCAGTGTTAAAACACGGGAAGTGACCACATGCCAAGCAACGCTCAACCTGCTGTTCTGGAATTGATCGGCAATACGCCGCTGGTACGCGTTAGCCGCTTTGATACCGGGCCTTGTACGCTTTTTCTCAAGCTTGAATCGCAAAACCCCGGGGGCTCGATCAAGGACCGAGTGGGGTTGGCAATGATCGATGCCGCCGAGCGCGACGGGCGTTTGCGCCCCGGCGGCACCATCGTTGAGGCCACCGCCGGCAATACGGGGCTGGGGCTGGCGCTGGTCGGTCGCGCCAAGGGTTATCGGGTGGTGTTGGTGGTGCCGGACAAAATGTCCACCGAGAAGGTGTTGCACCTCAAAGCGATGGGCGCCGAAGTGCATATCACCCGTTCCGATGTGGGCAAGGGCCACCCTGAGTATTACCAGGACATGGCCGCCCGCTTGGCTGCGCACATTCCCGATGCCTTCTTCGCCGATCAATTCAATAATCCGGCGAACCCGCTGGCTCACGAATGCAGCACCGCGCCGGAAATCTGGGCGCAAACCCAGCACGATCTGGATGCGATTGTCGTCGGTGTCGGTTCTGCCGGTACGTTGACCGGCTTGACCCGTTTCTTTAAGCGCGTGCAGCCGGACCTGGAAATGGTGCTGGCCGATCCGCAGGGTTCTGTGATGGCTGAATACAGCCGCAGCGGCATCATTGGCCAAGCCGGTTCATGGGCGGTTGAGGGCATTGGTGAAGACTTCATCCCCTCGATTTGCGACCTGTCCAGCGTGCGCCATGCGTATTCGATCAGTGATGAAGAAAGTTTTGATCACGCCCGGCAATTGCTGCGTGCCGAAGGTATTTTGGGCGGCTCTTCGACGGGCACCTTGCTCGCTGCCGCACTGCGTTACTGTCGCGAGCAAACCGAGCCCAAGCGCGTTGTCAGTTTTGTCTGTGACACCGGCACCCGCTACTTATCGAAGGTTTACAACGACCAATGGATGAAGGATCAGGGCCTGTTGCCGTACAAGCATTACGGCGATTTGCGTGACCTGATTGCTCGGCGCTTTGAAGACGGTCGAGTGATCAGCGTCGGGCCGGACGACACGCTGCTCACGGCTTTCCAGCGCATGCGCCTGGCCGATGTGTCGCAATTGCCGGTGTTGGTGGATGGCAAACAGCTGATTGGAGTCATTGATGAATCCGACATTCTGCTGGGTATGCATGAAGACGCTTCGCACTTTAAACTGACCGTCGCCAGCGCTATGACCCATACGCTGCACACCTTGCCACCGAGCGCCAGTTTGGCTGAGCTACAAGCCGAACTCGACCGTGGTCTGGTCGCAATCATTGCTGACGCTTCAGGCTTTCACGGCCTGATTACCCGCGTCGACCTGCTCAATCATTTACGGAGATCCCTTGCATGAGTCAGCACGATGAAACGGGCGCGCCCCACGCTTTTGCCACCCGAGTGATCCACGCAGGGCAGGTGCCGGATCCAACCACCGGGGCGCTGATGCCGCCGATTTATGCCAACTCCACGTATCTGCAAGACAGCCCCGGCGTGCACAAGGGCTTTGACTACGGGCGCTCGCACAACCCGACGCGCTTTGCACTGGAGCGTTGTGTTGCCGACCTTGAAGGCGGCAGCGCTGCATTCGCTTTCGCGTCCGGGCTGGCGGCCATCTCTACCGTGCTTGAACTGCTCGACGCGGGTTCGCACATCGTCTCGGGCAATGACTTGTACGGCGGCACCTTTCGCCTGTTCGACAAAGTACGCCAGCGCAGCGCCGGGCATCGCTTCAGCTTCGTCGACCTGACAGATCTCGCCGCCTTCGAAGCCTCGCTGCAAGACAACACGCGGATGGTGTGGGTTGAGACGCCAAGCAACCCGCTGCTGAGCCTCACCGATCTGGCGGCCGTTGCGCGCATCTGTCGTGCGCGGGGCATCATCTGTGTGGCCGACAACACCTTCGCCAGCCCGTGGATTCAACGCCCGCTTGAGCTTGGCTTTGATGTGGTGGTGCACTCGACCACTAAATATTTGAACGGCCACTCCGATGTGATTGGCGGCATCGCCATTGTTGGGCAAAACCCCGAACTGGCTGAGCGTCTGGGGTTCCTGCAAAACTCGGTCGGCGCGATTGCGGGGCCGTTTGATGCGTTCCTCACCCTGCGCGGCGTGAAAACCCTGGCCCTGCGTATGGAGCGTCACTGCAGCAATGCGCTGGAGCTGGCGCAGTGGCTGGAACGCCAGCCGCAAGTCTCGCGTGTCTACTACCCAGGCTTGCCTTCACACCCGCAACACGAACTGGCGCGTCGGCAGATGCACGGCTTCGGCGGGATGATCTCCATCGACTTGAACACCGACCTGGCAGGTGCCCGACGCTTCCTTGAAAGCGTGCAGATCTTTGCGTTGGCTGAAAGCCTGGGCGGGGTAGAAAGCCTGATTGAGCATCCGGCAATCATGACGCATGCCAGCATTCCCGCTGAAACACGGGCTCAATTGGGCATTGGTGACGGGCTGGTGCGTTTGTCGGTCGGCGTAGAAGGGGTTGAGGATTTGCGCGCAGATCTGGCGCAGGCATTGGCGCGGATTTAAGCCGCCGAAACTTCTGGCGGCCCCTGTAGGAGCGAGCTTGCTCGCGATCTTCTAAAGACCAAAAGATCGCGAGGCAAGCTCGCTCCTACAAGGGGTGTTGCTGTTAAAAACCGATTGTGCGTTTAGACCGTGACGTGCAGGCGTACGTCAACATTGCCGCGGGTGGCGTTGGAATAAGGGCAGACCTGGTGAGCTGCGTCGACCAGCGCTTGGGCATCGGCTTGCTCCAGGCCCGGCAAGTTGACGTTCAGATCAATGTCCAGGCCGAACCCGCCAGGAATCTGGCCAATACCCACGTGGGCCGTGATCGACACGTCAGCAGGGAGGCTGCGCTTATTCTGACCGGCCACAAACTTCAACGCGCCGATGAAGCAGGCTGAATAGCCGGCAGCGAACAGTTGCTCGGGGTTGGTGGCTTCACCACCGGCGCCACCCAGCTCTTTTGGGGTCGCCAGTTTAACGTCGAGAATCTTGTCACTCGAAACAGCGCGGCCATCACGGCCACCGGTAGCGGTTGCAACTGCGGTATAGAGAACGTTCATGGTTGTCTTTCCTGGCGATAGTTGACGTGAGTGGGGGTATTTATCTTTAGCGCTAATTGTTTGCGCGCTAACAAGATGAAGGCGAATTTATCGTTCAAATAGTTTGTGCGCAAGTTAATTTTTTGGAAGACAGTCAAGATGTTTCTATCTTGCTGATTTAACTGGATTTTATGCAGCGAGTTTTTTAAACGGCCTTAGGGCTGTTGAGCCGGCCGTCGGCAGGGCAGCGCAAAGGCTGGCCCTGTGGGAAAGGTCTAATCAAATACTGTCTTGCAGATTGCGGCGTAGCAGCAGCAGATTTTTCTGAATGTCTTGCAGCTTCTCCAGGCTTAATCCGCTGGCCGCGAGAATGCACTGCGGAATATGTTTGGCCTGTTGATGCAGGTCTTTTCCCAGCTGGGTCAAGTGCAGATGGACCACACGCTGGTCTTCATGGCTGCGGACTCGGCTGATCATGCCCTCGACTTCCAGGCGTTTTAGCAGCGGTGTCAGTGAGCCCGGGTCGGTCAACAGCCGAGTGCTGACTTCTCCGACCGTCAGGCCGTCCTTTTCCCATAGCACCAGCATCGCCAGGTACTGGGGGTAGGTCAGGTTCAGCGCCTGAAGATGGGGTTTGTACACCTTGGTCATCATCAGGGAGGTGGAGTGCAGAGCAAAACACAGCTGGTTTTGCAGCAGCATGTACTCACAACTGCCAGCGCCGGCCGTGGCGGAATGATCGTCGACAGTCATTAAGTGATCCTTTGAGTCAGAAGAGCCAACAATTTAGCGCCAATACCTTTAGCGCACAATGTAGTTTTCGGGAGCTGGATCGCGTCATGACGTGCTGAAAAAGGCCCGTCGATTCGCCTCAGAGCCATGAAATATTTGTTAATTGTCGCGAACCGATCCGGCACCGACCATGGGCGCGAGTCAACACCAATTACGCTATTTCAGCACGAGGAAAACGGGTTCCATGCATCAGAAAAAACCTTCAGCGCAGCACACCGCATTTCACCGGCTGCGCCGCCTCAGCCTGCGCACGGCGGGTGCTGTCGCCATCACGCTCGTGACGTTGGGGGGCGCACACGCGGCCACGTCCGGCACCCAAACCATCAAGGCCTACAAGCTGTGCACCGGCGCGGACAACGACTCGCATGTACTGCAAGGGACCATCGACCAGACCGTGCGCAACGACGTGACCGCCATTCACTTCAAGCAAACCCCGGCGCACGCCTCTTATGGTTGGCATAACGACCCGGAGCCGCAGTACGTCATGACGCTGTCCGGTACGTTAGCCTTCGAGACACGCACGGGAGAGAAATTCACCCTGCATCCGGGCGAAGTGCTGGTCGCCGAAGACAACACCGGCTCAGGTCATCGCTGGAACCTGATCGACGATCAACCTTGGCGCCGTGGGTACGTCGTGCTCAAGCCGGGTGCTGTGGATTCGTTCATCCCCAACGATCCAGTAGCCGCCAACGTATGTAAAACCCTCTAGTTCAACTGTGCTCAGGCCGCTTGGCAGCAAGCTGCGCCAAGCGCTCTTGCATGCCGGTGCTCGCAGCGGGCCCGGCCTTGACGCGGCAACGCTCAAGTGCCACAGCACTCCCGTCGACAGCGTCCATCGTCACCACCTCAATCGGGTGTTGGGTCTGCGTATCGACGATCTGCAGGCTTTCTCCCTCGGGCGTGTAATGGCGGTTGCCCCACGTGATGAACGCCATGATCACGATTTTGAAATCCTCTCCCACCGGCGTAGGCACGTATTCATAGCGCGGTGGACGTTCGCTATAGGCTCTACGCTCCAACAACCCTTCTTCGACCAAGGTGTTGAGCCTGCGTGTGAGCATGTTCGGGGCGATTCCCAGGCTCTGGGAAAACTCATCAAAACGCCTCAAGCCTTGAAGCGCATCGCGCATGATCAAAATGCTCCACCACTCTCCGACTTTTTCCAGTCCTCGAGCAATCGGGCACTCAGCGTTTGTCAGCGATTTGCGTTGCATTGCGGTTCCTCTGTGCCGTGGTGTCGAAAAGATTCGCTCACCCGTGTTACTTTCATAATGATAGTTACGTCTCTGTACTGCTACCAGGCAAAATTTATGGAGTTAAGCCATCGTGAATAAACGCATTGTTGTGACGGGCATGGGCGCCGTAACCCCGCTGGGCTGTGGTGTAGAACAGACCTGGAAACGTTTGTTGGCCGGGCAGTCCGGGATCCGCAGGCTACCAGAGTCACTGGTCGGTGATTTGGCGGTCAGTATTGGTGGTCAGGTTCTTGATCGCAATCAAGACCCCGAAGCGGGGTTTGAGCCGGACACGTTAATCCCCGCCAAAGAGCAACGTAAGATGGACCGCTTCATTTTGTTTGCCCTGGCAGCGGCTAAAGAGGCGCTGGAGCAGGCGGGTTGGGCGCCGCAAACCGCCTCGCAGCAAGAGCGAACGGCGACGATTATCGCCTCCGGTGTTGGCGGATTTCCAGCGATTGCCGAAGCCGTGCGCACTGCCGACAGCAAGGGGCCACGGCGCTTGTCTCCCTTCACTATTCCCTCGTTCCTCAGCAACATGGCGGCCGGGCATGTGTCGATACTGCATCAGCTCAAAGGCCCGCTCGGGGCGCCGGTCACGGCCTGCGCCGCCGGGGTACAAGCCATTGGCGATGCGGCCCGAATGATTCGTGCGGGCGAAATTGACGTGGCGGTCTGCGGCGGAGCTGAGGCGTGCATTCATCGGGTGAGTCTGGGTGGTTTTGCGGCTGCGCGTGCGCTGTCGCACAGCTACAACGAAACCCCTGAGCGGGCGTCGCGTCCATTCGATCAAGGCCGTGACGGCTTTGTCATGGGCGAGGGCGCAGGTTTACTGGTGATCGAAGAACTGGAGCATGCCTTGGCCCGAGGCGCCAAACCCATCGCCGAACTGGTGGGTTACGGCACCAGCGCCGACGCCTACCACATGACTGCTGGCCCTGAAGATGGCCAGGGTGCGCGTAGAGCGATGGAGCAGGCGATCAAACAGGCGGGGATCAGCGCCGCGCAGATCCAACATATCAACGCCCATGCAACGTCCACCCCGGTGGGCGACAAGGGCGAATTGGCCGCGATCACAACGGTGTTTGGTGCGGATTCGACTGTTGCGATCAGCGCCACCAAATCGGCCACCGGGCATTTGCTGGGCGCAGCAGGCGGCATTGAGGCCATCTTTACCATCCTTGCCTTGCGTGACCAGATTGCCCCGGCAACGTTGAACCTGGAGACCCCGGATCAAGCCGCCGCCGGGTTCAACCTGATTCGCGGGCAGGCAGAAAAACGGGCGATTGAATACGCGATATCAAACGGGTTCGGATTTGGCGGGGTCAATGCGAGCGTGCTGTTCAAACGATGGGATTGATCGTGTGCTCAGTCCTCACTCATCCGCGCGTTGGTGGGTGAGTGAGGATGTTGTTCAAGCAGGTCGCCGGGTCAGATCTTGACTTGCCGATCAGCCAGCGTGCCGCGGTTTTTTTTGCGACGGTCGGCGTAGCGCCATTCGTCTCCGGCCTCAAAGCTTTTGATACGGTCCAGGACTTCTGAACCCCCCGCGAGGTGCATTTCTTTTTCAAACAGCTCGCGCAGCCCTTTGCGCTGTTGCAAGCGCACCACCGTGGTTTTCAGGAAGGCTGAATACTCATTGGCGGTCATTTCGAAGGTGTTCTGGATGGCGGCGTCTACAGGTGCGATGTCATGTGCGGCAGGGCGGCTGAAGTCTGTGCAGGGAATGGGCGCAGACGCCTTGTCACTGCGCAGCAGCGCGTCATACATCGCATAGGCTTCCTCGTAGGTCTGTTTGAACGCCTCATCTTCCAGCAGTTTCAGTGCTGTTTGATGGTGTCTTTCGGCCCGTTCCAGGATCGACTCAATGTGCTCTTGTTCCTGGCGTTGCAGCGCCAGCATCCGGCCTGTGGCGGTGCTGACTTCTTGTTCGCGGTACGCCAGATCGGTCGTCAGATCCTTGACCGGCTCTTCCTCGGGTTCATCCGGGCGCCAGAAAATCTCACCGTACTTGATGTCTTCCCGGCCCGGGATGGGCGGCGGCAGGGCTTTGGCTTTCGCCTTGGCTTGCGCTGGAGCGGTTTTTGGCACTGACTGCGAGGCACTGCCTTCGTTCTCGCTGGCTTTTGATACAGACCGCTTCAGCAACCAGACCGTGCCCCAGATGACACTCAACTGGAGCGCGATGAGAGGAGGCCAGAACAGGCTGAAAACGGTCACAGCCGTCCAGATAAGCCCGATGGGCAGGAGCAACCACTTCGGTCCCAAGTAACGGGCTAAAACTAACGTCAGAATAATTACCAACTGGTACAGCGCAATGGTCACGTCTTTCCCTCCCTAGATTTAGTCGTTCAACTAAGGGGGCGGATAATCTCAAAGTGCTTTCATTCTGGCTATCCGTTTGTCGCGAAAGCCGACGAATCTCCGGTCACCATTCAACTGACATGGCCTAGCCATTTATGTGTTTTTTGGCTCTAGGTCATTAGCCATCGCGGCCCTACAGTGAGCCCATCTTTTCTTCTATGGTTGACGAACATGGACTACACGCTTCAACACCTCGAAGACGAAACGGCCTTACACGCCAGTTTTGACTTGATGCGGGTTCTGCGCCCACACCTTTGCGACCCCCAAGCCTATGTGGCGCAGCTCTTGCGCCAGTTCCAACAGGGTTACCGCTTGCTGGCGGCCTGGCACGGGCACACCCTGGTCGGGCTGGCGGGCTACCGCACGACAGAAAACCTGATCTACGGGCGTTTTGTGTACGTCGATGATCTGGTCGTCAGCCCGCAGCGACAGGGTTCAGGCCTGGGGGCTAAGCTGCTCAGCGCTGTTCGCGAAGAAGCCGTGCGCCTTGAGTGTGAAAACCTGGTACTGGATACCGGATTACACATGGCGTTGGCGCAGCGCTTCTATTTTCGGCAAGGGTTACTGGCCCGAGGCATGCACTTCACGCAGACACTTAACGAGAACCGCGCATGAAAACTGCACTGTTGATCAACGCAAGCCCCCACGGCCGTTTTTCCCATGCCAGTCAGTTGGCTCATGAGCATGTGGCCGCTTTGCGCACGCAGTATCCAGACCTGGAACTGATCAAGCGTGACCTGGGCGAGCACCCTTTGCCCCCATTGGGCATTGAATACGGGGCTGCTTTAGTCACGCCTACGCCATTTGAAGCGCCGGTGTTCGACGTGTCTGAAACGCTGATTCGCGAACTGGAAGGCTGCGACATCCTGCTGATTGCCACGCCCATGCACAACTTCACCCTGCCTGCGGCCCTGAAGCTGTGGGTTGACTACGTATTGCGCATCCATCGCACCTTCAGCTCGGGGCCAGAAGGCAAAATCGGTCTGCTCGCTGATCGCCCGGTCTATGTACTGGTGGGGTCGGGCGGTTTCCATCAGGGGGAGCGGGCGCGCCAACCCGATTTTTTAACCGATTACCTGCGCGCGGTGCTCAACACCCTCGGGCTGTTAGATGTCCATTTCGTCTACTTGCAAGGTTTGGCTTTTGGCGAAGACGCCGTCGAGGCGGCGCTGCTGGAGGCCCGCGAATGTCTCGCGGGTCATCAGATGTCGCGGCTTCAAAGCTCTAGCTTGTAGCCGACGCCATACAACGATTGAATCGGATCTTGCCCTGGACACGCCTGTGCGAGTTTGCGCCGCAGGTTGCGGATGTGACTGTCGACGGTGCGGTCGGTGACCACCCGGTGATCGGAGTACAGCTTGTCGAGCAATTGGTCGCGTGAGAACACCCGGCCTGGCGCGCGGGCAAAGGTGTTAAGCAGGCGCCACTCAACCGGCGTCAGGTCCAGCGGCACGCCATCGAAGGCGGCACTGTATTGGGTTTCGTCCACCTGGATGCGTGATTGGGCCACCGCCGCCATCTGTGGGTTGCGGCGCAGGATAGCCTTGACCCTGGCCACCATTTCACGCGGGCTGAACGGTTTGCAGATGTAGTCGTCGGCCCCTAGATCAAGCCCTAGCAGTCGATCAACTTCTTCGACCCTGGCAGTGATGATGATGATCGGCACTGCGCTGAAGCCTCGCAGCTCTTTGCAGATTTCCAGGCCGTTGCGGCCCGGCAGCATCAGGTCCAGAAGAATCAGCCGCGGCGCGTGAGCACGCACCCATGGCACCACTTCAAGGCCGTTATCCAGGCAATGGATCGCATAGTCTTCGCGCGACAGATAATCGCGCATCAAGGCGGCCAGTTTGGGCTCGTCTTCAACAATCAGAATACTCATGCTTCACGCCTTGAGGGGTAAGCGCAGGCACAGCCAGAGGCCGCCCAGCGGAGAGTGATCGGCGGTCAGGCTGCCGCCGTGGGCGAGGGCGATGCTGTGACAAATCGCCAGCCCCAGGCCCGCGCCGCCGCTGGCCCGGTTACGCGAGGCTTCGCCGCGATAAAAACGCTCGAACAGGCGCGGCAGTTGCTGCGGGTCAACGCCTGGGCCGGAGTCCATCAGGCTGACACACACGTTCTCGCCGTCGAGTGCGGCACTGATCACCAGCAACCCGCCCGCATCGGTGTAGCGCACGGCGTTTTCCAACAGGTTGCTGAACAGCTGTTGCAGGCGTTTGGCGTCCGCGTCCAGTATCAGTGGCTGAGCGGGAAGCTTGAGTTCAACACGCAACTGCGCGGCGTTGCAGCGCTCTTGATACATCGCCACCGACTCTTCCAATAAGGTATTGAGCACGCATTCGCTCTTGCGGTAGGTCAGCGCGCCTACATCCGCCAACGACAGTTCATACAGGTCATCGACCAACTTGCTGAGCATCCCGACTTCCCCTTGCAACGACTTCATTGAGGTGTGATCAAGGCTGCGCACGCCGTCTTCGATGGCTTCCAGTTCGCCGCGCAGGATCGACAACGGGGTGCGCAGTTCGTGGGACACATCGGCCATGAATTCGCGGCGCATTTTTTCGTTGCGCTCCAGGGTGAAGGCCAGTTGGTTGAAGTCGCGGGCCAATTGGCCCACTTCGTCATTGGACGACACGGCCACGCGGTTGCTGTATTCCCCGGCGGCCAGTCGGTGAGTGGCGGCGGCTACACGCTTGACCGGGTCGAGCAAGGTGCGGGCGATCCACCAAGCGATCAGCATCGCCAACAGCAACGACAGCACGCCAACGGCCAGGCTGGTCTGCAATTGATACTGCTGAAAACGCTCGCCTCCGGCTTCGGTCACGCTTTGAAAAGGGGTGACGGCCAGCCAGCCCACAGTTTTACCGTTGACCTCGATGGGGCGCAGCAACGCGTCGTCGCCGATGGAGGGGTAGCCGGTGACGCGCTTTTTGTTCTGGTCGAGCAAGGCAATCCGAAACAGCGCACCGGTGAGATCAGACGGCAGCGGATTTTTAAGGTCGTGGGTGCGCACTTCATCTTCAGGTTCGGGGCGCATCACTTCGAACCACCGATCCGGATGGTTGCGCAAGAACTCCCAACTGCCTTCGCGCTCGTACGCACTGGCCAGGCGCGGCAACACCGGCCCCATGCGCTCCAGCGCCTGCTCGTTGAGGTAGCCCAGAAAGCCGCGGCCAAAACTCCAGCTGGTGGCCAGGCCCATGCTCAGGATGACCAACAGCACACTGGCAAGGATCGCGATAAACAGCTTGGTGGAGATGCTCAGCTTCATGGGCTCGGGTTTGTGAGTGAATGGCCTGATCATTTAGGCCTTCGCAGGCCGAAGATTCAAGACGTAAGGGCAATCTTCAATTTTCCTGCACATTTGCCTTGCACGATGGCGCATGGCTCAAGCCACTCCACTTGCAGAGGCAGACATGTCGACCAAAATTTTCGCTAAATCCGTGGTGACCGCGGCGGTTGTCCTTTCCTTACTGGTTCTTTTCGTGTTGAGCGGCTGCTCGGCGGGAGACGCCACGCCCGTGACGGCGCCCCCAAAGGTCACGGTCATGACCGTGCAGCCGCAGCCCCAAGCGTTGAGCACTGAATTGGCCGGGCGTACCCAAGCGTTTATGGTTGCCGAGATTCGCCCGCAAGTCGGCGGCATTGTTC
Organism: Pseudomonas sp. CCC3.1; assembly: GCF_034347405.1. Classification (NCBI taxonomy): domain Bacteria; kingdom Pseudomonadati; phylum Pseudomonadota; class Gammaproteobacteria; order Pseudomonadales; family Pseudomonadaceae; genus Pseudomonas; species Pseudomonas sp. CCC3.1. The sequence continues at coordinate 1,573,290 of NZ_CP133778.1, forward strand.
AGCAGCGGCTATTTGTTGAAGGGGCTGAGGTCAAGGCCGGGCAGGCGCTGTATCAAATCGACGCCGCGCCCTACAAGGCGGCACTGGCCGAGGCGCAAGCGACGGCGGCCAAGGCGCGCGCCACACTCAAATCGGCTCAGTCGACGGCGACGCGTGACGCGGCGCTGGTGAAAATCGACGCCATCAGTCAGCAAGACAACGAAGACGCACAGGTCAGCCTGCTGACTGCCCAAGCCGATTTGCAAGTGGCGCAGGCCGGGGTGGACACCGCGCGGATCAATCTGGGCTACACCCGCATCAGTTCGCCACTCAGCGGGCGTATCGAAACCTCGACGGTTACGCCTGGCGCATTGCTGGTCGCGGCGCAAACCACCGCGCTGACCACGGTGCAGCAGTTGGACCCGATCTACGTCGATGTCACGCAATCCACCACGGAGTTGCTGCGCCTCAAACGCGACTTGGCCAGCGGAGCCTTGCAGGGCAACAGCGAAGGTGAAGCGCCGGTGCTGCTCACACTTGACGACGGCAGCACGTATAACCATGCGGGCACGCTCAAGTTCAGCGGTGTCACCGTCACCGAAGGCACCGGCACCGTGACCCTGCGCGCCGTGTTCGCGAACCCCGAGCACCTGTTATTGCCGGGCATGTATGTACGCGCTGTGCTGGACCTGGCCGTTGACGATAAAGCCATCCTGATCCCGCAAAAAGCCGTGACCCGCAGTGCCAGTGGCGTGACCTCGGTGCTGGTGGTGGTCGGCGGCAAGGTTGAGCAGCGTGTGCTGACCATCGACCGCGCTGTGGGTAATCAGTGGTGGGTGACGGCGGGTTTGAACGCCGGTGATCAGGTGATTATCGAAGGCGGGCAGAAAGTCCGGGTCGGTGCCGAGGTGCTGGCGCAGAACAGTGACAGCCGGGCTCTGCCGACGCGTCAATCCACCACTGCAATTGCGCAGGGGAACTGAGCATGGCGCGCTTTTTTATTGATCGACCGATTTTTGCCTGGGTCATCGCCATCGTCATCATGCTCGCCGGGGCAATGTCGATTACCCAATTGCCCCTGGAGCAATACCCGGACATCGCGCCGCCGACAGTGCGAATTTCTGCGACGTACACCGGCGCTTCGGCCAAGACCGTGGAAGACTCGGTGACCCAGATCGTCGAGCAGCAAATGACCGGGCTCGACAAGCTGACCTACATGTCGGCGTCCAGCAGTTCGGCGGGCAGCGCCAGTATCAACCTGACCTTCGACGCCGGAACCGACCCCGACGTGGCGCAGATGCAGGTGCAAAACAAGCTACAGCAGGTCGAATCGCGGCTGCCGAGTTCGGTGCAGAGCGAGGGCCTGACAGTGACCAAGGGCGGCTCGGACTTCTTGATGATTGCCGCCCTGGCGTCAGACAACCCAAGCGTCACCGGCACTCAGATCGGCGATTACATTTCCAGCACCTTGCTCGATTCCATCGCCCGAATTGATGGCGTGGGCGAGGTGAAAACCCTGGGCTCGGGCTATGCCATGCGCATCTGGCTGGACCCGGCGCTGTTGAAAAAATACGCCTTGATGCCCTCGGATGTGTCCACCGCGCTAGAGGCGCAGAACACCGAAGTCTCGGTTGGCCAACTGGGTGCCTTGCCCGCGGTGGCGGCGCAACAACTGAATGCCACCATCACGGCGCGCAGCAAGCTGCAAACCGCTGAAGAGTTCCGCAATGTGGTGGTCAAGTCCAGCAGCACGGGCGCCATGGTGCTGCTCGGCGACGTTGCCCAGGTTGAACTGGGCAGCGACAGCTACGACGTGAATTCCGCCCTTAATGGCAAACCGGCAGCGGCGATGGGCGTGCAATTGGCCACGGGCGCCAATGCGCTCAAGGTCGGCGAAGCCGTCAAAGCCAAACTCGCGGAACTGCAGCCGTTTTACCCGACCGAAATGCAGCTTAAAAATGTGATCGCTTACGACACCACGCCGTTTGTGAGCCTGTCCATCGAAGAGGTGGTCAAGTCGCTGGGCGAAGCCATCGTGCTGGTGGTGCTGATCATGTTTTTGTTTCTGCAAAACTTCCGCGCCACGCTGATCCCGGCGATCACGGTACCGGTGGTACTGCTGGGCACCTTTGGGGTGCTGGCGCTGTTTGGTTATTCGATCAACACCCTGACCATGTTCGCCATGGTGCTGGCCATCGGCTTGCTGGTGGATGACGCGATTGTGGTGGTCGAAAACGTTGAGCGGGTGATGAGTGAAGAGGGGCTGTCGCCGCTCGAAGCCACCCGCAAGTCGATGGCAGAAATCACCAGCGCCCTGGTCGGTATTGCCTTGGTGTTGAGCGCGGTCTTTATCCCCATGGCGTTCTTTGGCGGCTCCACCGGGATCATCTATCGCCAGTTTTCGGTGACCATCGTCTCGGCCATGGTGCTCTCGGTGCTGGTGGCCATGACCCTGACACCGGCCTTGTGCGCGACCTTGCTCAAGCCTTCGGATGCTGAAGGGCATGGCCCGAAAACCGGGTTCTTTGGCGGGTTTAACCGCACCTTTGATCGCGCTGCCGAGGCCTATCAAAAAATGGTCGGCGCCATACTGCGCCGTGGTGGCCGCAGCCTGGTGGTGTACCTGCTGGTGGTCGCGGCCATGGCGGGCGGTTACGCCAGTTTGCCGACCTCATTTCTGCCCGATGAAGACCAGGGCATTTTGATGGCTCAGGTGCAGTTGCCAGTCGGCGCCACTGATGACCGGACGCAGGCGGTGCTCAAGCAGTTTGAGAGCTACATCCTCGAACAACCCGAAGTCGACGCGATGATCAGCATCTCCGGCCTGGGCATGGGCGGTAACAGCCAGAACTCGGCCCGTGCCTTTATCCGCCTCAAAGACTGGAGCGAGCGCAAGGGCGCGGGCCAGGACGCGGCCTCGATTGCCGAACGAGCCACTAAGGCGCTGACGAGCATCGGTGATGCCGACGTGTTTGTGATGCAACCGCCCGCCGTTCGCGGCTTGGGGCAAAGCTCCGGTTTTGACTTGCAACTCAAGGACCTCGCCGGGCTAGGCCACGATGCGCTGGTCGCCGCCCGTGAGCAATTTATTGAACTGGCGAAAAAAGACCCGCGCCTGCTGGGCGTGCGCAGTAACGGACTGGACGATACGCCGCAGCTCAAGGTCAGCATCGATGACCGCAAGGCAGGCGCTTTGAGCCTGACCACCAGCGACATCAACGCCACCTTGTCCACCGCGCTGGGCGGGACTTACGTCAACGACTTCCTCAATCAGGGCCGGGTGAAGAAGGTGTATGTGCAGGGCCAAGCGTCCTCGCGCATGCAGGCAGCGGATCTGGACCATTGGTTTGTGCGCAACAGCAACGATGAAATGGTTCCGTTCTCGTCTTTTGCCAGCAGTTCATGGAGCTACGGCTCGCCGTTGCTCGAACGCTACAACGGCAGTTCGTCGCTGGAAGTGGTGGGCGACCCCGCGCCGGGCGTGAGTTCCGGGGCGGCGATGGACGCGGTGGAAAGCATCGTCAAGCAATTGCCCGAAGGCATCGGTTACGAATGGACCGGCCAGTCATACCAACTGCGCATGTCGGGTTCGCAAGCGCCGTTGCTGTACGGGGTATCGGTATTGTTTGTGTTCTTGTGCCTGGCGGCGTTGTACGAGAGCTGGTCGGTGCCGTTTTCGGTGATGCTGGTGGTGCCGCTGGGTGTGGTGGGTGCGGTGTTGGCTACCCGTTTCACCGGCTTGAGCAACGACGTGTACTTCCAGGTGGGGCTGTTGACCACGGTGGGGCTGGCGGCCAAAAACGCGATTTTGATCGTGGAATTCGCCAAGCATCTGCAAGAGCAGGGCAACAACCTGATCGACGCCACCTTGATTGCCGTGCGCCAACGTCTGCGCCCGATTCTGATGACTTCGCTGGCCTTTATGTTTGGCGTCTTGCCACTGGCGGTGAGCAGCGGTGCAGGTTCTGCCGGGCGTCGCGCCATCGGCACCGGGGTGCTGGGCGGCATGTTCAGCGCCACTCTTTTGGGCGTGTTCTTCGTCCCGCTGTTCTTTGTGCTGATTCGTCGGCGCTTCAGTCGCGTGAGCACCACTGACCGTACAGGTGAAGCATGATTCGTTTTCGTTGGCCTTTAATGGCAGCCTTTGTGTTGCTGAGCGGCTGCATCAATCTGGCGCCCACCTATGAACGCCCGCAGGCCGAGGTGGCCGAACAATGGCTGCCGGGCACCAGCGTGCCCAAGGGGCAAGCGCCGGCGGACATTAAATGGCAGCAGTTCTTCACCGATTCGCGCCTGTCGCAGCTGCAAGCGCTGGCCCTGAGCAATAATCGCGACCTGCGGGTGGCCACCCTGAACATCGAAAAGGCGCAGGCGCAATACCGCATCCAGCGGGCGGCGGCTTTTCCGGGGATTGATGCCAGCGTGACCGGCACTCAAAGCCACACTTCCGGGACCACCAGCCACGATTACAGCGCCCAACTGGGGCTGAGCAGCTATGAGCTGGACCTGTTTGGCCGCGTGCAGAACCTTGAAGACGAGGCGCTGGAAGCCTACCTGTCGCTGGCCGAAACCCGGCGCAGTACGCAGATCAGTCTGGTGGCCGAAGTGGGCACTGCCTGGCTGACGTTAGCGGCAGACAACGAACGCCTGAAACTGGCGCAAGAGACGCTGATCAGCCAGCAGGCCACTTACGACCTGACCCAGCGCAGCCATGGGCTGGGCGGATCGTCCGGGTTGGCGGTGTCTGAGGCGCAAACCACCGTGGAGTCGGCGCGGGTCGATATCGGCGTGTATGCCAGCCAGGTGTTGCAAGACCAAAATGCCTTGCGCCTGTTAGTGGGCAGCGAGATCCCGACGCAGTTGCTGCCCGGCGACAGCCTGCAATCGGTCGCCATGCTGGTGCAGGTGCCGGGGCAATTGCCGTCTACGCTGTTACAGCGTCGCCCGGACGTGCTGGCGGCGGAGCACACGCTCAAATCGGCCAATATCGACATCGGTGCGGCCCGAGCGGCGTTCTTCCCCAGCATCACCCTGACGGCCAGCGCGGGCTCAGCCAGCTCTAGCCTGTCGAGCTTGTTCAAGGCGGGCAGCGGCGCCTGGAGCTTTGCGCCGAGCATCAGCCTGCCGATCTTCGACGCGGGGAGTAATCAGGCGACGTTGGACTCGGCCAAGGTCGAACGCGAGATTGAAGTGCAGACCTACCAGAAAACCCTGGAAACCGCGTTCAGCGAAGTGGCCGATGCCTTGGCCGTGCGCAGCACCCTGGACCAGCGTTTGACGGCCCAGCAGGCGCTGACCGATGCCAGTCAAAAAAGCTATGAGCTGTCGGAGGCGCTGTACCGTGGCGGTTCGCAAAGTTACCTGGAAGCCCTCGTGACCCAGCGCTCGCTTTACAGTGCGCAGCAGGACCTGATCACGTTGCGCCTGGCTGAGCAAAGTAACCGAGTAACGTTGTACAAAGTGCTGGGTGGCGGCTGGAACCTGTAGTCGCTGCCGAGGCACGAAGGCTGCGATCGGCAGCGCAGCAGCCGTCACGGTCGCTTCGCAACCGATCGCAACGCCAGCGACTACAGGCGTTTAACACCTGATATTTCATCAACAAGGAGCTGTCATGATCACCCTTCATACCTTGCGCCAGCTGTTACTCGGCACCACGGTGCTCCTTCTGCAATTGCCGACCCTGGCCCATGCCGAAGCCCCCATCGCCGCGCTGCCCATCGTCAAACCCGCCATCAGTTGCGCGGCCTTGACCCAGACAGACTTACAGCCCATCGGTGGCAAAGGCAGCCAAGTGCTCTCCGCCAGCGAAACCACCCTCAATGGCATCACTGCCTGCGAGGTGCAGGGCACACTGGCGCCCAGTATCGGCTTCAAGGTCATGTTGCCGACCCGCACCTGGACCCAGCGCTATCTGCAAGTCGGCTGCGGCGGCCTCTGCGGGCGGGTGTCGATGCAGGTGGGCGCGGCGGACAGCTGTGCACCGCTGGACAGCGGCGGCTTTGTATTGGCGGCCACCGATATGGGCCATTCAGGCATGGACAACAGCTGGGGCAATGACCCGCAAAAGCGTGCGGACTTCGCCCACCGAGGCGTGCACCTGACGGCGCAGGCGGCGAAAAAGCTGATCGCCGCGTTCTACGGGCAACAACCGGCATATGCCTACTTCACGGGTTGCTCCGATGGCGGACGCGAGGCCTTGATGGAGGCGCAGCGTTACCCGGATGATTTCAACGGCATCATCGCCGGCGCCCCGGCACTGAATTTTCAGGTACAGAACTCGATCTATCACGCCTGGCAGGCCCGCTCCAATCAGGACGAACAGGGCAAGGCGATTCTGATCGCTTCGCGCTTGCCGATCTTGCACAAGGCGGTATTGCAGCAATGCGACGGGCTGGACGGCCAGGTCGATGGCCTGATCAGCGACCCGCGGGCCTGCCATTTTGACCCTGGCGTGGTGCAGTGCAAAGCGTCGGCCACGGACACCTCGGCCTGCCTGACCGCCGCGGAAGTCAACGCGGCGCGGCGCTTTTATGACGGCCCGCATGACCCCGCAACCGGCGAGCGCCTGACCATCGCCGGGCCGCAGCCGGGTTCCGAGCTGGCGTGGGCCGGGGTGTTTGTACCGGACAGCGTCGACCAGCCGATCAACAGCGAGAGCATGGCTCTGGATGCGTTGCGCAACCTGGCCTTCGAGCACAACCCAGGGGCAGATTTCAGCCTGGCTGACGTCAAGTTCGATCGCAGCACCTTCGATCAATTGCGCCCGTTGCATCCTCTGTACGACGCCACCAACCCGGATCTGTCGGCGTTCGCGCAGCACGGCGGCAAACTCATCCTGTGGCATGGCTGGGCCGACCCGCATATCTCGCCGCTGAACACCATCGCCTATCACCAGGCGCTGCACGTGCAGATGGGCCAGTCGAAGGCCGAGTCTTTTGAGCGCCTGTACCTGCTGCCGGGCGTGTACCATTGCGCCGGCGGTGAAGGCCCGAGCTTGCTCGACCTGCTGACGCCGATGATGTCCTGGGTCGAAAAGGGCCAGGCGCCTGCTGCCATCGTGACGCTGCAAGCCAGCAGCAAGCAGTCGGGCCCCCACGAGTTTGGCGCGCCGACCAACATGCCAGCCTTGGCGGCGAAAAAGCCGTTGATCGCAATGCCGCCGCAAGACCCGGCCAACGAGGGGCGTACACGTCGGGTGTTCCCGTACCCGGATGTGGCGGTGTATGACGGCAAGGGCGATGTGAAATCAGCCAGCAGTTACGTGCGTGGCAAGGCCAGCAACGATGAAAAAACGCCGGACTGGATGGGCTCGGACTTCTTCAAGCCTTACACACCGCTGGAGCAATAAGGCCAGTCTGGAACCTGTAGTCGCAGCCTGCGTACCTTGGCTGCGACTACGTTCAATGATGTTCCACGATCCTGGAGTTGCCATGTCACCGTTCATCCCTGTGCTGATACTGGCGGCCAGTGCACTGTTCAACCCCGCTCAAGCGGCTGACATTGCAGCGCTGAGCGTGGTCAAACCGGTGGTCAGTTGCTCGACCTTGACCAAGGTCGATCTGCAAGACATCGGCGGCAAAGGCAGCCAGGTGACCTCGGCGACAGACACCACTATTAATGGCATCGCGGCCTGTGAAGTGCAGGGCACGCTGGCGCCGAGTATCGGCTTCAAAGTGCTTTTGCCCACGCAGACCTGGACGCAGCGTTACCTGCAAGTAGGCTGTGGCGGCCTCTGCGGGCGCCTTTCGTTGCAAGTGGGGGCTGCTGCGGGTTGTACCCCTCTGAACAGCGGTGGTTTTGTGCTGGCCACCACCGACATGGGCCATCTCTTTACCGATCACCACTTTGGTGACGATCCGCAAAAACGCGCCGACTTTGCCTACCGCGGGGTTCATCTCACTGCCGTTGCGGCGAAAAAACTCACCGCCGTGTTTTACGGCCAACAACCGATTTACGCGTATTTCACCGGTTGCTCCGATGGTGGACGTGAAGCGTTGATGCAAGCCCAGCGCTACCCGGATGACTTCAACGGGATTATTGCGGGTGCACCGGCGGCTAACTTCCAGGTGCAGAAATTAATCTTTCATGCCTGGCAGACGCGTTCCAATCAGGATGAGCAGGGCCACCCCATTTTGCTCGCCTCGCGATTGCCCATCTTGCACAAGGCCGTGTTGCAGCAATGCGATGCCCTCGATGGGCAGGTCGATGGGTTGATCAGCAACCCGCGCGCCTGCCAGTTTGACCCGGCCACGGTGCAGTGCGAGGCGTCAGCCACCGACACCGCGAATTGCCTGACCGAGCAAGAAGTCACTGCCGTGCGGCGTCTTTACGATGGCCCGCATGACCCGACCACTGGGGAGCGCATGACCATCGGCGGCCCGCTGCCGGGTTCTGAATTGGCGTGGGCCGGGGTGTTTGTGCCTGTCAGCGCCGATCAGCCGACGTACAGCGAAGTGACGGCGCTGGAGGTGCTGCGCAACCTGTCGTTCGAACACAACCCCGGCGCTGACATCAAACTGGCTGACCTGCCGCTTGATCGCAGCACCTTCGACCAGTTGCGTGCGTTGCATCCGCTGTACGACGCGACCAACCCCGACCTTTCCGCGTTTGCCGATCAGGGCGGCAAGCTGATCGTGTGGCACGGCTGGGCGGACCCGTATGTCTCGCCGCTGAACAGCATCGCCTATCAGCAGGCGATGGAAGCCCAGATGGGCGCGTCCAAGGTTCAATCCTTTGAACGTTTTTACCTGTTGCCCGGTGTGTATCACTGTGCGGGCGGTGAGGGGCCGAGCCGGATCGATCTGCTGACGCCGATGATGTCTTGGGTCGAAAAAGACCAGGCACCAGATGCCGTTGTGGCGATGCCAGCCAGCAGCGAAGGGCATGCGCGCCCGGTGTTCCCTTACCCGGATGTGGCGGTCTATGACCAACAGGGCGATGTAAATTCGCCAGCCAGTTATGTGCGCGGCAAGGCTGCGGCCGATGAAAAAACGCCAGACTGGATGGGCTCGGATTTCTTCAAACCCTACGAGCCACTGGAACAATGAGGCCGTCACGCAGCGGGCCGTGAGCACGTCGTTTATCACCCGATAAGAAAAACCGATACCCGCTTAAGGATTTCCCAGAGGCGGGGCAGGCACTTGCAGCTTTAGAGTCACGCTCAGCATTCGACGTTGGGCTGATGCCTGGAGCTGGCGCCTGCGCGATCGCAATTTCTAAAAATAATAAGGTGATAAACATGACTACCGAAACGGTCGATATCAAAGCCTGGATCGACAACAGGCCTGTCGCCAAATACCAGTGGTTGATCCTCGCGCTGTGCTTTTTCGTTGTGCTGTTCGATGGTTTTGATGTGGCCGTGATGGGCTTTGTGGCGCCGTCACTGATTCAGGAATGGGGCCTGTCGCGCGCCGCCTTCGGGCCGGTGATGAGCGCAGGTATGGTCGGGCTGGCGATTGGTGCCTTGACCGCCGGACCTTACGCCGACCGCCTGGGCCGCAAGAAAATCATGCTGTTTGCGGTGACCGGTTTCAGCGTGTTGAGCCTGGCGTGTGCCTTCGCTCGCAACCCCTACGAACTCGCATTTTTGCGCTTGCTGACCGGCATCGCGTTGGGCGCTGCCTTGCCCAATACCACGACGCTGTTGGCCGAGTACCTGCCGGAGCGTAATCGTTCGCTGTTTATCACCCTCATGTTCACGGGCTTCAACATGGGCTCGGGCCTGGGAGGCTTTGTCGCTGCCTGGTTGATCCCCAGCCACGGCTGGCAGTCGGTGTTGCTGTTTGGCGGCATCATGCCGCTGCTGCTGTTGCCGTTTCTGTGGTGGCTGCTGCCTGAGTCGGCGCGCTTTCTGGCCGCCCGCAACGCGCCTGCCAGCCAGATTGCCAAGGTGCTGAACAAGCTGGGCGGGACCTTCACGGCCGCCACCCGTTTCGTCATGTCCGAACCTCAGGTGCAGCACAAGGCGCCGGTGCGCATGCTGTTCGCCGAACCCTATCGCTTCGGCACGCTGGCGTTGTGGGCGACTTACTTCATGGGTGTGCTGGTGATCTACCTGACCATGGGCTGGATGCCGACCTTGCTGCGTGACGGTGGCTTATCCATCGAGCGTGCGGCGACCATTACCGGGCTGTTCCAGATCGGCGGCACGGTCGGTGCCATCGTGGTGGGCTGGGCCATGGACCGACGCAACCCGAACGCAGTGATTGCCACCGCGTATGCCTTGGGCGGCGCATTCATTCTGCTGCTCGGTGCCTTCAGCCTGGAATCGAGCCTGCTGGCCGTGGGCGTGATGGCCGCAGGCTTTTGCATGAGCGGCGCACAAACCGGGCTCAACGCGTTTGCACCGGGTTACTACCCGACGGATTGCCGTGCTACCGGGGTGAGCTGGATGCTCGGCATTGGCCGCTTCGGGGCTATTTTGGGCTCGCTGGTCGGTGGCGCAATACTCAGCCTGGGGCTGGACCTGCCGCTGCTGTTTGCGATGCTGGCAGTCCCGGCTTTTATCGCCGCACTGGCGATATTGGCCAATGGCCGTGCACGTCGACTCGCCGTTAATCGCGCGTTGCTGGCGCAATAACTTTTTTGAATCAAGGAACTTCTCATGGCACGCATCATTGGTGGCCTCGCGGTCTCACACACGCCGACTATCGGTTTCGCGGTCGATCACGACAAACAGGGCGAGGCGGCGTGGGCGCCGATCTTTGAAGGCTTTGAGCCGATCAAGGTGTGGTTGAAAGCGCAACAGCCCGACGTGCTGTTCTACATCTTCAACGACCATGTGACCTCGTTTTTCTTCGACCACTACGGCGTGTTTTCGCTGGGTGTTGATGAACGCTACGAAGTGGCCGATGAGGGCGGCAATCCGCGTTCCTTGCCGGGTATTGGCGGGCACGCGGCGTTGTCGCGGCACATCGGTGAAAGCCTGGTGGCCGATGAGTTCGACATGAGTTTCTTCCGCGACAAGCCGCTGGACCATGGTTTTTTCTCGCCCATGTCGGCCTTGCTGCCGCACGAGCCGCAATGGCCGGTAGAAATCGTGCCGTTGCAGGTTGGGGTGTTGCAGTTTCCGGTGCCCAGCGCGTTGCGTTGCTACAAGCTGGGACAGGCTCTGCGTCGCGCCATTGAGAGCTATCCCGAGGACTTGAAGGTGGCCATCGTGGCCACTGGCGGTGTGTCGCATCAGGTGCATGGCGAGCGCTGTGGTTTCAACAACCCGGAGTGGGACGCGCAGTTCATTGATCTGCTGGTCAATGACCCGATCAAGCTGACGGAAATGACCCTGGCCGAATTCGCCACCCTGGGCGGACTCGAAGGGGCCGAAGTGATTACCTGGCTGATCATGCGCGGTGCCTTGTCGGCCACTGTGAACAAACTGCATCAGGACTACTACCTGCCATCGATGACCGGCATCGCGACCCTGTTGCTGGAAAACCTGGCGCAGCCGGTCTCGGCCGAGGTCAATGCCCGGCACTTGCAGCACATGGGGCATCAGGTGGCGGGCATCGAAAAGCTTGAAGGGACGTACCCCTTCACGCTGGAACGCAGCGCCAAGGGTTACCGCCTCAACAAGTTCCTGCATCGCATGATCGAGCCCGAGTGGCGCGAACGCTTTTTGCTTGAACCTGAAGCGCTGTTTGCAGCATCAGGCCTGACTGACGAAGAGCGCGACCTGTTGCGACGCCGTGACTGGCGCGGGTTGATCCATTACGGGGTGATTTTTTTCGTGCTGGAAAAACTCGCCGCCGTAGTGGGCGTGCCCAACCTGCATGTGTACGCGGCCATGCGCGGCGAGAGCCTTGAAGACTTTATGAAAACCCGCAACCAGCAAGTGCTGTACTCGGTGGCAGGCAAAGCCCCGCGCTGAGTGAGCCCTGAATTTTTTCAGCCAAAAAACGGAAAACAATAACAATGACTTCCACTGTAAAACCACGCAGCGCCTGCGCGCTGGCGCTTGTCTGCGCGTTGCCAGTACCCGCTTTCGCAGAAGGCTTTGTCGACGATGCCAGCGTTAATCTGAACCTGCGCAACTTCTTCATTAATCGCAACTTCACCAACTCAGGCAACGCTCAGGGCCTGGCCCAGGAATGGACGCAGAACTTTATTCTCGATGCCAAATCCGGCTTCACCCAAGGGACGGTGGGCTTTGGTGTGGACGCGTTGGGCTTGTATTCGGTCAAGCTCGATGGCGGAAAAGGCAGCGGCGGCACTCAGCTGTTGCCCGTGGGCAGTGACGGGCGCCCGGCGGATGATTTCGGACGTCTGGCGGTGGCCGGCAAGATGAAAATCGCCAATACCGAAGTCAAGGTCGGTGAGTGGATGCCGGTATTGCCGATTCTGCGTTCCGACGATGGTCGTTCGCTGCCGCAAACCTTTCAGGGCGGGCAAGTGACCTCCAAAGACATCGCCGGGTTGACCTTGTATGGCGGCCAGTTCCGCAAGAACAGCCCGCGCAACGATTCGAGCATGGACGATATGTTTATGCAGGGTAAATCGGGGGTCACCTCCGACCGCTTCAACTTTGTCGGTGGCGAATACACCTTCAACGAGAAGCGCACCCTGATCGGGCTGTGGAATGCCGAACTCAAAGACATCTACCAGCAGCAATACCTGCAAGTGACGCACAGCCAGCCATTGGGTGATTGGACGCTGGGCGCCAACCTGGGTTACTTCCGGGGCAAGGAAGACGGCAGCGCACGGGCGGGTGATCTGGATAACCGGACTGTTTCGGCGTTGTTTTCGGCGCGTTATGGCGGCAACACGTTCTACGTCGGCTTGCAAAAGGTCAGCGGCGACGACGCCTGGATGCGGGTCAACGGCACCAGCGGTGGCACGTTGGCCAACGACACCTACAACTCCAGCTACGACAGCGCCAAAGAAAAGTCCTGGCAGTTGCGCCACGACTACAACTTTGCCGCGCTCGGCGTCCCGGGCCTGACCTTGATGAACCGCTACCTGAGCGGTGACAACATCCACAGCGGCACTGTCACCGACGGCAAAGAATGGGGCCGCGAGACGGAGCTGGCGTATGTGCTCCAGAGCGGCACTTTCAAAAACCTCAACCTGCGGCTGCGCAACTCGACCATGCGCCGCGATTACAGCACCACTGAGTTTGACGAAACCCGGGTGATCGTCAGCTATCCAGTGAGTATTTTCTGACACCGATGTTATCTAGGGTGCGTGAATACGCGTAGCAGCTGCCGAGCCCGCGAGGCTGCGTCCGGCTGTGTAGCAGTCGTAAAATCAAGCGCTGCGGTGTGTCAGTTCAACCCCGCAATTAGCGTTTACGATCGCTTCGCAATCGGACGTAGCCTGCGGCAACTGCTACGAAATGGGTGTGCAAGTTCCCATACAGCATTACGGGTTTATGTGGCCCTCATGAATGACCTCGCGGATCATCGCCATCAAGGCTTGAGCCGCGGGGGAGTGCAGGCTGGCCGTGCGCGATGTCAGGCCGATGGCGCGGGTGGTGTGCTTGAGCTCCAGCGGCAGAATGCACAACTCGCCACTGCTAATCTCGGGCTCCAATTGGTGGGCCGAGACGGCCGCGAGCATGTCCGAACGCAGTAACAGGCCGCGAATGATCGCCATGTCGCCGCTTTCAACCACCGGGCGCGGCGGCGCAATCGCGAAGGCTCTGAAGCAATCATCCAGCATCTGCCGGGCGGGTGAACCCGCCCTGGGCAGCACCCATTGCGCATCGCTGAGTTCGGCTTGCAAGGCGCTTTTCGCATACAGCGGATGGCCGCGCCGCGCCAGCACCACCATGTCTTCGGTCAGTAATGCTTCGCCCGTCAGGTCGCTGGCGTAGGCAGCGGAGCGCAAGGCGCCGAAGATGAAATCGACATCGCCTGCGCGCAACTCTGTGGCCAATAAATCAAACGGGCTTTCATTGGTAATGACCTGGATGGCCGGGTGTTCGGCCATCAGCCGCACGATGGCTTCGGGCAGGATGCGGGTGCGGCCCAAGGGCAGGGCGCCGACATGCACCACGCCTTGCAGGGTGCCAAGAATGGCCGCGAGATCGGTTTCGATATGGCGCAGTTCATTCAGTGCACGGCGAATCGGGAACAGGATTTCCAGGCTGGCGCGGCTCGGCAGCAAGCCACGGGGTGTGCGCTCAAACAGGGGTTGGCCGCAGCCGCTTTCCAGCACTTTGAGGGTTGAACTGACAGCGGGTTGGCTCAACCCCAGCAGGCTGGACACAGTTTGCATGTGGTGGGTTTCGCAGAGTTTGACGAAGACTTGCAGGCGCCGGGCCTGAAACAGGTACAGCGGCTCGCTGAGGTGTTTGTCTGCGCCAGCCAACAGGCGCGGCACGCTCTCAAGCTCGGCCAGCACCCGTCGTGCACGGGGTAATAAACGCGTGCCGTAATCGGTCAGGCGCATGCCGTTGGCATGGCGTTCGAACAGCGGCACGCCCAGTCGGGCCTCCAGCTCGGAAATCGAGCGGGTGACCACCGACTGTGCCCGAAACAAGGCTTCAGAGGCTTTGGAGACGCTGCCGTAATCGGCCACGCGAACGAAAGCGCGCACCTGCATCAGGTTGGGAAGTTCAGGGGTTTCCATGGGCGCATGCTCTGCCTTTTGCCCGGACTATGCCTCCCATCGAACAGGCTGGCAATAAATAAAACGCATACCTGAAACAGGCTTACGCATTACTCCGGCGGCGGGTGCGGGTGCGATCCTGTGGGCAACTGTAGAAGGAGCCCCGAGATGAACGCATCCCCTAAAACCGCACTGGTGGTCAGTGCCCATTCGGCCGATTTTGTGTGGCGTGCAGGCGGTGCCATTGCCCTGCATGCGCAACAAGGCTATCGCGTGCACATCGTTTGCCTGTCTTTCGGTGAGCGTGGCGAGTCCGCGAAACTGTGGCGCAAGGGTGAGATGACTGAACAACGGGTCAAGGACGCGCGTCGCGAAGAAGCCCAACGGGCGGCCGATATTCTGGGGGCCAGCATTGAGTTTTTTGACATCGGCGATTACCCGATGCGCGCCGACAAGGACACGCTGTTTCGCCTGGCCGATGTGTTTCGCCGGGTGCAGCCAGAGTTTGTGCTCAGCCACTCGATTAAAGACCCGTACAACTACGACCACCCGCTGGCCATGAATCTGGCGCAAGAAGCGCGGATCATCGCCCAGGCCGAGGGCTACAAACCGGGCGAGACGATCGTCGGTGCGCCGCCGGTCTACAGCTTCGAGCCGCATCAGCCAGAGCAATGTGAATGGCGCCCTGATGTGTTGCTGGACATCACCGATGTCTGGGACAAAAAGTACGCCGCCATTCAATGCATGGCCGGGCAAGAGCATCTGTGGGAGTACTACACCCGCGTCGCTCTGCAACGTGGGGTGCAAGCCAAGCGCAATGTGGGCATCGCCTCTACCCGCAACATCGTGTACGGCGAGGGATACCAGAGCATTTTCCCGCGTGTGACGGAGAATCTGGCATGAGCACCTTGATCGGAAAAACCGGCATTGTGCTGCGCAACATCCAGCGGGCCGAGGCAGCGCTGGTGAATGAGCTGGGACGCTACGGCGTGGCGACCATTCATGAAGCACAAGGCCGCAAAGGCTTGCTGGCGTCGGGCATCACGCCGATTCAGCGCGGCACAGTGATCAGTGGTTCGGTGGTCACGGTGCTGGTCGCACCGGGTGACAACTGGATGTTCCATGTGGCCGTTGAGCAATGCCAGCCTGGCGATATTTTAGTGGTGGCACCGACTTCGCCCTGCACCGATGGCTACTTCGGCGATTTGCTCGCCACCTCGCTCAAGGCGCGTGGCGTGCGCGGGCTGGTGATCGATGCCGGGGTGCGTGACACCCAGACCCTGCGCGACATGGGGTTTGCCGTGTGGTCGCGGGCGATCAGCGCGCAGGGCACGATCAAGGAAACCCTGGGTTCCGTGAACCTGCCGATTGTGTGCGCCGGGCAGTTGGTCAATGCCGGTGACGTGGTGGTGGCCGACGACGATGGTGTGGTGATTGTGCGCCGTGCCGAGGTGGCGCAGGTGGTTGAAGCCAGCCGTCTGCGAGCGGATCTTGAAGACCAGAAAGCCATGCGCCTGGCCAAGGGTGAGTTGGGGCTGGATATTTACAACATGCGCGCTCGGTTGGCCGAGAAGGGCTTGCGTTACATCGACAGCCTCGAAGAGCTTGAGGGCTGAGCATGAGCCAGACCCGTATTCCCTGTGTGTTGATGCGCGGTGGAACCTCGAAAGGGGCTTACTTTTTGGCCGAGGATTTGCCGCCGCAACCGGCGTTGCGTGACCGCGTGTTACTGGCGGTGATGGGCTCGCCCGACCGGCGGCAGATCGACGGGATCGGCGGTGGCGATTCGCTGACCAGCAAGGTGGCGATCATCCAGCGTTCCACGCGCCCTGACGCCGACGTCGATTACTTGTTTGTGCAGGTCGTGGTCGATGAACCGCGGGTCGATTATGGGCAAAACTGCGGCAACATCCTGGCCGGTGTCGGGCCATTCGCTATTGAGCGTGGGCTGGTGCCGGTGGCGGGTGACGTGACCCCGGTGCGAATTTACATGCAAAACACCGGGCAGATCGCCATTGCTCACGTTCCCATCGTCAATGGCGCTGTGAACTACAGCGGTGAAGCGCGCATTGATGGCGTGCCCGGGGTTGCTGCGCCGTTGATCGTCGAATTTGCCGACATCGCCGGTGCCAGTTGCGGCGCCTTGTTGCCCACCGGCAACGCGGTGGACGTGTTTGATGGCGTTGCCGTGACGTGCATCGACAATGGCATGCCGGTTGTTGTGCTGCGTGCGCAAGACGTTGGCTGCACGGGTTACGAGGCGCCCGAACAACTGGACGCTGACACCGAACTGAAGGCGCGGCTTGAGTCGATTCGCCTGCAGGCTGGCCTGCACATGAACCTGGGCGATGTACGTCAGCGTAATGTGCCGAAGATGTGTCTGGTGGCTGCGGCGCAGGCGGGCGGGGTGCTGAATACCCGCACGTTTATCCCTCATCGCTGCCACACCAGCATCGGGGTATTCGGTGCGGTCAGCGTGGCGGCCGCGTGCCTGATTCCGGGGAGCGTCGCAGCAGATCTGGCGCAGGTCAGCGCAGGCACTGTCAAACAGCTCTCGGTTGAGCACCCCACGGGTGAGTTCACCGTGGAACTGCGCCTGCAAGACGGTCAACTGATCGGCTGCGGGCTGATGCGTACGACCCGGTTGTTGTTTGAAGGCGGGGTGTACGTGGCAACTGCGCTGTGGGCCGGGCCATCGGATACGCGGCACTAACGCTCATCGCCAGTTGTCTATGCTCTGACTCTGCGCGGCATGATGCCGTGCAGTTAAGGGCCACATGGCCTGTCGTATTGATAGGAGGCAGCGATGAGCAAAAAAATACTCGTGGTACTGACCAGCGTCGAAAAGTACCCCAATCTTGATCGCGCGACAGGTTTATGGCTGGGCGAGGCCGTGCATTTCGTGCACAAGGTTGAAGCCGCCGGCTATGCCGTGGATTACGTCAGCCCACAAGGCGGTTACACCCCGATTGACCCGCACAGCCTGGCCAAGGAAATGGCTTCAGAGATTGACTGGAAGTGGTATCACGACAAGGCGTTCATGAATCGCCTGGGGGCCACGCTCAAACCGAGTGAGATAAACCCTGACGACTACGTGGCTATTTATTACGCGGGCGGCCACGGGGTGATTTGGGACTTCCCGGAGAATGCCGAGTTGCAGGCAATCAGTCGGCATATCTATGAACACGGCGGCGTGGTGTCGTCGGTCTGCCATGGCGCGGTGGGTTTGCTCAATATCAAGCTGTCTGACGGCGAGTTGCTGATTAAAGGCCGACGGGTCACGGGCTTCTCTAATGAAGAAGAAACGTTGGCGGGGCTGGCCGACGTGGTGCCGTATCTGACCGAAACCGAGTTGGTGAAGCGTGGCGCAAACTATCAAAAGGCCGGTACCCCTTGGGCACCGTTTGCCATCGCCGATGGGCGGTTGATCACGGGGCAGAACCCGGCATCGGGTGGCCCGGTGGCTGAGTTGGTGTTGGCTGCAATCCAGTAAATCTGCTTGTCATTCAGCCGATGCGGGCTCGCCAAGCGTGCATCGGCTCCCCTCAAGACCAACATTAAACTTTTGAATCGCAAACATATTCTGTAGCCTTAGCGCGCTCAATAGCTGGTCCGTGCCTGATAACACACATTCTCCCGGCGGGGCTCGACAGTCCAGAGCCGGTGGTACACTCGACTTTCGCGCACTAGCGCTTGCAGGTCTTGCGAACATGACGCAAATTTCTGAACGACTTCTGGTCCAAGCCCACCTCGACGCCAAGCAGCCAAAACCGCTGACGGCGGCGCAAGAGGCGACCCTGCGTGCAGCCATCGCTGCCGAACTCAAGGCGCGTGATGCGGTGCTGGTCGCGCACTTTTACTGTGACCCGGTGATCCAGGCCCTGGCCGAAGAAACCGGCGGTTGCGTGTCTGACTCCCTTGAAATGGCGCGCTTTGGTGCTGCTCATCCGGCCAAGACCATTCTGGTGGCGGGTGTGCGCTTTATGGGCGAGACGGCGAAAATCCTCACCCCTGAAAAGCGCGTGCTGATGCCGACGCTGGAAGCCACCTGTTCGCTCGACCTGGGTTGCCCGGTTGAGGAATTCTCGGCGTTTTGCGACAAGCATCCCGAGCGCACCGTGGTGGTGTATGCCAACACCTCGGCAGCGGTCAAGGCCCGGGCGGACTGGGTGGTGACCTCCAGTTGCGCGCTGGAAATCGTCGAAAGCCTGATGGACAACGGCGAGACAATTATCTGGGGCCCGGACAAACACCTGGGGCGTTACATCCAGCGTCAGACCGGCGCTGACATGCTGCTGTGGGACGGTGCGTGCATCGTTCACGAAGAGTTCAAGTCCAAGCAACTGGAAGACATGAAGGCGCTGTACCCGGACGCAGCCATTTTGGTGCACCCGGAGTCGCCGGAGTCGGTGATTGAGCTGGCAGACGCGGTGGGCTCCACCAGCCAACTGATTGCTGCTGCGCAAAACCTGCCGAACAAAACCTTCATCGTGGCCACCGATCGCGGCATTTTTTACAAAATGCAGCAGCTGTGCCCGGACAAAGTCTTTATCGAAGCCCCGACCGCCGGTAACGGCGCGGCGTGCCGCAGTTGCGCGCATTGTCCGTGGATGGCCATGAACACGTTGGAGCGCACCCTTGAATGCCTGCAAAAGGGCACGAACGAAATCTTCGTTGACCCGGCGCTGGTGCCCCACGCCATTCGCCCGCTCAAACGCATGCTGGACTTCACCCAAGCGGCGCGTATGAAGCTGGCGGGTAACGCCTAAACGCCAAACAGATCCACTGTAGGAGCGAGCTTGCCTCGCGATCTTTTGATCGTTTAAAGGATCGCGAGGCAAGCTCGCTCCTACAGGTCTGTGGCGTTGTGTCAGTTCATCATGTCTTTAATCGCCCGCTCCTGATCCATCAGCTCGCGCTGGCGCGCATCAAGGCGTGATGACAGCTGGAAGTTGTTGGTGAGCTTCTTGGCGAAGGCGATTTGCTGGATGGCCTGGCGATAGTCACCCATCAAGGCAAAGTACTCGGCGCGGGCCTGGTGCAGGCCAATGATGTTGCCCGACAACCCGCGTGTCTCAGCGACCTGATACCAGACGTCCGGGTCGTCCGGGCGACTTTTCAGCAATGCTTCCAGGGCTTTTTCCGCATCGGCCGGGCGATTTTGCTTGAGCAACACATCAACCCTGGCTTGATTCAACGGGTAATTGCTGGGGTACAGCGTGCGCATTCTGTCGATCCGTTGCTGGGCATCGGCCAGGCGGTTGCTGTCCATGTCCAGTTCGATTTGCGCCAGGTTGTAGGTGATGTCGTTCGGTGCCTTGTCGAGCAGGGGCTTCAAGTTGGCGCGGGCGTCGTTGAATTGGCTGCCCTTGATTTGCGCAATCGCCAGGCCATAACGCGCTACGTCGTTTTTCGGGTTTTCGTCGAGTTGCTGGCGAAAGCGCTTGGCCGCCAAGCCGGGGGTGCCTTCGTATTGCAGTTGCACACGGGCGCGAATCAGTTGGTAGCGCAGGCTGTCTTCGGTGCCGCCGACCTTGGCTTGTTCGGCCCGGTTGCGGGTATCAGCGATACGCGACTCGGTCACCGGGTGAGTCAGCAAGAATTCGGGCGGATTGGCATCGAAGCGGTACTGACGCATCAAGCGCTCAAACATGGTGGGCATGGAGCGTGGGTCGTAACCGGCTTTTTCGAGATTGAGGATGCCGATGCGGTCTGCCTCTTGCTCGTTCTGCCGCGAGAAGCGTCGCTGTTCCTGAAACGCCGCCGCTTGAGTGCCCGCAATGGTGGCAATACCGGCATCACCGGCACCAGAGGCGGCCAATACGATACCGGCGAGCAAGGCGGCCATCATTGGCAGTTGCATGCGCTGCTGGGCTTCTACCCCGCGGGCGAAGTGGCGTTGAGACAAGTGGGCAAGTTCATGGGCCATGACCGAGGCATATTCGCCTTCGGTCTGGGCGTTAAGAAACAGCCCGCCGTTCACCCCGATAATCCCGCCAGGTGCGGCAAAGGCGTTGAGCTGCGGGCTGTCGATGAGAATGAATTCGAGGCGGCGATCTTGTACCTGACTGGTCTCTACCAGCTTGTAAACGCTGTTTTCGACGTAATCCTTGAGTTGCGGGTCGTTGAGCTGCGCCACCTGGCTGCGCAGCATGCTCAACCAGGCACGGCCCAGTTGGTACTCTTGCGCAGGGGAAACGATGGCCGAGCTCGCGTCACCCAGCGACGGCAAATCGTCTGCGAAACTCGGTGATGCGAGCAGGCAAGCGAGCGTCAACAGGGTCGGGCGCAGAAAATTCATGCACAAAGCTCTAGTCAGTAAAGCGCTTACTGTAGCTGGACACTCGTCTGGCGACCAGTGGCGGTCTGCTTGGGGTATTCTAGCGGGCTAAAAAATGCCATTCATGGCATGTCTGAGGAAGTAATCAATGACTGATGCGTTGGCGCATGAAGCGCTAGTGGATGCCAGTGGTCTGAATTGCCCATTGCCGTTGCTCAAGGCCAAGCTTGCGCTTAATGGTCTGGCCAGTGGCCAAACCTTGAAAGTGATCGCGACAGACGCCGGCTCGCAGCGCGATTTTCGGACCTTCGCACGTTTGGCAGGGCATACGCTGCTACGTGAAGAAGAAGATGCTGGCACCTATCGCTACTGGTTACGCAAGGCTTGAGGCCGGGCGGCGCTTTCTCTTAAGGAATCTCGATGTTCAAAGTGTTACGTGATTGGGTTCAGCGCTATTTCTCTGATGAAGAGGCGGTGGTGCTGGCCGTGCTGTTGGTGCTGGCTTTTACCGCCGTGCTGACTCTGGGCGGGATGCTGGCGCCGGTCTTGGCAGGCATGGTGCTGGCGTATCTGATGCAAGGTCTGGTGGTGGCGCTGGAGCGACTGCGCGTACCGGCTGCGGCCGCCGTCGGGCTGGTGTTTGCGCTGTTTATGGGCGTGTTGCTGGTCTTTATCGTGGTGGTGGTGCCGTTGCTGTGGCATCAGTTGATCACGCTGTTCAATGAGTTGCCGGGCATGCTGGCCAAGTGGCAGTCGCTGCTGTTGCTGCTGCCTGAGCGTTACCCGCACTTGGTGTCGGATGAGCAGGTGTTGCAGGCCATTGACGTGGCGCGGGGTGAGATCGGCAAGTTCGGGCAACTGGCGCTGACGTTCTCGCTGTCCAGTCTGCCGTTGCTGGTGAACATCATGATCTATCTGGTGCTGGTGCCGATTCTGGTGTTCTTCTTTCTTAAAGACCGAGCGGTCATTGGCCGTTGGGTGCGCGGTTATCTACCTCGCGAGCGTGCGTTGATTACCCGTGTGGCCGAGGAGATGAACCGCCAGATCGCCAATTACATTCGCGGCAAAGTCATCGAGATCATTATCTGTGGCGGCGTGACCTACATCGCGTTCGTGACCATGGGCCTCAACTACGCGGCTTTGCTGGCGCTGCTGGTGGGCATTTCGGTGGTGGTGCCCTATGTGGGCGCCGTGGTGGTGACGGTGCCGGTGCTGCTGATTGCCTTGTTCCAGTGGGGCTGGAGCGATCAGTTCATCTACCTGATGGCGGTGTACGGAATCATTCAGACCCTGGATGGCAACGTGTTGGTGCCGCTGTTGTTCTCTGAGGCCGTGAGCTTGCACCCGGTGGCGATTATTTGCGCGGTGCTGTTGTTTGGCGGGTTGTGGGGTTTCTGGGGGGTGTTTTTTGCGATACCGCTGGCGACCCTGTTCAAGGCCGTGCTGGACGCCTGGCCGCGTGAACAGCAGGTGGTCGCGCCGTTGCTTTAAATCACTTGATGGCAGATATGAAAAAGCCCCGGCTCTCGCGAGTCGGGGCTTTTTCGTTACGGCATCAGCTTACGCTTGAATAACCGGGATGTTGGCATTAGCTGCCGACTCACGGAATTCGGCGATCTGATCAAAGCTCAGGTAGCGGTACACGTCCGCTGCCATGGTGTTGATCTCTGCCGCGTAGGCCATGTATTCCTCAACAGAAGGCAGACGACCCAGGATCGACGCAACCGACGCTAACTCAGCCGAAGCCAGGTAAACGTTCGCACCGTCACCCAGACGGTTCGGGAAGTTACGCGTCGAGGTCGATACGACGGTGGAGTTCGGCTCAACGCGTGCCTGGTTACCCATGCACAGCGAGCAACCTGGCATTTCCATGCGCGCGCCCGCTTTGCCGTAGATGCCGTAGTAGCCTTCTTCGGTCAGTTGGTGAGCGTCCATTTTGGTCGGAGGCGACAGCCACAGACGGGTTGGCAGCTGACCTTTGACCTTGTCCAGCAACTTGCCCGCAGCGCGGAAGTGGCCGATGTTGGTCATGCACGAACCGATGAACACTTCGTCGATTTTCTCGCCAGCAACGCTGGACAGCAGACGAGCGTCGTCCGGGTCGTTTGGCGCGCAGAGCACAGGCTCTTTGATGTCGGCCAGATCGATTTCGATGATGTGCGCGTATTCGGCGTCAGTATCGGCTTCCATCAGCTCAGGGTTGGCAACCCAGGCTTCCATCGCTTGAGCGCGACGCTCAAGGGTACGAACGTCGCCGTAACCTTCAGCAATCATCCAGCGCAGCAGGGTGATGTTGGAGTTCAGGTATTCGGTGATCGATTCTTTGGACAGCTTGATGGTACAACCAGCCGCCGAACGTTCTGCCGAGGCGTCGGACAGTTCGAACGCTTGCTCGATGCTCAGGTTGTCCAGACCTTCGATTTCCAGGATGCGACCCGAGAATTCGTTGATCTTGCCTTTCTTCTCTACGGTCAGCAGGCCTTTCTGGATTGCGACGTAAGGAATGGCGTGTACCAGGTCACGCAGGGTGATGCCCGGCTGCATTTCGCCTTTGAAGCGAACCAGAACCGATTCCGGCATGTCCAGTGGCATTACGCCAGTGGCTGCGGCGAACGCCACCAGACCCGAACCGGCCGGGAACGAGATGCCCATTGGGAAACGCGTGTGGGAGTCACCACCGGTGCCGACGGTGTCCGGCAGCAGCATGCGGTTCAGCCAGCTGTGGATGATGCCGTCGCCCGGACGCAGGGAAACGCCGCCGCGGGTCATGATGAAGTCTGGCAGGGTGTGGTGCGTGGTTACGTCGATCGGCTTTGGATACGCCGCGGTGTGGCAGAACGACTGCATTACCAAGTCAGCCGAGAAGCCCAGGCACGCCAGGTCTTTCAGTTCGTCACGGGTCATTGGACCGGTGGTGTCCTGAGAACCTACGGTGGTCATCTTCGGTTCGCAGTAAGTGCCTGGACGAACGCCAGTCACGCCGCACGCCTTGCCGACCATTTTTTGCGCCAGGGTGAAACCCTTGGTGCTTTCAATAGGAGCTTCAGGCTTTTTGAACAGATCGGTAGGGCCCAGACCCAGTTCGGCACGAGCCTTCTCGGTCAGGCCACGGCCAATGATCAGAGGGATACGGCCGCCAGCGCGAACTTCGTCCAACAGCACGGGAGTTTTCAGTTCGAAGGTGGTGATGACTTCGTCAGTGCCGTGCTTGCAGACTTTGCCTGCGTGCGGGTACAGGTCGATCACGTCGCCCATGTTGATGTTGCTGACGTCGAATTCGATTGGCAATGCGCCAGCATCTTCCATGGTGTTGTAGAAGATTGGAGCGATTTTGCTGCCGAAGCAGAAGCCACCGGCACGCTTGTTCGGTACGTAAGGAACGTCGTCGCCGAAGAACCACAGTACGGAGTTGGTGGCCGACTTACGCGACGAACCGGTACCGACTACGTCACCGACGTAAGCGATAGGGAAGCCTTGACCGCGCATTTCTTCGATTTGCTTCATCGGACCGATGGAGCCTTGAACGTCCGGCACGATGCCATCACGGGCCATTTTCAGCATGGCCAGGGCGTGCAACGGGATGTCAGGGCGCGACCAGGCGTCTGGTGCTGGGGACAGGTCGTCGGTGTTGGTTTCGCCGGTGACCTTGAACACGCGCAGGCTGATTTTGTCAGCCAGGGTAGGACGGTTTTTGAACCACTCGCCGTCAGCCCAGGATTGAATCACTGCCTTGGCGTGTTCGTTGCCGTTTTTGGCTTTTTCAGCGACGTCGTGGAAGGCGTCGAACATCAGCAAGGTGTGCTTGAGTTGCGCAGCGGCAACCGGTGCCAGCTCTGCGTCGTCCAGCAGGTCAACCAGGGTCACGATGTTGTAGCCGCCTTGCATGGTGCCAAGCAGTTCAACAGCGCGTTTTTTGCTGATCAGGGGGGAGGTTGCTTCGCCTTTCGCGATGGCGGCCAAGAAACCGGCTTTTACGTAGGCAGCTTCGTCAACACCTGGCGGAATGCGGTTGGTGATCAGATCAACCAGGAATTCTTCTTCGCCGGCCGGCGGGTTTTTCAGCAACTCAACCAGGCCTGCGGTTTGTTCGGCGTTAAGCGGCTGGGGAACGATACCCAGGGCTGCGCGCTCTTCGATATGTTTGCGGTAGGCTTCAAGCACAGTTATTACCCTCATCATTGGTCCCAAATGGGTGTCCGGGACGCTCATCCAGGAATGCCAGGCACTCATGCGCTGCGGGGCTTTTTGGGCCGCTTAGCCAGAGTTGCAAGGATTCCCAACAGAAGCTGTTTTCAAAGTTTTACGCCTTCCGAACGGGGAGGGTGATGCATGTTGATGCGGGTATTTGCAGTGCAAACACCCCACACCAACACCGTTCTTCAGGATCAACTGTGCTCGTGACGCTTTGAAAACAGCTTCTAACGGACATTGGCGCCTTAAAAGGCAGGCCGATTCTACGGTAAAAATTTGTTAAAGGTAAGTTAGGCCCTGAAGGTTGAGGGGTGATCTGCGTTAGACAAAGGGCTAACATGGCCGTCTGTTTCGTTCTGCAGTGCTCTATTTCGCCATGTCCAATCAAACCATCAAGACTCCCTGCATCGGCCTTTGCTCAACGGTTTATGGCGACCTCGTGTGCCGTGGCTGCAAGCGTTTCCACCATGAAGTGATCAATTGGAACGGCTACAACGAGGATGAAAAGCGTGCCGTATGGCTGCGACTTGAGCAGCTTTTGGTGCAGGTCATGGCTGGCAAGGTAGAAGTGTTTGATGTGGCCGCGCTGCGCGGGCAATTGGTGGCACGCAAAATTCGTTTTGTGCCGCATCAGTCCGAATACTGCTGGGCTTACCAGTTGATTGCCCGTGGCGCACGGGTCATCAACCAGTTGGACATGTACGGCATGGTGCTGTTGCCGGAGTTCCGTGACTGGGGGCTGCCCGAGTTGCGTGACGCCATTGATCGGGAATTCTTCCTTTTGTCCGAAGCCCACTACGAACGCTACATCGCGCCGGGTTTCCTCAAAGATGTGATGGGGCAGTAACTCTTTTGTAGCCGCTGCCGAAGGCTGCGATGGGTTGCGTAGCTAAAGGTAAAGCGAAGGTCCTTCGGCCCTTATCGCAGCCTGCGGCAGCGGCTACACAGTCTGACTAGGCCTTGGCCGCTTTTTGTTCCAGTTGCTTGACGATGTCATCGGGCTTGAGCACCAGAACGTCGGACTTAAGCTTGTCGATCACGATTTCTGCGGTGTTGCCAATCAATGCTCCGGACAACCCGGTTCGCGCGACAGTGCCAATCACAGTCACCACGGCGCCGAGCTTTTTAGCGACGTGTTGAATGATGATGTCGGCCGGTCCTTCTTTTATGTGCAGGCGATCGTCGTCAATTTCGAACTGGCGCTGAAATTCTTTGCAGGCGGCCCGGTAGCTGGCTTCGTATTCAGTATCGATCGGGTAGGCTGCATCCATCACCGCCAAGGTCGGCGCAGGGTGGGCGCTGACTACATGCAGTTGCCCGTGGGTCAGGCTGGCGATGCGGAACCCCTGATCAATGATGCTTTTGTGCAAGACCATGTGCTCCTCGTCGCCATTGCCGACGTCGACGGCTGCCAGCACCACGCCGTTGCTCCAGGGCTTGTTGGTTCTGACCAGCAAAACCGGGGTAGGGCACTCGCGCAGCAGTGTCCAGTCTTCGGGGGTGAACACGATTTTTCTCAGGATGGAGTCGTCAACGTGCTGCTTGATCACCAGCCCGCAACCCTCGATTTGTTGTTCCTTGATGATGGTGGTGTGCAGGTTGTCGTGCCAGGCCTGGCGCGAGGTCACGCTGTAGCCTTCGGTCACCAGGCTGCTGGTCAGTACGTTGAGCAGGGCTGAGTGGTCATGCTCTTTATCGCAAATCAACAGGTGCAAATGCGCTTTGGAGGCTTGGGCGATTTCTTTGGCGCGTTTGAGGGCGAGGCTTTCCATCAGTTGGGGTTCGATGACGACCAAAAGGCTGCGTATGGTTTGCATGTTCGCTGACTCCACGAGTAATAAAGGCAAGTGCAGCCACTATAGTTGCTCCTCAGTTGTGCCTGCGTTGATGCATATCAAGTTGCGCGGTTGGTGCTGCGGCACGGGGTCCGTATAATCGGCGCCTTTCGCCTCGTCCAGCCTTTGTGAGCCTCATGTCAGCGATTCTTCAAAACACGTTCGGTCCGTTGTGCAATCCCCAAGGTTGGGGAGTGTGCGCATGAACCTTCCTGAAATTCATGAGTTCCTGGGCTGCCGCACGCCGGATGGTTGGATTGCGGCTGCGCTGGCTGATCAGGAAACCCTGCTGATCGACCACAAGAATTGCGAATTCAAGGCAGCCAGCACGGCGCTGAGCTTGATCGCCAAGTACCACTCGCATGTTGACCTGATCAACATGATGTCGCGTCTGGCGCGTGAAGAGTTGGTGCATCACGAGCAAGTCATGCGCCTGATGAAGAGACGCAAGATCGAGTTGCGTCAGCTGTCGGCTGGCCGTTACGCCTCGGGTTTACGCAAAGTGGTGCGCAATCATGAGCCGGTCAAACTGGTCGATACGCTGGTGGTCGGCGCCTTTATCGAAGCGCGCAGTTGTGAGCGTTTCGAAGCGTTAGTGCCACATTTAGACGAAGAACTCGGTAAGTTTTACTTCGGCCTGCTCAAGAGCGAAGCGCGACACTTTCAGGGCTACCTGAAGCTGGCCTATCAATACGGTGACGCCAAGGACATTGCTCAGGTCATCGAGCGTGTGCGAGCTGCCGAGCAAGAACTGATCGAATCCCCCGATGTTGAATTCCGCTTTCATAGCGGCGTGCCCGCACTGTCATAAGCCATATCTGAATCGCCTGTGGGAGTCTGGCTTGCCAGTGATGCAGGCGACTTGGTGTGTCTGATACACCGAGTCGATGCCATCGCTGGCAAGCCAGGCTCCCACGGCTTTTGTGTGGCTGGAAAATAACCTTATAGATAGCAAGCTAATAGGCGCCTTGACATTAGCTGCCTAAGCAGTAATATTTGGACACATTACTGCTTAGGCAGCTTTCTGGTGCCCTGATGAAACACTTTCAACCCGATGATTTTCAAAACTGCATCCTGGGCCTGCTCCTGGGGCGTGCAGCCATCCTTAAAGACCGCATCATCGACAGCCATATGGAGCCTTACGGCATCACGGCGGCACAGTTCAAAGTACTGATCATCATGGAGCAGTTTGATGTCGACACCCCGGCTGAGCTCTGCCGGAATCTGTCCGTAGACAGCGGTTCGATGACCCGCATGCTCGATCGTCTTGAACAAAAAAACTTGCTCATTCGCCAGCGCTCCGAGGCTGACAGACGCCAGGTGCGGCTGGTTTTGACTGAGGAAGGGCAAGGGCTGGTAGCCCTGTTGCCGAAGATTGGTGCTGAAGCCATGAATCAGTTGGCCGGTGCTATTACCCCGCAAGAGCTGCAAAGCCTGGAACATATCCTCAAAAAAATACTGCTGGCGGCCGGTGATCCGATCACTATCCAGCGCTTGGGTGAAAAATGAGCAACAGAACGCTACGAACAGGCTTAAGCCTGATGTGTGTGTCCCTTGCGTTGGCCGGTTGTGCCAGCTACAGCGGCTTGGTAACAGAAGGCACGAGCCTGCACGCCAAAGACCTCAAAGCTGCCCAAGCCCTGAGTGGCGTTAATGTGACCCCTGCTGCCTGGCCTGAAAAAAGCTGGTGGAAATGCCTGGGGGATGGGCAGCTTGACGGGCTGATTGACGAAGCCTTGCGCGACAGTCCGGACATGCAAATCGCCAGCGCGCGTGCGCATCAGGCGACGGCAGCGGCCGGTGCGGCGAATGCGGCGCGCATGCCAACGTTGAACGCAGAAGCCGACGTAACACGCTCCCGCTTGTCTCGCTCCCAAGATCCGACCGGTCAGGGCAGTCGTTACGACACACTGCGCGACATCGGTCTGACCTTTAATTACACCTTCGATCTGTGGGGCGGCCAGCGTGATGCGTGGGAAGCCGCATTGGGCGAAGCGCGTGCTGCTGAAGTAGACGCTCAGGCCGCCAGCCTGACCCTTGCTGCTGATGTAGCAAGGGCTTACAGCAACCTTGGGCACGCCTACAGCGTTCGAGATCTGTCGAACGATGACCTGCAGCGCACCCGCAACATGCTCGATTTGAGCAAGCGTCGCCTGCAAGCGGGCATCGACAGCCAGTATCAGTACCAGCAAACCGAAAGCCTGGAAGCCAGCGCTCAAGAGCAACTGATTAATGCTGAAAAACAACTCAAAAGTGCGCACATCGCGCTGGCAGTGTTGTTAGGCAAAGGGCCGGACCGCGGTTTTGAAATCGCCAGGCCGAACATCTTGTCGCCCGCGGCGGTGGCATTACCGAGTACGTTGCCCGCCGAGCTGTTGGGGCGTCGTCCCGATATTGTCGCGGCGCGCTGGCGGGTCGAGGCGGCCAGTAAACATATTGCCGCTGCCAAAACCCGTTTTTACCCCAACCTCAACCTGACAGCCGCTGCGGGCACGCAGTCGTTGCTGGGGGATGCATTGTTCGGTTCGGCCAGTCGTTTTATGAATATTGCGCCAGCGATTTCGCTGCCGATTTTTGATGGCGGTCGCTTGCGGGCAGGGCTGGACGCCGAAGACGCCAATTACGACGTGGCCGTCGCGCAGTACAACAAAACCCTGGTCGCAGCGCTGGGCGATGTCAGCGATACCCTTGAGCAATTGAACGCCATGAGCCAGCAAATAAGCACTCAACAGCGTGCCGCAGCTATTGCCCAGGATTCGTATAACAGTGGATTGCAGCGCTACGAGTCGGGCGTGGGCAACTATTTGGATGTGCTCAGCATCGAGCAGCAATTGCTCCAGGCCCAGCGCCAGCTGGCTGACCTGAATGCTGAGCAGATCGATCTTTCGATTCAATTGATGCAAGCCCTGGGCGGCGGCTTTGAGCCCGGCAACACGGCTTCAGCCGTTCCTACTCAAGCCTCCCTGGCAGAATAATTTCAGGTACTCGTCATGGCCACTGTGCAAACACCGAATGAAGCGCAACACGATCAAGACGCTGGCAATCAGCGTAAACGCAAGCTCTGGCTGAGTGGGTTGGCTATCTTGGTTATTTTGGTTGGCCTGGGTATCTGGGGCTGGCATGAAATGTATGGCCGCTGGAGCGAAAGCACTGACGACGCCTATGTAAACGGTAACGTGGTTGAAATCACCCCGCTGGTCACGGGCACGGTGGTGAGCATCGGTGCCGATGATGGCGATCTGGTCCATGAAGGGCAGGTGCTGCTCAATTTCGACCCGAGTGATTCGTTGGTGGGCTTGCAGAGCGCCGAGGCTAATCTGGCCCGGACGGTTCGTCAGGTTCGCGGCCTGTTCAGCAATGTGAGCGGCACCAAGGCACAAGTGGCAGCACAAAAAATCGCCGTGCAAAAAGCCCAGGACAACTACAACCGTCGGAAAAATCTGGCAGCGGGCGGGGCAATTTCTCAGGAAGAACTGTCCCATGCGCGGGATGACCTTGCGTCTGCGCAAAGTGCCTTGCGTAACAACGAGCAACAACTCGACACCACCCGCGCGCTGGTCGACAACACGGCCGTGGCTAACCACCCGGATGTGCTGGCGGCGGCGGCGCAGGTGCGCCAGGCCTATCTGGAACACGCCCGTACCACGCTGATTGCCCCGGTAACCGGTTACGTGGCCAAACGCACTGTGCAGTTGGGGCAGCGCGTTCAGCCGGGTACCGCGCTGATGGCGGTTATCCCGCTTAATCAGCTGTGGATTGACGCCAACTTCAAGGAAACCCAACTGCACAAGATGCGCATCGGTCAGCCGGTGGACATTGAGTCGGACATCTATGGCAGCAGCGTGAAGTACAGCGGCACCGTCGACAGCATCGGTGCGGGCACGGGCAGCGCGTTTGCCCTGTTACCCGCGCAAAATGCCACCGGCAACTGGATCAAGATCGTTCAGCGCGTGCCGGTTCGTATTCATATCAATGCTGATGAATTGGCGACACACCCACTGCGTGTGGGGTTGTCGACCACCGTTGAAGTGAACCTGCATGACCAAAGTGGTCCGGTTTTGGCGCAACAGCCGCCGCAAAAGGCGATGTTCACCACCAATGTCTACGAGCAGCAGTTGGCTGAAGCCGAATCCCTGATTACGCGTTTGATTGACAGCAACAGCGCTGCAACAGGCGACGCCGCCGCGCAACGCTGATCCGCCAATCCATAAGCTCCGCTGCTCCGGCGGGGCTGCACTCCCGGTTTTAAAGGATTTGCGATGAGTACAAACGCGTCTTTTACCCCGCCCAGCTTACTGTTCGCCACCATTGGCCTGTCGCTGGCGACCTTTATGCAGGTGCTCGACACCACCATCGCCAACGTCGCACTGCCAACCATCTCCGGCAACCTGGGGGTGAGTTCGGAGCAGGGCACGTGGGTGATTACCTCTTTTGCTGTCAGTAACGCGATTGCCTTGCCATTGACCGGCTGGTTGAGCCGACGCTTTGGTGAAGTGAAGCTGTTTCTGTGGGCCACGGTTCTGTTCGTGCTGGCTTCATTTCTGTGTGGTATTTCGACGTCCATGCCTGAATTGGTGGGCTTTCGGGTGCTGCAAGGGCTGGTAGCCGGGCCGCTGTATCCCATGACCCAAACGCTGCTGATTGCGGTCTATCCCCCTGCGAAACGGGGGATGGCATTAGCATTGCTGGCGATGGTCACGGTGGTCGCGCCCATTGCGGGGCCGATTTTGGGAGGCTGGATTACCGACAGTTACAGTTGGCCGTGGATCTTCTTTATTAACATCCCGATCGGCATTTTTGCGGTGATGGTGGTTCGCCAGCAACTCAAGGCGCGCCCGGTGGTGATAACCCGTCAGCCGATGGACTATGTAGGGCTTATTACCCTGATCATTGGTGTCGGCGCGCTACAAATTGTGCTCGACAAGGGCAATGACCTGGACTGGTTCGAGTCCAGCTTCATCCTGATGGGCACGGCGTTGTCTGTGGTGGCATTGGCGGCGTTCATCATTTGGGAAATGACCGACAAGCACCCGATCGTGAACCTGCGGTTGTTTGCTTATCGCAACTTCCGCATTGGCACCATCGTGCTGGTGTTGGGTTATGCCGGTTTCTTTGGGATCAACCTGATCTTGCCGCAATGGCTGCAAACCCAGATGGGCTATACCGCCACCTGGGCGGGTCTGGCGGTAGCGCCGATCGGTATTCTGCCGGTGCTGATGTCGCCTTTTGTGGGTAAGTACGCGCACAAATTCGACTTGCGCTTACTGGCCGGTCTGGCCTTTTTGGCGATTGGTTTGAGCTGCTTTATGCGCGCAGATTTCACCAATGAGGTGGACTTCCAGCACGTTGCTCTGGTGCAACTGTTTATGGGGATCGGCGTGGCGCTGTTCTTTATGCCGACCTTGAGCATTTTGATGTCGGACTTGCCGCCGCATCAAATCGCCGACGGTGCGGGTCTGGCTACGTTCTTGCGGACATTGGGCGGTAGTTTTGCAGCCTCCCTGACCACATGGATCTGGATTCGTCGGGCCGATCAGCATCATGCCTACATGAGTGAAAGCATGAGTACCTATGATCCGATCACTCGGCATACGCTGGATACTCTGGGTGGGGCGAGCACTCAAGCCTATGCCCAGCTCGATCAGGTGCTGACCAGTCAGGCCTACATGCTGTCGACTGTGGACTACTTTACCCTGTTGGGCTGGATGTTCATGGGCTTGATCTTGCTGGTGTGGCTGGCCAAACCGCCGTTTTCTGCCAAGCCAGGACCGGCGGCGAGCGGGCATTAACGCCAGAAGTACGCAAACCTCGTAGGAGCGAGCTTGCCTCGCGATCTTTTAAAAGATCAAAAGATCGTGAGGCAAGCTCGCTCCTGCAGTGGACAGTGTTTATTGAGTGGCGGGTGGCAATGCCAGTTGCGGCGTGACGAAGTCAAACGCCGCCAGCTGCATGCCTTGCTCATCCACTTGCAGTGCCCAGCCTTGCTTGTCCCAATCACCGAGCACGATGCGCTTGGCCGCGTGTTCGCCGATTTGCAGCTTATGAATCGCCGGGCGGTGGGTGTGGCCATGAATGAGTGTATGCACGCCAAAGTGTTCCATGATCCGCGGCACTTCTTCGGGCGTCACATCGACAATGTCATTGGCTTTCATGCGGGTTTGCGCACGACTTTCGCTGCGCAGCTTGCGCGCGAGCTTGTGCCGAGTGCTCAGTGGCAAGTGGCGCAAAATCCACAATGTCACCGGGTTGCGCAGGTAGCGTCGCAGACGCATGTAGGCTTCGTCGCGCGTGCACAGGCTATCACCGTGCATCAGCAACACAGGCTCGCCGTAGAAATCTACAACGCTCGGGTCTTTGATTAGGGTGCAGCCAGCCGCCTTGCAAAAGGCCTGGCCCAGTAGAAAATCGCGATTGCCGTGCATCAGAAATACGTGTGTACCGCTGTCACTCAATTCGCGCAGCGCTTCGCAGATCGAGCGCTGGTAAGGCGTCATTGCATCGTCGCCAATCCAGGCTTCAAAAAAATCGCCCAAAATGTACAACGCCTGTGCCGAGCGCGCGCGCCCGGACAGGAAATCCAGAAACGCCCGGGTTATATCCGGGCGCTCCTCTTCCAGATGCAAATCTGAAATCAGCAATATCACTCAATGATCTCGGCTTTCTCGATGATCACGTCGTCTGCAGGTACATCTTGGTGACCGGCTTTGGACGTGGTCGACACACCTTTGATCTTGTCGACAACGTCCTGGCCTTCGGTCACTGCGCCAAATACGGCGTAGCCCCAGCCCTGAACGTTTTTGCCGCTGTGGTTCAGGAAGCTGTTGTCAGCCACGTTGATGAAGAACTGTGCGGACGCCGAATGCGGTTCCATGGTGCGGGCCATGGCGACGGTGTACTTGTTGTTCGACAGACCGTTGTCAGCCTCGTTCTGGATGCTTGGGCGCTTGTCTTTCTTTTCTTTCATGCCAGGTTCAAAACCACCGCCCTGAATCATGAAGTTGCCGATGACGCGGTGGAAAACAGTGTTTTCGTAGTGGCCGGCTTTTACGTATTCGATGAAGTTAGCGACAGTGATTGGCGCCTTTTCAGCGTTCAGTTCAATCACGATGTCGCCGTGGTTGGTGGTCAGTTTTACTTTTGACATGGTCGTTATCGCTCTATCAGAGAATTCGTTGGGCTTGGGAGATGCGTATGACACCTTGCGCCCCAGGCGTGCTGGGTAGATACAGCCGCGGGGCGGAGTTTAGCGTGCCCGCACAGCATTTCGATGGTGTTTTTGCCATATGGGGACTAAAAGCCCGCATTTCAAATGCTTTGATTGATCACCTGCTCTGTCAGTGACTTGACGGCATCGGCTATGATAGGCGCTTTGTTTTGGTCGGCCGCCTCAGGCCGCGCACCCGTTACATTCAAGGATCCTATGAGCAAGCCCACTGTCGACCCCACTCTGAATCCAAAGGCTGGCCCAGCTGTACCGGCCAATTTTCTGCGCCCTATCGTGCAGGCGGACCTTGAATCGGGTAAATGCAAACAGATCGTGACCCGCTTTCCGCCAGAGCCTAACGGCTACCTGCATATCGGCCACGCCAAGTCCATTTGCGTGAACTTTGGGCTGGCAGAAGAGTTTGGCGGCGTAACGCACCTGCGTTTTGACGACACCAACCCGGCCAAAGAAGACCAGGAATACATCGACGCGATCGAAAGCGACGTGAAATGGCTGGGCTTTGAATGGTCTGGCGAAGTGCGCTACGCGTCGCAGTACTTCGATCAACTGCATGACTGGGCTGTTTATCTGATCAAGGAAGGCAAGGCCTATGTCTGCGATCTGACACCCGAGCAAGCCAAGGAATACCGTGGCAACCTGACCGAGCCGGGCAAGAACAGCCCGTTCCGCGATCGCAGCGTTGAGGAAAACCTGGATCTGTTTGCGCGCATGAAGGCGGGCGAGTTCGAAGATGGCAAGCGTGTGCTGCGGGCCAAGATCGACATGTCTTCGCCGAACATGAACCTGCGTGACCCGATCATGTACCGCATTCGTCATGCACATCACCACCAGACCGGTGACAAGTGGTGCATCTACCCGAACTATGACTTCACCCATGGTCAGTCGGATGCCATCGAAGGCATTACCCATTCGATCTGCACCCTGGAGTTCGAAGGCCATCGTCCTCTGTATGAGTGGTTCCTCGACAGCCTGCCGGTGCCGAGCAAGCCGCGTCAGTACGAGTTCTCGCGCCTTAACTTGAACTACACCATCACCAGCAAGCGCAAGCTCAAGCAACTGGTAGATGAAAAGCACGTGAATGGCTGGGACGACCCGCGCATGTCGACCCTGTCGGGTTTCCGTCGTCGCGGTTACACGCCTAAATCGATTCGCAACTTCTGCGACATGGTCGGTACTAACCGTTCAGACGGCGTGGTGGACTTCGGCATGCTGGAATTCAGCATCCGTGATGACCTGGACCATAGCGCTCCGCGTGCGATGTGCGTGCTGCGTCCGTTGAAGGTGATCATCACCAACTACCCGCAAGACAAGGTCGAGAACCTTGAGCTGCCTTGCCACCCTAAAGAAGACATGGGTGTTCGCGTGCTGCCATTCGCGCGTGAAATCTACATCGATCGCGACGACTTCATGGAAGAGCCGCCAAAAGGTTACAAGCGCCTTGAGCCGGCGGGCGAAGTGCGTCTGCGTGGCAGCTATGTGATCCGCGCTGATGAAGCGATTAAAGATGCCGATGGCAACATCGTTGAGCTGCATTGCTCGTACGACCCTGAAACCCTGGGCAAGAACCCGGAAGGCCGCAAGGTTAAAGGCGTTGTGCATTGGGTGCCGGCTGCGGCCAGCGTTGAGTGCGAAGTGCGTTTGTATGATCGTCTGTTCCGCTCGCCGAATCCTGAAAAGGCTGAAGACGGCGCGGGTTTCCTGGAAAACATTAACCCTGATTCGCTGCAGGTATTGACTGGTTGTCGTGCTGAACCCTCGCTGGGCAATGCACAGCCGGAAGACCGTTTCCAGTTCGAGCGCGAAGGTTACTTCTGCGCGGATATCAAGGACTCGAAGCCCGGTCAGCCGGTATTCAACCGTACCGTGACTCTGCGTGACTCGTGGGGCCAGTGATCAAGTTTTAAGGAATCAGTCGTGCTAACGATCTACAACACGCTCACCAAGAGCAAAGAAGTTTTCAAGCCGCTGGATGGCAATAATGTGCGCATGTACGTGTGCGGCATGACCGTGTACGACTATTGCCATCTGGGGCACGGTCGCAGCATGGTTGCGTTCGACCTGGTGACGCGCTGGTTGCGTTTCAGTGGTTACGATTTGACGTATGTGCGCAACATCACCGATATCGACGACAAGATCATTAATCGTGCGCGCAAGAACGGCGAAGCGTTCGATGCGCTGACTGCGCGCATGACCGTCGCGATGCATGAGGACGAAGCACGGCTCAATATCCGCAAGCCGGATATGGAGCCGCGTGCCACGGATCATATTCCGGGCATGCACGCGATGATTCAGACCTTGATCGACAAGGGTTATGCCTACGCCCCTGGCAATGGCGACGTGTATTACCGTGTTGCCAAGTTCATGGGTTACGGCAAGTTGTCGCGCAAGAAGATTGAAGACCTGCGCATCGGTGCTCGCATCGAAGTCGACGAGGCCAAAGACGATCCGCTGGACTTCGTGCTGTGGAAAGGCGTCAAGCCGGGCGAGCCAAGCTGGGAGTCGCCGTGGGGGCCGGGTCGTCCGGGCTGGCACATTGAGTGCTCGGTGATGTCCACCTGCTGCTTGGGTGAGACGTTCGATATTCATGGTGGCGGCAGCGATCTTGAGTTTCCGCACCATGAAAACGAAATCGCCCAAAGCGAGGCGGCGACGGGTAAAACCTACGCCAATGCCTGGATGCACTGCGGGATGATTCGCATCAATGGCGAGAAGATGTCCAAATCCTTGAACAACTTCTTCACCATTCGCGACGTTCTGGAGAAATATCATCCGGAAGTGGTGCGTTACCTGTTGGTTTCCAGTCATTACCGGAGCGCGATCAACTATTCCGAAGACAACCTCAAGGACGCAAAAGCGGCACTTGAGCGTTTCTATCACGCGCTGAAAGGTTTGCCGAAAGTGGCGCCAGCCGGTGGTGAGGCGTTTGTTGAGCGCTTTACTCAGGTGATGAACGACGATTTCGGTACGCCTGAAGCCTGTGCTGTGCTGTTTGAGATGGTTCGCGAAATTAATCGTTTGCGCGAAACAGATCTGCAGGCTGCGGCCGGTTTGGCGGCGCGCCTCAAAGAGTTGGCGGATGTGCTGGGTGTGTTGCAGCTCGAAGCCGATGACTTTTTGCAGGCCGGCGCTGAAGGGCGGGTGGATGCGGCAGAAGTTGATGCCTTGATTGCAGCTCGTTTGGCTGCACGTGCGGGCAAAGACTGGGCTGAGTCCGACCGTATCCGCGATCAGCTTGCGGCAATGGGTGTTGTGCTGGAAGACAGTAAAGGCGCTACAACCTGGCGTTTGGCTGACTAAGGATGCGACTACAGGGCTAGCGACATTCCCTGTGGGAGCGAGCTTGCTCGCGATCTTTTGATCTTGATCGCATGCACAGAAAGCAGGCAATAAAAAACGGCACCTTCGGGTGCCGTTTTTTTTTGCGAGACGCTAAAACTTAGTCGTGCAATGTCTCAGCTGCGTATAGCGTATTTTCCAGCAGGCAGGCGCGTGTCATCGGGCCAACGCCGCCAGGGACTGGCGTGATCCAGCCGGCGCGGGGCAGGGCGGTCTCGTAAACCACGTCGCCCACCAGCTTGCCATCTGCCTGGCGGTTAATGCCAACGTCGATCACGATGGCGCCTTCCTTGATCCACTCGCCTTTGACCAGGCCTGGTTTGCCTGCGGCCACGACCACCAGGTCGGCGCGGCCAACGTGGCCAGCCAGATCCTTGGTGAAACGGTGGGTAACCGTTACGGTGCAGCCCGCCAGCAGCAACTCCATGGCCATTGGGCGGCCCACAATGTTGGAGGCGCCGACAATAACGGCGTCCATTCCGTACAGGTCCTGACCTGTGCTTTCCAGCAAGGTCATGATGCCTTTAGGGGTGCAAGGGCGCAGCAATGGAATGCGTTGTGCCAGACGGCCAACGTTGTAAGGGTGGAAGCCGTCCACGTCTTTGTCAGGGCGGATGCG
Source organism: Pseudomonas sp. CCC3.1 (assembly GCF_034347405.1). Lineage (NCBI taxonomy): Bacteria > Pseudomonadati > Pseudomonadota > Gammaproteobacteria > Pseudomonadales > Pseudomonadaceae > Pseudomonas > Pseudomonas sp. CCC3.1. The sequence goes on from NZ_CP133778.1 coordinate 1,611,302, forward strand.
CTCCAGCAATTTGGAGGCGTCCAGATGCTCTGGCAGGGGCAATTGAAGCAGGACGCCGTCGATGTTCGGGTCTTCATTAAGACGGTCGATCAAGTCAGTCAGTGCTTGTTGAGTCGTATCGCTAGGCAGGTCATAGGCTTGTGACAGAAAGCCTACCTCTTCGCAGTCTTTACGCTTGTGCGAAACATAAACCTGGGAGGCAGGATCGCTGCCGACCAGAATCACTGCCAGGCCGGGAGTGCGCAGGCCTTGCTCGTGACGCTCGGCGACACGTTTGGCAATCTGCTGGCGCAGGCTGGCGGCGATCGCTTTGCCGTCGATTAGTTGTGCAGTCATTACGCGTGATTAACCATCGTAAAGGGTGGAAAAAGGACGTGCATTCTCGCATGTCGGCGCGTAGGGGCAAAGGCGCTTGGTCTGCTTATTCCCCTAACTCCTTTATATTTCTAAACTTTTTAGAAAAAAGAGTTGACGGCTTTCCGGCTCGCCTATAACATTCGTCGCACTTGTCGGGCACAGCCTAGCACTGGTTAAGAAGGTAGAGCGAAGTTGTTGTCCAGCTTGGTGATACTGAAAGCACTTAGTTTGTAATCGTCACAGAGTACAGATTAATAAGGCGCCCGTAGCTCAGCTGGATAGAGCATCCGCCTTCTAAGCGGATGGTCGCAGGTTCGAGTCCTGCCGGGTGCGCCATTAGGCAGCTTTGGCACAAGTAAGGCAGCAAAGGCAATATGGTGGGCGTAGCTCAGTTGGTAGAGCACGGGATTGTGACTCCCGTTGTCGAGGGTTCGATCCCCTTCGTCCACCCCATATTTAGAAAGACGCCAGATTAATGATCTGGCGTCTTTGCTTGAAAAGTTTGAAATGCGGATGTGGTGGAATTGGTAGACACACTGGATTTAGGTTCCAGCGCCGAAAGGTGTGAGAGTTCGAGTCTCTCCGTCCGCACCAAATCAGGTTTCGCAATGCTTCGCTGGTTTTTGCGAAACCGTTGAAAAGCCGCCCTAGGCGGCTTTTTTATTTTGCAGTAGCGCGCTTTATCGGCGATTTGCTGCAAGTTTAGTTGGTCGGTCAGTTCGTGGTTAATTCGGCGGAGTGCGCAGATCTACTAATGCTCTCACTTGTTCGGCATGTCTTTGGGCTGTCTGGGTGCAAGTAGGGTGATACACGCAATATGGTGGGCGTAGCTCAGTTGGTAGAGCACGGGATTGTGACTCCCGTTGTCGAGGGTTCGATCCCCTTCGTCCACCCCATATTTAGAAAAAACGCCAGATTAATAATCTGGCGTTTTTGTTTTAAAAGTTTGGCTTGCAGATGCAGTCGAGTGATGGATTCAGATTTCATCGCCATTGAAGTGGCTTTGGTAAGCCTTGGTGCCGTTTCGGGGCGCGAGATTTGCCCAAGACCTAAAAAAGCGCAGTACCTGCAAAGGGATGCGCTTTTTTTTGGTTTGTACTGTTTTGGGTGTGTGAGCGATGGGCTGCATTGTGTTGCTGAATAATGCCTGTCTCCCGTTTTCTTACCCTGCAGGGGCGCTGCCAAGCGCTTGCTTGATGCCTGCTTCTATATAGAAGGCTCTGAACTGGGGTCTGTGTGTAAAGATTTATGTGTTTTCAGGTGGTTAAGCAAATCATTGCTTGCGCTTAATAATGTACCTGCTGTTTCTGTGCGCGATTTCGGTAGGGTGACTTCTTGAGTTTGACCCACTAGAATGCATGCCCTTGATTATGGGGTCGGAAACGGCCGGCTAATGTCTGTGCAACGAGGAATATCCATGCAAGTTTCTGTTGAAAATACTTCCGCTCTTGAGCGTCGCATGACCATTGGCGTGCCAGCTGAGCGTATTGAGGCTGAAGTCAACAAGCGTCTGCAACAGACTGCCCAAAAGGCCAAAATCCCGGGCTTCCGTCCAGGCAAAGTGCCAATGAGCGTGATCCGTCAGCGTTACGAAGCTGATGCGCGTCAAGAAGCGCTGGGCAACGTGATCCAGGCTTCTTTCTACGAAGCAGTGGTTGAGCAAAAGCTGAACCCGGCTGGCGCACCATCGGTTGAGCCTAAAGTCTTCGAGAAAGGCAAAGATCTGGAATACATTGCCACTTTCGAAGTATTCCCAGAATTCGAAGTGACCGGTCTGGACACTATCGCCGTCGAGCGCCTGAGCGCCGAAGTGGCTGATGCTGACCTGGACAAAATGCTGGACGTGCTGCGCAAGCAAAACACCCGCTTTGAAGTGACTGAGCGTGCTGCTCAGAACGAAGACCAGCTGAACATTGATTTCGTTGGCAAGGTTGATGGCGAAGTATTCGCTGGCGGTTCCGCCAAGGGTACTCAGCTGGTTCTGGGTTCGGGCCGCATGATTCCTGGCTTCGAAGACGGTCTGGTTGGTGCTAAGGCAGGCGAAGAGCGCGTTCTGTCCCTGACTTTCCCAGAGGACTATCAGAACCTGGACCTGGCTGGCAAAGCCGCTGAGTTCACCGTGACTGTCAACACTGTATCTGAGCCTAAGCTGCCAGAGCTGAACGAAGAGTTCTTCGCTCAATTCGGTATCAAGGAAACAGGTATCGAAGGTTTCCGCGCCGAAGTTCGTAAGAACATGGAGCGTGAGCTGCGTCAGGCAATCAAGTCCAAGGTTAAGAACCAGGTAATGGACGGTCTGCTGGCTGCCAACCCGATTGAAGTGCCAAAAGCTTTGCTGTCCAACGAAGTTGATCGTCTGCGCGTTCAGGCTGTTCAGCAGTTCGGTGGCAACATCAAGCCAGATCAACTGCCGGCTGAGCTGTTCGAAGAGCAAGCCAAGCGTCGCGTTGTGCTGGGGCTGATCGTTGCGGAAGTGGTTAAGCAATTCGACCTGAAGCCTGACGAAGATCGCGTACGCGAAATGATTCAGGAAATGGCTTCCGCTTATCAGGAGCCAGAGCAGGTTGTAGCGTGGTACTACAAAAATGACCAGCAATTGAACGAGGTTCGTTCGGTTGTGCTGGAAGAGCAAGTTGTGGATACTGTTCTGCAGAAGGCTAAGGTGACCGATAAAGCGGTCTCTTACGAAGAAGCTGTCAAACCGGTGGAAGCTCCACAAGCCGACTGATTTCTGACTCGTTAGAAAACACAACCATAAGCCAGCCTCGAGCTGGCTTATGCGTATTCCAGACAAGACTTTTTGGGAGTGACTGCCGGACATGTCCCGCAATTCTTATATTCAGCAGAACTCTGACATCCAGGCCGCTGGCGGCCTGGTCCCGATGGTTGTTGAGCAGTCTGCTCGTGGCGAACGCGCCTACGACATCTATTCGCGCCTTTTGAAGGAACGAATCATCTTCCTGGTAGGCCCTGTCGAAGACTACATGGCCAATCTGGTTGCTGCGCAGCTGCTTTTCCTTGAAGCCGAAAACCCGGACAAGGACATCCATCTTTACATCAACTCCCCTGGCGGCTCGGTCACTGCAGGCATGTCGATCTACGACACCATGCAGTTCATCAAGCCAGACGTGTCGACCATCTGTATTGGTCAGGCCTGCAGCATGGGTGCTTTCCTGTTGGCTGGCGGCGCACCGGGCAAGCGTCACTGCCTGCCTAACTCGCGCATGATGATTCACCAGCCATTGGGCGGTTTCCAGGGGCAGGCGTCGGATATCGACATTCATGCCAAGGAAATCCTCAACATTCGTCACCGTTTGAACTCGCTGCTGGCTCATCACACGGGTCAGACTCTCGAGACCATCGAGCGTGACACTGAGCGTGACAACTTCATGAGCGCTGAGCGTGCGGCCGAATACGGTTTGATCGACTCTGTGTTCAGCAAGCGTCAAATGCCCGCTTAAGTAGCCCAAGTGTAGGTGGTTGGGTTAACCGACCACCTGCGGGCTTGAAAAAGCCCGCAGTTGCCTTCATCTTGTGTTGCAAGCCTATCGGATTTGGATCGATCGAATGACTGACACCCGCAACGGCGAGGACAACGGCAAATTGCTCTATTGCTCCTTCTGTGGCAAAAGCCAGCATGAAGTGCGTAAATTGATTGCCGGCCCCTCGGTGTTTATCTGCGACGAATGCGTCGACTTGTGCAACGACATCATCCGTGAGGAGGTGCAGGAAGCCCAAGCTGAAAGCAGCGCGCATAAATTACCTTCGCCAAAAGAAATCAGCGGCATCCTTGATCAATACGTTATTGGTCAGGAACGTGCCAAAAAGGTTTTGGCTGTAGCGGTGTACAACCACTACAAACGCCTCAACCAGCGTGACAAAAAAAATGACGACGTCGAACTCGGCAAGAGCAACATCCTGCTGATCGGACCTACCGGCTCGGGTAAAACCCTGCTGGCAGAAACCTTGGCTCGTCTGCTGAATGTGCCTTTCACCATCGCTGATGCCACCACGCTGACCGAAGCCGGTTATGTGGGCGAGGATGTGGAAAACATCATTCAGAAACTGCTTCAGAAATGCGATTACGACGTAGAGAAAGCCCAAATGGGTATCGTCTACATCGATGAAATCGACAAGATTTCGCGCAAATCTGACAACCCTTCGATTACCCGTGATGTTTCCGGCGAAGGTGTGCAGCAAGCGTTGCTCAAACTGATCGAAGGCACCGTGGCTTCCGTACCGCCTCAAGGTGGCCGCAAGCATCCTCAGCAGGAGTTCTTGCAGGTTGATACCCGCAATATTCTGTTTATCTGCGGTGGTGCATTCTCAGGCCTTGAGAAGGTTGTCCAGGCACGCTCTACGCGCGGCGGCATCGGCTTTAGCGCCGAAGTACGCAGCAAGGAAGAGGGCAAGAAGGTTGGCGAATCCCTGCGTGAAGTCGAGCCTGATGATCTGGTCAAGTTCGGTCTGATCCCTGAGTTCGTGGGTCGTTTGCCTGTTCTTGCAACGCTCGACGAGCTGGATGAAGCTGCGCTGATGCAGATTCTGACCGAACCGAAAAACGCGCTGACCAAGCAATACGGCAAGTTGTTCGAGATGGAAGGCGTTGATCTTGAGTTCCGTGCGGACGCCCTGAAAGCAGTGGCCAAGCGTGCGCTGGAGCGCAAGACGGGTGCTCGTGGTCTTCGTTCGATTCTTGAAAGCGTATTGCTCGACACCATGTACGAAATTCCCTCGCAGTCCGAGGTGAGTAAAGTTGTGATCGACGAAAGCGTTATAGAAGGCAAGTCAAAGCCGCTGTTGATTTATGAAAACAGCGAAGCGACTGCCAAGGCTGCACCCGACGCGTAAGTGTATTGCTGTGTATTACATCTTGCGTGTTAAAGAAGGGGCCTTCGGGCCCCTTTGTTTTTCCTGTCGGTCAGCGCTTGTTTTTTTCCCGGACAGCCCCCATCTTGGCTTCAAGCTTACATCCATCTGATTACGGCCTTATGGCCGCCGTAGAGGCGAAATCATGAAGACAACCATCGAATTGCCTCTCCTGCCATTGCGCGATGTCGTGGTTTATCCGCACATGGTTATTCCACTGTTCGTGGGACGCGAGAAATCAATCGAGGCCCTTGAGGCTGCGATGACGGGCGACAAGCAGATTTTGCTGTTGGCTCAAAAAAATCCTGCTGACGATGATCCGGGCGAAGACGCTCTGTATCGTGTGGGTACTATTGCAACGGTCCTGCAACTGCTCAAGCTCCCGGATGGCACAGTTAAAGTGCTGGTTGAGGGTGAGCAGCGCGGTGCTGTGGAGTATTTCGGTCAGGCTGACGGCTACTTGAGCGCTGAAGTCTCTTTGATTGACGAAGTGGCTGCTCCGGAGCGCGAATCCGAAGTCTTTGTACGCAGCCTGCTCTCGCAGTTCGAGCAGTATGTGCAGTTGGGCAAGAAGGTGCCTGCCGAGGTGTTGTCATCGCTTAACAGCATTGATGAGCCAAGCCGTCTGGTCGATACCATGGCTGCCCACATGGCGCTGAAGATCGAGCAGAAGCAGGAAATTCTTGAAATCATCGACCTGCAAGCGCGGGTCGAGCATGTTCTGGCGTTGCTGGATGCCGAGATCGACTTGCTGCAAGTTGAAAAGCGCATTCGTGGCCGTGTCAAAAAACAGATGGAGCGCAGCCAGCGCGAGTACTACCTGAATGAGCAGATGAAGGCCATTCAGAAAGAGCTGGGTGACGGTGACGAAGGTCACAACGAAATTGAAGAGCTGAAAAAGCGCATTGAAGAGGCCGGCCTGCCTAAAGATGCAATGACCAAGGCTCAGGCTGAGTTGAACAAGCTTAAGCAAATGTCGCCAATGTCCGCAGAAGCGACCGTGGTGCGCTCCTACATTGACTGGTTGGTACAGGTGCCGTGGAAGGCTCAGAGCAAGGTGCGTCTGGACCTAAAGCGCGCTGAAGACATTCTGGATGCCGACCACTATGGTCTGGACGAAGTCAAAGAGCGGATTCTCGAATACCTCGCCGTGCAAAAGCGCGTGAAGAAAATCCGTGGTCCGGTTTTGTGCCTGGTAGGTCCTCCTGGTGTAGGTAAGACCTCTCTTGCAGAGTCCATTGCCAGCGCGACAAACCGTAAATTCGTGCGCATGGCCTTGGGCGGCGTACGCGATGAAGCGGAAATTCGTGGTCACCGCCGTACCTACATCGGTTCCATGCCAGGAAGATTGATTCAAAAGATGACAAAGGTGGGTGTGCGTAACCCGCTTTTCTTGCTCGATGAAATCGACAAGATGGGCAGCGACATGCGCGGTGATCCGGCATCTGCATTGCTGGAAGTGCTGGACCCTGAGCAAAACCACAACTTCAACGACCATTACCTTGAGGTCGATTACGACCTGTCCGATGTGATGTTCCTGTGCACCTCGAACTCCATGAACATCCCGCCAGCGTTGCTGGATCGGATGGAAGTGATTCGTCTGCCGGGCTACACCGAAGACGAAAAAATCAACATCGCAATCAAATACCTCGCTCCGAAACAAATTGAAGCGAATGGATTGAAGAAAGGCGAGCTGGCATTCGACAACGAAGCCATCCGCGACATCATTCGTTACTACACCCGCGAAGCAGGTGTGCGGGGCCTTGAGCGTCAGATTGCGAAGATTTGCCGCAAGGCAGTCAAAGAGCATGCGATGGAAAAACGCTTCTCCGTCACTGTAACCTCTGAGCTTCTGGAACACTTCCTGGGCGTAAGAAAATTCAGTTATGGCCTGGCAGAACAGCAAGACCAGATTGGTCAAGTGACCGGCCTGGCCTGGACTCAAGTCGGCGGCGAATTGCTCACTATTGAGGCCGCTGTCGTGCCTGGTAAAGGTCAGTTGATCAAGACTGGTTCGCTCGGTGATGTGATGGTTGAGTCCATTACTGCGGCTTTGACGGTCGTCCGCAGCCGCGCCAAGAGCCTTGGTATCCCATTGGATTTCCACGAGAAACGTGACATTCACATCCACATGCCAGAAGGTGCTACGCCTAAAGACGGGCCGAGTGCTGGTGTAGGAATGTGTACTGCTTTGGTGTCAGCGCTTACGCTGATTCCTGTGCGTGCAGATGTTGCAATGACCGGTGAAATTACCTTGCGTGGTCAGGTACTGGCCATCGGTGGTCTGAAGGAAAAATTGCTGGCGGCCCACCGCGGTGGAATCAAAACCGTAATTATTCCTGAAGAGAATGTCCGCGATCTGAAGGAAATTCCTGACAACATCAAACAGGATCTTCAGATTAAACCGGTTAAATGGATTGACGAGGTCCTGCAAATTGCGCTGCAATACGCCCCGGAGCCCTTGCCAGATGTGGCTCCTGAGATTGTTGCCAAGGATGAGAAGCGAGAGTCTGACGCTAAGGAAAGAATCAGCACGCATTAATACTAATTTGCCTGAGGGGCTTTCTTGACGCTGTTTAGAGCCCTTGTTATAAAGCGGCTCTATAAGTGTCCGCAGTACTCAGGCAAGCGTTCAGGTTTTACCAAAAAACTTTAGAAACATACTCAGATAGATATAAGGGGACTTAGAGTGAACAAGTCGGAACTGATTGATGCTATCGCTGCATCTGCTGATATCCCGAAAGCTGCAGCTGGCCGTGCGCTGGACGCAGTAATCGAATCCGTCACTGGCGCTCTGAAGGCCGGCGACTCTGTGGTACTGGTTGGCTTTGGTACTTTTTCTGTAAGCGAACGTTCCGCTCGCACTGGTCGTAACCCTCAGACGGGTAAAACGCTGGAAATTCCTGCTGCTAATAAACCAGGCTTCAAAGCCGGTAAAGCACTGAAAGAAGCGGTTAACTAAGTTTCTGTAACACCTTTACCCAACCGGGTCAGGCGCACGCCAGGCTTGGCAGCGGAGCGGTTGTACGGTCAATGCATGCATTGATGAGTTACACCGGGGGTCGCGGGTTCGAGCCCGGTCCGCTCCGCCAGTTACGAGAAGGCGCATCCTCGGATGCGCCTTTCTTCTATCCGGACTCTACCCACGCTCCACGGTTGCTCATTGTGCAAGACCGTTTCTGGGGGAAGCATGCTGCAAAATATCAGGGACAATTCACAAGGCTGGATTGCCAAGACCATCATCGGTGTCATCGTCGCGCTCATGGCGTTGACCGGTTTCGATGCGATTTTTCAAGCCACCTCTACCAGCAAGGATGCGGCCAAGGTAAACGGTGAGGAAATCACCCAAGTTGAACTCAGCCAAGCTGTCGACATGCAACGTCGTCAGTTGATGCAACAGCTGGGCAAGGATTTCGACGCGTCGTTACTGGACGAAAAAATGCTGCATGAGGCAGCCCTGAAAGGGTTGATCGATCGCAAGTTGCTGCTGCAAGGCGCCAATAATGCGAAGTTCTCCTTCTCTGAAGCCGCTTTGGACCAGGTCATTCTGCAGACGCCTGAGTTTCAGGACAATGGCCAATTCAGCCCTGAGCGTTTCGATCAGGTGATTCGTCAACTGGGTTACGGCCGTCTGCAATTTCGCGAAATGCTAGGCCAGGAAATGTTGATTGGTCAGCTGCGTGCCGGTTTGGCAGGCAGTGGTTTTGTGACTGATGAGCAAGTGAACGCTTTTGCCCGCCTTGAAAAGCAAACCCGTGATTTCGCTACCCTGAACATCAAGGCAGATCCTGCTGCGGTGAAAATCAGCGAAGAAGAAGTCAAGGCTTACTACGACAAGCACGCCAAAGAATTCATGACGCCTGACCAAGTCGTGATTGATTACATCGAATTGAAGAAGTCTGCCTTCTTTGATCAGGTGGCGGTCAAAGATGACGAGCTGCAGGCGCTTTATCAGAAAGAAATCGCCAACCTGGCGGAACAGCGTCGTGCTGCGCACATCCTGATTGAGGTCAACGACAAAGTCAGCGACGCGCAAGCCAAAGCCAAGATCGAAGAGATTCAACAGCGTCTGGCCAAAGGCGAAAGCTTTGAGGCTTTGGCCAAAGAGTTATCTCAAGATCCGGGTTCGGCTGCCAATGGCGGTGATCTCGGTTACGCGGGCCCGGGTGTCTATGATCCGGTCTTTGAAGCGGCTGAGTATGCGTTGAAAAAAGACCAGGTTTCGGAGCCGGTTCGTACCAGCTTTGGTTACCACCTGATCAAGCTGCTGGGTGTCGAAGCGCCGGAAGTACCGACCTTCGCCAGTTTGAAAGACAAACTGACGCGTGATCTGAAAACGCAACAGGTTGAGCGCAGCTTTGTCGATGCGACCAAGCAGCTCGAAGACTCTGCGTTTGAAGCCTCTGATCTGGCCCAGCCTGCTCAGGACTTGAAGCTGACTGTGCATACCTCGGCGCCGTTTGGCCGTGAGGGTGGTGAAGGCATTGCTGCTAACCGTGCTGTGATTCAAGCCGCATTCAGCACTGAAGTGATGGACGAGGGTGCCAACAGTACCGCGCTTGAGCTTGACCCTGAGACCGTTGTCGTACTGCGTGTTAAAGAGCACCGCAAGCCAGAGCAGTTGCCTCTGGAGGCCGTAGCTTCAAGCATTCGTGCACAACTGGTCAAAGAGCACGCGAGTGCGGCGGCTAAAACCAAGGCTGATGAAATCATTGCAGGCTTGCGCGATGGCAAATTGCCGTTGAGCCAGCCCGTTGACGGTCAGTCGTGGAAGGTTCAGGAAGCCGTTGCGCGGGGCCAGGACGGTATTGATCCTGCCGTGTTGCAAGCTGTATTCCGCATGCCTAAGCCTGCGTCCAAGGACAAGCCGACATTTGGCAGCGTGACCTTGGCTGATGGCACCGTTGTGGTGTTGTGTCTGAACGGCGTTAACGATGCCGCGAAGCCGACTGAAGAAGAGAAAGCGTCGTATCGTCGCTTCCTTGCTTCGCGTGTTGGCCAGCAAGACTTTGCTGCCTACCGCAAGCAGTTGGAAAACGAAGCCAAGGTTGATCGCTACTAAGCGTTCTTCATGGCTTCACAAAAAATGGCCGCTCACTGAGCGGCCATTTTTTATGCGTGACAGAAAATCACAGGACGTAGGCTGCGGCAGCTCCCACTCAGATGGGTAATGCCCCGGAGCCATCATCTGACCAGGCCCTCAACAAACTCAAGCAGTGCACGTGTTTTGGCCGGGACGTGATGCCGCGAAGGGTAGTACGCATAGAGCGGGAATCGCTGTTGCGACCAATCAGGAAACAGTGGGACCAACTGATTGGATGCGATGTACTCCTCGACGCCCAACTCGAACAGTTGCGCGATACCGAGCCCGGCCAGGCAGGTGCTATAGACCGTTCCAGGGTCGTTGACGGTGAGCGTGCCTTGCGGTTTGAGCGTCAACTGCTTGCTGCGTTGATGGAATTCCCAGGCAAAGGGTTTTCCTGTCACCGGTTCCCTGAAGAGGATGCAGCGATGAGGCGCGTTTTCCAGTGCTCGCGGCTCTGCAGGGTGTCCAAATCGCTTCAAATAGGCTGGAGATGCCATCGTCAGTACCCGAGTGTCGAACAGTTTTCTGGCGACGAGCGAGGAGGGTTGCGGATGTCCGAAACGCAGCGCCAGATCAAAGCCATCTGCGACCAGGTCACCAAGGTCCTCCTTGCTGCGCAGATCCAGTTCGAGTTCCGGGTGGCGGTCCATGAAGGGCCCTAAGCGTGGGCCCAGGATGAATCGTGCGAACAGTGGGTCGACGTTGACGCGTAAACGGCCATAGACTTTTTGCGCATCGCCAGCGGCATTGCTCGTGACCTCCGTCAGTGCGCCGATCAGCGGCATTACCTGCTCGTAAAAGTGTCGGCCCTCATCGGTCAGTCTGACTGCCCGTGTGGTGCGCTCGAAAACCCGGATGCCAAGTCGTGTTTCCAAGCGGGCGATTGCTCTGCTGACCCCTGATTGCGACATGTCCAGCACCTCTGCGGCCCCGCCAAAACTGCGTGTATCGACGACTGCCGCCATGACATCCACACCCTCAAGAAGCTGGGAACTGAGTGCTCGCATTGATGACTCCGGCGCATAGGTATTGTGATTTTCATGCTATCGCAATTTTGTCAGCTAAATCCCAGACTTGTTCCCAAGCTGCTTTGGCGCCCACGTGCCGCAACATTGATGACGCCAATTGAGTGTCAGAGGTCATCCGGTGTGTTGCGCTCAACCCATTCACAGGCTTCAGGGTGAAATTATGCAATCAACCATTACAGACTCGAGTGCTGATCCCGTGTCAGCGGGAGCCCATTCAACGTCGCATCCTCACGGGGTAAAAATCTCCAGAGCACGGAGTGCAGGTGCTGTGCTCGCTCTAAGCCTGGGGTGCTTTTCCTTTGTCAGCACCGAACTCATGCCTGTCGGCGTGTTACCGGCTATGGCCGAAGGGCTCAACGTATCGTTGGGGGTTGTCGGTTATTTGGTCACGATCTTTGCCTTTATGGTTGCCCTGACCGCTGCGCCGCTCACAAGTCTGCTGGGCTCTATCAATCGCAAGGCGCTTATGGCAGGCCTTTTGGCCGTCTGTTGTGTCGGAAATCTGATCACATTTCTGGCGTCCGGTTATTTTGTGGTGTTTATCGGTCGTATCCTGGTTGCCGCCGCGATAGGCGTGTTCTGGTCAACGGCGGTCGTCACCGCTGTGCATCTGGTTGCTGCCCGCAATGCCGTGCGTGCGACGTCCATCGTCTTTGGCGGTGTTTCGCTGGCAACCGTACTCGGCATTCCTGCGGGCACGCTGTTGGGGGATCTGTACGGTTGGCGCGCGGTATTCGCAGCGCTGTCCGTGCTGAGCCTGATCGTTTTTACATTGATTGTGTGGTCTGTCCCGGCGGTTCGTCTCTCCAGGGCTGCCAAGCGCGGGGCCATGTCTGCGGTGCTTAAAAACAGCGCGCTGCTGACGATTTTTGGCATCACCGCCCTTGTCGTGACAGGCAACTTCCTGGCCTATACCTACATTGCTCCGTATCTCGAACAGGTCGCCGGGCAGAGTGCGGGCCAGATCAGCATGCTGCTGCTGGTTTACGGGGCTGCGGGGGTTATGACCAATTTTGCGGTCGGTCCTCTTGCCTCCAGAGCCCCGCGAGCCAGCCTGGGTTTGGTGAGTGCGCTTCTGGCGGTGAGCCTGGCTTGCATGAATGCATCCACTGTCAGTCACGCAACGCTCTTTATTGCGCTCGCGGCTTGGGGCGCTGCCTACGGCGCGCTTCCGGTTCTGCTGCAGACTCTGGTGTTCAAGGAAGCGTCGAAAATCGCAGGTGGGGCAGATGCGGCCACGTCCATCAACGTGTCTGTGTTCAACGCCGCCATCGGCGTGGGTTCACTGCTCGGCGGTCTTTTGATCAATCTGGTGGGTGCGCAGCCCATTCCGTACTTGTCAGCGTGTTTTGCCTTGGCAGGGCTAGGAGCCGTCCTTTTCAGCCGTGAGACAAAAGCCTAACCGGGCGTAAAACCCGCGAGTCTTCCAAAACCGTTTAAGTCGTTAACAACACGAGCAGCGTTACAGTACCGGGCTTGCCTCTGCGAAATGTGTCGTCGTTGACGGGTTGCGCAGCGAAGAGTCATGCGTGCGAATATTTTCAGGCCTTAAACGAAAAACGCCCGGTGCAGTCAATGCGCCGGGCGTTTTGCGTAGCGGCTACAGCGAAGAGGTTACTCTTCGAGGCTGCCCATCGCGGTGGTGTTGAAGCCGCCGTCTACGTACATGATTTCGCCGCTGATGCCCGATGCCAGATCGGAGCACAGGAAGGCGCCGGCGTTGCCGACTTCATCGATGGTCACGTTGCGACGCAGCGGGGTTTGCGCCTCGTTGGCCGCCAGCATTTTACGGAAGTTCTTGATGCCAGAAGCTGCCAGCGTGCGGATCGGGCCAGCCGATACGCAGTTAACGCGAGTGCCTTCAGGGCCCAGGCTGCCTGCCAGGTAACGTACACCCGCTTCCAGGCTGGCTTTAGCCATGCCCATCACGTTGTAGTTAGGCATGGTGCGTTCTGCACCCAGGTAGGACAGGGTCAGCAGGCTGCCATTGCGGCCTTTCATCATCGGGCGACCAGCTTTGGCCAGGGCCACGAAGCTGTAGGCGCTGATGTCGTGAGCAATGCGGAAGCCTTCACGGGTGGTAGCGTCTGTGAAGTCGCCGTCCAGTTGGTCGCCAGGGGCGAAACCTACGGAGTGAACGATGCAGTCCAGGCCGTCCCACTTTTTGCTCAGCTCTTCGAAAACCTTGGCGATTTCTTCATCGCTGGCAACGTCGCAAGGGAAGCACAGTTCCGGGTTCGAGCCCCAGCCTGCTGCGAACTCTTCAACGCGGCCTTTAAGCTTTTCGTTCTGATAAGTGAAAGCAAGTTCAGCGCCTTCACGGTGCATGGCGGCAGCAATGCCAGAAGCGATGGACAATTTGCTAGCGACACCGACGATCAGGACGCGCTTACCGGCGAGAAAACCCATGTGTTGTTCCTCTATCAGGTTAATCGACAGCCACTGGTGCCAAAAAGGCGGCTTCCAGCAGCTGTTGTGTATATGGATGTTGCGGTGAGGCAAAGATACTTTGCGCATCACCCTGTTCGACCACTTGGCCGTGCTTGACCACCATCAATTGGTGGCTCAACGCTTTGACTACCGCCAGGTCATGGCTGATAAACAAATAGGTCAGGTTGTACTTGGTTTGCAGCGAGCGTAACAACTCGACTACCTGGCGCTGTACCGTACGGTCCAACGCAGAGGTTGGCTCGTCCAGCACAATCAGCGCCGGTTTTAATACCAGTGCCCGGGCAATGGCGATGCGCTGCCGTTGCCCGCCAGAAAACTCGTGAGGGTAGCGGTGCCGGGTTTCCGGATCCAGACCTACTTCTCTCAAGGCTTCAATAATTGCCTTTTCCTGCTCCTCGGGAGTTCCCATGCGGTGGATGCGCAAGCCTTCGCCGACAATCTCACTGACGCTCATGCGTGGGCTGAGGCTGCCAAACGGGTCTTGGAACACCACCTGCATTTCCCGTCGCAGGGGTCTTACTGCTTGTCGCGACAAACAGTCTAGCCGTTTGCCTTCAAAACTGATCGGGCCTTTGCTGGCAATCAAACGCAAAATCGCCAGACCCAGCGTCGATTTACCCGATCCGCTTTCTCCTACAATGCCCAGGGTCTGGCCCTGAGGCAGGCTGAAGTTTATTCCGTCGACCGCTTTCACGTAATCAACTGTCTTGCGCAACAGTCCTTTTTTGATCGGGAACCAGACTTTCAGGTCCTCGACTTCCAGCAACGGCGGGCCTCCAACCGTATTGGCCGGGTTTCCGCTGGGCTCTGCACTGAGCAGTTCCCGGGTGTACGGATGCTGTGGCGAACGGAACAACTGTTCGCACGATGCTTGTTCGACGATGCAACCGCGCTGCATGACACATACTCGATGCGCAATTCGTCGAACAAGGTTCAAATCGTGACTGATCAGTAACAGCGACATCCCCAGACGCGCCTGTAATTCCTTCAGCAATTCCAGAATTTTCAGCTGCACGGTGACGTCCAGCGCGGTGGTCGGTTCGTCGGCAATTAACAGTTCAGGCTCGTTGGCCAGGGCCATCGCGATCATGACCCGCTGGCGCTGGCCGCCTGACAGCTCGTGTGGCAACGCTTTTAGGCGTTTATGGGGATCAGGTATGCCGACCAGCTCCAGAAGCTCAAGGGTGCGCCTCGTGGCTGCTTTGCCGGTCAGTCCCTTGTGGATGCCCAGCACTTCGTTGATCTGCTTTTCAATACAGTGCAGCGGGTTCAGCGAGGTCATGGGCTCCTGGAAAATCATGGCAATTCGATTGCCACGGATATGCCTGAGTTTTTTCTCATCCAGATGTAGCAGGTCTTGGCCTGCGTACTGAATGCTGCCGCTCGGATGACGCGCCATAGGGTAGGGCAGCAGTCGCAGAATGGAATGTGCGGTCACTGACTTGCCCGAGCCGCTTTCGCCCACCAGCGCCAGGGTTTCACCGCGCTTGATGTCGAAGTTGATGCCTTGCACCACGCGGTGTGATTGCTCGCCCGTGGAAAACTCGACGGCGAGATCGCGCACTTCGATCAGATTGTCCTGCGTCATCTCATTTCCTCGGGTCGAAGGCATCGCGAGCGGACTCGCCGATAAACACCAGCAGGCTGAGCATGATGGCCAGCACGGCAAAGGCACTGATGCCCAGCCACGGCGCTTGCAGGTTGGATTTGCCCTGGGCGACCAGTTCGCCGAGTGATGGCGCGCCTGGAGGCAGGCCAAAGCCCAGGAAGTCCAGCGCAGTGAGGGTGCCAATGGCACCGGTCAAAATAAACGGCATAAAGGTCATGGTCGAGACCATGGCGTTGGGCAGGATATGGCGGTACATGATTGCCATGTCTTGCATGCCCAGCGCACGGGCTGCTCGCACATATTCCAGATTTCGCCCACGCAGAAATTCGGCGCGTACCACATCAACCAGGCTCATCCAGGAAAACAGCAGCATGATCCCCAGCAGCCACCAGAAGTTGGGCTGCACGAAGCTGGCCAGAATGATCAGCAGATAGAGCACCGGTAAACCTGACCATATCTCCAGAAAGCGCTGGCCTGCGAGGTCGACCCAGCCGCCATAGAAGCCCTGAAGGGCGCCCGCAATCACGCCAATGATCGAACTCAAAACAGTCAGCGTAAGGGCAAACAACACCGAAATTCGAAAGCCATAAATTACCCGGGCCAACACATCTCGGCCCTGATCATCGGTGCCTAGCCAGTTTTCGGCCGAGGGTGGCGCAGGCGCCGGGACTTTCAGGTCGTAGTTAATGCTCTGATAGCTGTACGGGATAAGGGGCCACACGATCAAGGCGTCTTTCTTGGCCAGCAGTTCGCGGATGTACGGGCTTTTGTAGTTGGCTTCGAGTGGGAACTCGCCGCCGAAATCTGTTTCGGGGTAGCGTTTGAGGGCAGGGAAGTACCAGTCGCCGTCGTAATGAATCATCAGGGGTTTGTCGTTGGCGATCAGTTCGGCACCCAGGCTGAGCCCGAACAGCACCAGGAACATCCACAGCGACCACCAGCCGCGCTTGTTGGCTTTGAAACGTTCGAAACGTCGTCGGTTGAGAGGGGACAGTTTCATCTCAATGCTCCCGGCTTTCAAAGTCGATGCGCGGATCAACCAGGGTGTACGAGAGGTCGCCGATCAACTTCACCACCAGTCCGACCAGCGTGAAGATGAACAGGGTGCCAAAGACCACCGGGTAATCGCGATTGATCGCCGCCTCAAAACTCATCAGCCCCAGCCCGTCCAGTGAAAAAATCACCTCGACCAGCAATGAGCCGGTAAAGAAGATGCCGATAAAGGCTGACGGGAAACCCGCAATCACCAGCAACATGGCGTTGCGAAACACGTGTCCGTAGAGCACGCGATGATTGGTCAGCCCTTTGGCCTTGGCGGTCACCACGTACTGTTTGTTGATCTCATCCAGAAAGCTGTTTTTGGTCAGTAACGTCATGGTGGCGAAGTTGCCGATGACCAAGGCAGTGATGGGAAGCGCCAGGTGCCAGAAATAATCGAGGATCTTGCCACCCCAACTCAACTGATCGAAGTTGTTGGAGGTCAGGCCGCGCAGCGGGAACCAGTCCAGATAGCTGCCCCCGGCGAAGACCACAATCAGCAGAATGGCAAACAAAAAGGCCGGAATCGCATAGCCGATAATGATTGCCGAACTGGTCCAGACGTCAAAGTGACTGCCGTGTCGCGTCGCCTTGGCGATTCCCAGCGGGATCGACACCAAATACATGATCAGCGTGCTCCACAGCCCCAGCGAGATGGAGACCGGCATTTTTTCCTTGATCAAGTCGATGACCTTGGCGTCGCGGAAAAAGCTCTCGCCGAAGTCCAGTTGGGCGTAGTTCTTGATCATGATCCACAAGCGCTCGGGGGCTGACTTGTCGAACCCGTACATCTTTTCGATCTCCTGGATCAACGCCGGGTCCAGGCCTTGTGCGCCTCGGTAGTTAGAGCCTGCCACCGAGACTTCGGAGCCACCGCCGGCGATACGGCTGGTCGCGCCGTCAAAGCCTTCGAGCTTGGCAATCATTTGCTCGACCGGGCCGCCGGGGGCCGCCTGGATGATGATGAAGTTGATCAGCAAAATCCCGAATAGCGTCGGAATAATCAGCAGCAGTCGCCTGAATATATACGCCAGCATTTAAGGCTCCAGGCTTTCGCTTGTGGGTTCAGTAGGAGGAGTCATGGGTTTGGTGTCAGGTTTTGCCCACCATGTAGCGGTCCCGATGTCGTACAGCGGGGTGACCGCCGGGTGGCCGATGTTGCTTGAGTAGGCCACGCGCCAGGTTTTGATGTGCCAGTTAGGGACGACATAGAAGCCCCATTGCAATACGCGATCCAGCGCTCGGGCGTGGTCGATCAGGCTTTGACGGGTTTCGGCATTGATCAGGCCTTCTGTCAGTTGATCAATGGCCGGGTCTTTGAGGCCAATGAAATTGCGGCTGCCGGGTTTGTCGTAGCTCTGCGACTCCCAATACTCGCGTTGCTCGCTGCCTGGGGAGTTGGACTGTGGGAAACCACCGACAATCATGTCGAAATCTCGTGAGCGCAAGCGGTTCAGGTACTGGGAGGTGTCGACACGGCGAATTTGCAACTCTATGCCCAGGTCGCTGAGGTTGCGTTTGTAAGGCAACAGAATGCGTTCGAACTCTGATTGCGCCAACAAAAACTCAATCTTGACCGGCTTGCCTTGGGCGTCGACCATCTTGTCGTCGACGATGCGCCAGCCGGCCTCTTGCAGCAATTTATAGGCCTTGCGTTGTTGCTCGCGGATCATGCCGCTGCCGTCGGTGACACTTGGCTTGAAGACGTCAGTGAACACTTGGTCCGGGATCTGGCCGCGCAGGGGTTCCAAAATAGCCAGTTCTGCTTCGGTGGGCGGGGCCTTGGCGGCCATTTCCGAGTTTTCAAAGTAACTGCCGGTGCGGGCGTAAGCGCCGCTGAATAACTGTTTGTTGGCCCATTCAAAGTCGAACAACAGGCTCAACGCTTCGCGAACCCGCACATCCTGAAACATCGATTTGCGCAGGTTAAACACAAACCCTTGCATGCCAGTCGGGTTGTGGTTGCGGATTTCTTCTTTTTTCAAGCGACCCTGGGTGAACGCAGGGGCGTTGTAGGCACTGGCCCAATTTTTGGCGCTGATCTCGAACCAGTAATCAAATTGCCCAGCCTTGAGCGCTTCAAAGGCAACGCTGTTGTCGCGAAAGTAATCGATGGTAATCGCATCGAAGTTGTACAGGCCCTTGTTGATGGGCAGGTCTTTTCCCCAATAGTTCTTGTTGCGCTCGTAACGAATGGAACGACCGGGCTTGATCTCGGCGATGGTGTAGGGGCCGCTGCCTACAGGGATTTCAAGATTGCCCTTGCCGAAGTCGCGGCTTTCCCACCAATGTTTGGGCAGCACCGGCAGTTGGCCCAGAATCAGCGGCAGTTCGCGGTTCTTGTTGTGCTTGAAGGTGAACTTCACTTGCAGCGGGTTTTCCGCAATGGCTTTGTCGACATCGCTGTAATAGCCCTTGTACAGCGGCGAGCCGTTTTTCATCAGCGTATCGAAGGTGAATACCACGTCTTCGGCGCGAATCGGGTGGCCATCACTGAACGTGGCCTCAGGTCGCAAGTAAAAACGCACCCAGCTATTGTCGGGCGCCTTTTCGATTTTTTGGGCGATCAAACCATAGGAGGTAAAAGGTTCGTCCAGCGTCTGACGGGTCAGGGTGTCGAAGGTCAGGTCAATATCATCGGCGGGCACGCCTTTGTTGATAAACGGATTCAGGCTGTCAAAACTGCCTACCGACGACTTGCGAAAGGTGCCGCCCTTGGGTGCATCCGGATTGACGTAGTCGACATGCTTGAAGTTGGCCGGGTATTTGGGCGGCTCATCGTAGAGCGTCAACGCATGTTGCGGCGCTGCCAGCGCGACGCTGGTCAGGCTGGCCAATAACAGGCTGATCAGAGGTTTTAGCCACGTACGCAAAGGCATCATCGGGTTTTCTCCGTAGGCTTAAGCCACCACGCGCTAAGGCCCAAGGTGTAAGGCGGCGTAGTCACAAAGGCGAACCGGTTGCGGTACGCCAGGCGGTGGTAGTTCAGATACCAGTTGGGAATGATGTAGTGCTGCCAGAGCAAGACGCGGTCCAGGGCCCGGCCAGCAGCCAGTTGCTCCTCGCGGGTTTGTGCGGCGAGCAGTTTTTCAAGCAATTGATCGACCACCGGGTTGGCAACCCCCGCATAGTTCTTGCTGCCCTTGACGTTGACCTGGGAGGAGTGGAAGTACTGCCACTGCTCAAGGCCAGGGCTCAGGGTTTGGTCGAGGGTCATCAGGATCATGTCGAAGTCGAACTGGTCCAGCCGCTGCTTGTATTGCGCACGATCCACGGTACGCAGGCGGGCCTCTATTCCGATACTGGCCAGGTTCTCTACGTAGGGCTGCAATATGCGCTCAAGGTTAGGATTGACCAGTAATATTTCGAACTTTAAGGGTTTGCCCTCGCTGTTGAGCAGGCGCTGGCCGGAGAGTTTCCAGCCACCTTGTGCCAATAGCTCCAGCGCATGGCGCATGGTTTCGCGGGGGATGCCTCGGCCATCGGTCTTGGGCAGGCCAAAGGCTTGGGTGAACAGCTCTGGCGGCAACTGATTGCGCCAAGGCGAGAGCATCAGCCACTCATGGCCTTGGGCTATGCCGCTGGCTGAAAACTCACTGTTGGGGTAAAAACTCGCGGCCCGTTGGTAAGCGCCGTAGAACAAGGTGCGATTGGTCCACTCAAAATCGAACATTAGCCCTAGCGCTTCGCGAACCTTTGCTTGATCGAAGGTGCCGCGGCGGCTGTTCATGAATAGACCCTGGGTTTGGGTCGGGATTTTGTGGGTGATTTCAGCCTTGATCACATCACCACGACGTACCGCCGGGAAGTTGTAACTGGTGGCCCAGTTCTTGGCCTGATGCTCGATGTAAATGTCGAACTCCCCGGCTTTGAAAGCTTCAAACGCGACGTCACTGTCACGATAGAACTCAACTTCAACCCGGTCGAAATTGTATTTCCCTCGATTGACCGGCAGATTGGCCCCCCACCAGTTTTTGACGTGCTCGAATACCACTTGCCGACCGGGGGTGACCTTGGTGATGCGGTAGGGCCCGCTGCCCAGCGGTGGCTCAAATGTCGTGGCCTTAAAGTCGCGTTTCGCCCAGTAGTGCTGTGGCAGCACAGGCAACTCGCCCAGACGCAAAATCAGCAGCGGGTTACCGGCACGCTTGAATACAAAGCGGATGCGTTTGGGGCCCAGAATGTCCACGCGCTGGACTTCTTGCAGGTTGGTCCGGTACTGGGGGTGGCCTTCTTTGAGTAGCAAGTTGTAAGAAAACGCTACATCGTAGGCAGTGATCGGCGTGCCATCGTGAAAACGCGCCTCTGGCCGCAGGTTAAACACCACCCAGCTGCGGTCTTCGTTGTACTCCACCGATTGTGCAATCAAGCCATAACTGGACGTTGGTTCATCGCCTGAGGGGGCGTATTGGCCAGTACCCGCCATCAGGGTTTCGTTGAGCTCGTTGACCCCGTATTGCAGGAAGTTGCCAGTCGATACCGGGCTGCTGCCTTTGAAAGTGTACGGGTTGAGCGTGTCGAAGGTGCCGAATGCCATGATCCGCAGCGTCCCGCCTTTAGGCGCGTCGGGGTTGACCCAATCGAAATGGGTAAACGTAGACGGGTATTTGAGTGTGCCGAACTGTGCATAACCGTGGCTTTCGCTCAGGGTTGCGCTTGCTGGGAAGCTCAAAGCCAGATTGATCAAAATCAGCAGAAGAAGACGCATCAAGTCAGGTATTCGATCCGGGCATTGGGCTTAAGGTTTCCGTACAGTAACAGCTTGTATCTGTAGGAAAAAGGCCACTCCAGAAAGCGTTGCGGGCAATCCACTTCCTGCAATTTTGTAGGAATGTGATTGCCCGCATTTAACCCGTCAGAGGCGCTTAGTGCGGTTTGTAGACCGTCAGGACCTGGCCGGGTTTGAGTGCCTTGGCCGAACTTGGATTCCAGCGTTTGAGGTGTTGCATCTCAATGTTGAAACGTTTGGCAACGATGTACAGCGAGTCACCTTTTTTTACCGTGTAAGTGGTGGTTTTTTTAGCGACCGGTTTGCGTGTGTCTTGCATGACCAGCGTCTGGCCAGCCTTGAGGTTTTTGCCGCTGAGTTTGTTCCAGCGTTGCAAGTCTTTGACATCGACTTTATTGGCTTTGGCAATCAAGGTCAGATTGTCGCCACTTTTAACCCGGTACTTGCGATTAAGGCGTGCAGGTGGATTGCTGGCCACATTATCGAACACCGCCTTTTTGGGACGCATGCTGATCAGTTCTTCAGGCTTGAGGTTCGACAGGCTGGCTGTCAGAAGCCGTGCTTTAGAGGTTGGCACCAACAAATTCTGCGGGCCATCAGTCGTGGCGCGCTGTTTGTAAGCAGGGTTGAGCTGGAACATTTCGTCTTCGTCGATTTCAGCCAAGGCTGCCACACGGGACAGGTCCATGGACTGTTTGATTTCGACCATTTCGAAGTAAGGTTCGTTGGCAATCGGGTTCAGGTTGATGCCATAAGCTTCAGGGGCCAGAACCACTTGCGACAGCGCGAGCAACTTGGGGACGTAGTCTTTGGTTTCCTGCGGCAGGGGCAGGTTCCAGTAGTCGGTCGGCAAGCCAAGCTTTTCGTTGCGCTCGATGGCCCGGCTAACCGTGCCTTCACCCGCGTTGTAGGCCGCCAGGGCCAGCAGCCAGTCACCGTTGAACATGTCGTGCAGACGCGTCAGGTAGTTCATGGCGGCCAATGTCGAGGCGGTAATGTCGCGACGTCCATCGTAGGCGCGGGTTTGACGCAGATTGAAATAACGACCGGTCGAGGGAATGAACTGCCAGAGCCCGACCGCGTTGGCGTGGGAATACGCCATTGGGTTGTAGGCACTTTCAATCACTGGCAACAACGCCAGTTCGAGTGGCATGTTGCGTTCTTCAAGACGCTCAACGATGTAATGGATGTACAGGCTGCCGCGTTCGCCGGCGCCTTCCAGGAATGAAGGGTTGCTGGCAAACCACAAGCGTTGTTGTTCGATTCGCGGGTTGACGCCCAGGCCTTCTTGCAACTGGAACCCCTGGCGCATCCGCTCCCACACATCTTGCGGGGCTGCGGGGCCAGGCTTTTCCTTGAGCCAGAGCGGCTCCTGCGGGATGCGTTTGGTCAGTTTCAGGTTGGGGCGTTCGACAGTTTGGGTCGAATGATCGAAGCTTTGACAGCCCGCCAATGTGGCAGCCACAGTCACCGCGATGGCTTTAGCCAAGCGCGTCAATGCGTCTGAACTGATGGAGTTACCTATAGATGACGACATTGGCAGAAAAATAGTTTCGGGCAAAAATGTCGGGCGATTCTAGAAAGCAGGGGGGGCGCGGTCAACCGTTCAGAATTTTTGTGCCAACCGCGACCCTGATTAGAATGTATCTTTCTTACTGCGCAAGCTCGCAAAGACCGCGCTGGGCGAGTCATTGTCCTGCTTGCTCCATTCGTCAGCTTTTTCTTTAACGGATGTTTCATTGACCCTTAAAAAGGGATTCGTGAGCAATTCGAGCGCAATGCTGGAAGGCAAACTGATCTTTCCTTCTGCACGCCAGGCCGTCACTTGCGCCATTCTGGCGGCAATATGCGGGTTTTTTGGTTCTACGGCGACGGCAAAACGCAAGTTGCTCAGGGTGTACTCGTGAGTGCAGTACACCGCTGTGTGCGCTGGCAAAGCTGCCAGTCGGCTCAGCGAGTGGTGCATCTGGTCGGGCGTGCCTTCGAATAACCGGCCACAGCCGGCAGCGAACAAGGTATCGCCGCTAAACAACAACGGGGCTGAAGCATCGGCGTGGTAGTAAGCAATGTGGCCCAGGGTGTGGCCAGGTACCAGAAACACCTTGAACTCATGGCCGAGCACATTGATCTGATCGTTATCGTTCAGCGCCACGTGCCGTGCCGGGATGTTTTCCAGTGCCGGGCCCCAGACTTTGGCGCCGGTTTTTTCATACAGTTGCTCGACGCCGCCGACGTGGTCGAAGTGGTGGTGGGTGACCAGAATATCGCTGAGCACCCAGTCAGGGTGCTGGTTTAACCAGTCCAGGACTGGCGCGGCGTCACCCGGATCGACCACGGCACAGCGCTTTTGAGTCGTATCCTGTAACAACCAGATGTAGTTGTCGCTAAAGGCGGGCAGGGCGTCGATCTGTAACATGGTGCAATTCCCAAGTGCGAAACAATGGCGCATCTTAGGGGCTGTTGACGTTTTATTGCGAGCCGCTTTAAAGCGTCAGCCGTGCGTAAGTTTTGTAACAGGTGGATGGCGAGGTGGAGGAGCAATGACCGATAAAGCATTGGCTCAGGCGGATCCTGAGTGGCTGGCACTGATCAGCTCGGCCCGCGAATGGCTGTCTGGCCCCCTTGGCCAGTTGCTGCTGGAAGACGAGCAACGGGTGCTTGAGGAAGAGCTGGGGCGCTATTTTGGCGGTTATCTGGTGCATTACGGCCCGGCTGCCGATACTCCGCCCAAGGCGCCGCAAGTTCAACGCAATGTGCGCCTGGGCGCGCCTTTGCCGGGTGTCGAGATCATTTGTGAAGAGCAGTCCTGGCCGTTGTGCGAGCATGCCGCCGATGTGGTGGTGTTGCAGCATGGCCTGGATTTTTGCCTGTCGCCCCACGGGTTGCTGCGTGAGGCGGCCAGTAGCGTACGCCCCGGCGGGCATTTATTGATCGTGGGCATCAACCCGTGGAGCAGTTGGGGTTTGCGGCATGTTTTCGCCAAGGATGCGCTGCGCAAGGCGCGTTGCATTTCACCTTCACGGGTTGCCGACTGGCTGAATCTGCTGGGCTTTGCGCTGGAGAAACGCCGCTTCGGATGCTATCGTCCGCCGCTTGCTTCCAAGGCGTGGCAAGGTCGTTTGTCAGGTTGGGAGCGCAAGGCGGGTAGCTGGCAATTGGCCGGTGGCGGCTTCTATGTATTGGTTGCTCGCAAAATGGTGGTGGGCTTGCGCCCCGTCAAGCCATTACGCCGAGAGCCGAAGGGCAAGCTGATTCCCTTGCAGATGGCCAAGATCAATCGGCGTCATACAGAACCCTAATTAAATAGCGGGTCGGGTTAGCCCGGCCTCAGGTGCTGTCGATCATCACGTGATTGACAGGCCGTAGCAGCCTTTTCTGGATAGTTTGCAATGAGCGATAGCGTTGAAATGTTCACCGATGGTGCTTGCAAGGGCAATCCTGGCCCGGGTGGCTGGGGGGCTTTGCTGGTCTGCCAGGGCGTAGAGAAAGAACTCTGGGGCGGTGAACCCAATACCACCAACAACCGCATGGAGCTGATGGCGGCCATTCGTGGCCTTGAAGAACTCAAGCGCCCGTGTGAGGTGTTGTTGGTCACCGACTCGCAATACGTGATGAAAGGCATCACTGAGTGGATGGTCAACTGGAAAAAACGCGGTTGGAAAACTGCCGCCAAAGAGCCGGTTAAAAACGCCGACCTGTGGAAGTTGCTCGATGAGCAAGTCAATCGCCACACCGTCAAATGGCAATGGGTTCGTGGGCACATTGGTCATCCGGGCAATGAGCGTGCCGACCAGTTGGCCAATCGCGGTGTGGATGAAATGAGAGGCGCCAAGCATGCGTAGTGTTGTACTCGATACCGAAACCACCGGTATGCCCGTCACCGATGGCCATCGGGTGATCGAGATTGGTTGCGTGGAATTAATGGGGCGTCGCCTGACGGGCCGTCATTTTCACGTGTACCTGCAACCCGATCGTGAAAGTGACGAGGGTGCTATCGGCGTCCACGGTATTACCAACGAATTTCTGGTCGGAAAACCGCGTTTCGGCGAAGTCGCCGATGAGTTTTTTGACTTCATCAAAGGCGCGCAGTTAATCATTCATAACGCCGCGTTTGACGTGGGCTTTCTGAATAACGAATTTGCCCTGATCGGGCAGTCGGACCGCACTGACCTGACACAGCACTGCACGATCCTCGACACCCTGATGATGGCGCGTGCGCGTCACCCGGGGCAGCGCAACAGCCTTGATGCCTTGTGCAAACGCTATGGCGTTGACAACTCGGGCCGTGAATTGCACGGCGCGTTGCTCGACTCCGAGATTTTGGCCGATGTCTATCTGGCCATGACCGGCGGCCAGACCAGCTTGTCACTGGCTGGCAATGCTTCAGACGGTAATGGCTCTGGCGAGGGTTCCGGCAGCCAGGCCAGTGAAATTCGCCGTTTGTCAGCGGATCGTCAAACTGGTCGGATTATTCGTGCAAGTGAAAGCGACTTGGCCGAGCATGCGGCGCGCCTTGAGACCATTGCTAAATCGGCAGGTGGTCCGTCTTTATGGGCCCAGCTCATCGAAGCGAAAGGCCAGACCTTACAGTAAACCTGCGAGGGTTGTTCTGGCTGTCGCAGGCTGCGATGGCTTGCGCAGGGGCATTTCACAGCAAGAAAGAGGGATTTTTCATGCGTCTGGTTATGAACCCCAAGCAACCCGTTGTCTCGGTTCGTTTGGCTGATGAAGGCTTTGCCCCCTATGTGTGGGGCAATGATTTCAGTTTTGAAGTCAATGCCTATGCCCGTGCCGATCGCCACAAAAAGGTCGAACACTGGCCCTTAGACATGATCACGCCCTATCGCAAGTGCTATGGCATTGACCCGGATGAATTTGCCAGCTATCTGGGGGCACCGGACAGCGCAATTTTCATGGCCTATCTGGATGATCAGCCGGTAGGGCATGTGGTGGTCAGCACTAACTGGAATGGTTTCGCCCATGTCGATGAACTGGCTGTCGCGGCGTGCGCCCGCCGTCATGGCGTGGCCAAATCATTGCTGGACGTGGTCAAGTTCTGGAGCCACAAGAAAAACCTGCCGGGGATCGTGCTCGAAACCCAAAACAACAACCTGGGCGCCTGCCGCTTGTATGAGCGTTGCGGGTATCAGGTAGGCGGCATCGATTATTTACGCTATCGCGGGATCGACCCGCAGACCTGCGAAGTGGCGATTTTTTGGTACCTGCTGTTTGAGAACCGTCTGTGATGTGTAACCGCTGAGGTTTAAAGGGTGACGACACCCTGATCTGCCAGCAAAGCTTCAGCTTTTTCACGCACGATAGCGAGCAGGGCCTTAAGCGCCGGGCCGGGCTCCGAGCCTTTGCGTGTCAACGCATATAATGTCACCGGAACCGCGGGTGACAAGGGGCACACATCAAGCCCGCTGATTTTGGCGCCAATGGCTGTGAACGGGTCAACCAACGCCAGCCCTTCGCCCGCCTCAACCATGCTGCGCATCATCTGATAGCTCTGAACCTCAATGTGCACCACCGGCGTCGGGCGCAAGGTGTGTAGCTTGCTGTCCAGAGTCCGGCTCAATGGGTCGTGCTGTTGCAGGCCGATCATGGCTTGCCCGGCCAGGTCGTGCAGGGCGATGTATTTTTGCTTGGGGGATAGCCAGCCGTGGGGCGCCAGGAGTTGCACCTTGCCCTGAACCAGTTTCAGGCAGTCAATGCCCGGCTGCTCGGTCGGGTGCAAGCCAAGGCCTACATCGCTTTCACCCATTAACAGGCTGCGCACGATTTCGGCGTGAGGCTGGCAGCTCAAGGTGGCGGGTGTGTCAGGAAAACGCCTTCTGAGTGCTGCAATGCTGTGGGGCAGCAACGGCTGCGCCAGGGTTTCGCTACACACGACACGCAAGGTCGGTTCCTGATGCTGGCGCAACGCTTCGCCAAGCCTGCGAAGTGGCTCGACGTCGAGATACAGCTGATTGACCAGAGGTTGCAGCAGAAGGGTTTCACGCGTGGCCTGAAGCCGCCCGCGAACGCTGGCAAACAGCATGAAGCCGAGCTGTTGCTCGGCTTCATGCAGCGTGGCGCTGAGAGTGGCCACTGGCAATTGCAGCCACTCGGCCGCATGGTCGAGGTTGCCGGTTTGCACAATGGCCTGGATCACTTCGATGTGGCGTAAACGCATGCGTGAAGTCCATATTCAACGGATGAGGTTTCAGCGTTGCCAAGCCTGACCCAAGTCTCATCCTGTGACTTCAGCGGTATGCCGGGAGCAATGAGTTAT
This sequence comes from Pseudomonas sp. CCC3.1, assembly GCF_034347405.1. Taxonomy (NCBI): domain Bacteria; kingdom Pseudomonadati; phylum Pseudomonadota; class Gammaproteobacteria; order Pseudomonadales; family Pseudomonadaceae; genus Pseudomonas; species Pseudomonas sp. CCC3.1. Next base: position 1,638,743 of record NZ_CP133778.1, read on the forward strand.
ACAGACGTTTGGAGCGTGTCAGGCTTTTGAGTCACTGGGTTTTCAGGTTCGCGAATCAGCTGAACGTCCGATTGGACCAGTTTGAACTCAGTTTCACTGATTTTTGTTACGCGATCGCCAATAGCCAGTTTGTAGGTGATTACGGGCTGACCGTCTGCGGTATCGGAATTTTTAAACTCATGCACAGAATAAACGCGGCCTTCCGCGTCTCTTGCATGAAATTGCCCAACTAAAACTGCAGCCATTTGTAGAGAACCTCTGGAGATAAACACCCAATTTTCGGTTCTGTAGACCGTTGATCAGTAGGGGAAGTTTAACGATTTGGAAAAAATAGTCCGGCTACTTTACAGGCTTGCAGGCCGATAGGGTAAACAGAGGTGCAAGAAAGGCGCCCGATCATCTATAACTAATCTTCCTACCGTCACAGACTCGGAGTTTTCCATGAGCAAGGTCTACAACGTAGCAGTGCTAGTTGGCAGTTTGAGGAAGGATTCGCTCAATCGAAAAGTAGCCCACGCCCTGGCAGAACTGGCCCCCGCGAATTTGAAACTGAATATTGTCGAGATCGGCGATTTGCCGCTGTATAACGAAGACATTGATGTCACTCCGCCACCTGCGGCCTACAGTGCTTTTCGTGATCAGGTGCAGCAGGCCGATGCCGTGCTGTTTGTGACGCCTGAATACAACCGTTCGGTTCCGGCAGCGCTTAAAAATGCCATCGACGTAGGCTCGCGCCCGTATGGCAAAAGTGTTTGGAATAGCAAGCCAGGCGCTGTGTTCAGCGTTTCGCCGGGTGCTATCGGCGGCTTTGGCGCCAACCACCATCTGCGTCAATCGCTGGTATTTTTGAACGTCCCATGCCTGCAACAGCCGGAGGCTTACTTGGGCGGTGCGGGCAGCGTATTTGATGAGTCGGGTGCATTGTCGGAAAAAACCCGTCCGTTCTTGCAGACCTTTATCGACGCTTACAGTCAGTGGGTCGAATTGCTGAAAAAAGCGTGATTCAAACAACGCTCGATTAATCGCAGGAGCGAGTTGGCCCGAGATCTTTCTTAACGTTCAAAAGATCACGAGCAAGCTCGCTTCTACAGGGGCGGTCAGCTGCTTTGCGGCATTTGGCCATTTGCCAGGCGCTTGTTGATATCGCTAATGACCTCTGGCATGTCGCTGATGGTGTCGATCAGGTAGTGCGGGCGCGAGCCCTCGAACAGCGCGTGAATACGCTTTCGCTCTGCGTTCAACGTGTCGGCGTCCAGTGCGCGGTATTGCGCGTAGGTCAGGCCCAGTGCGTTGCCAGAGCACACCAGCGCGACGGTCCACATGCCAGCACGACGCCCTTCGAGGATGCCGGGCACGGTGTCGTCGATTTTCACGCAGGCCCCCACATCCTCAATGCCCAGCGCGATCACATTGGCCAGCGCTTGAGCGGGCCATGGGCGACCGTTGGGCACTTCGTCGGTCGCCACCACGTGGTCAGCGACGTAGCCATTGGTCGCGGCCAGCTCTACTACCTTGGCCATCACTTGGGCCGGGTAGCCTGAACACGAACCTATTTTTATGCCTTGCTCGCGCAGCGCGGCGATGGAGTGCAGTGCGCCGGGGATCAGCGCCGAGTGCTCAGCGATTTTCTCGATTTGCATCGGCATAAAGCGTTGGTAAATCGCAGTCACGTCGTCGTCAGTCGGTGCACGGCCAAACACTTTTTTGTAACGCTCAGTGATCTGCGGTTGGTCGCACAGGGTGCGGATGTGGTCCCACTTGCCCATGCCCATCGGGCCGCGGGCTTCTTCAATAGAGACGTGTACGCCGAACTCGGCAAACGCCTCGACAAAAATCTGGGTAGGGGCGAACGAGCCGAAGTCGACCACTGTACCGGCCCAGTCGAGAATGGCTGCCTGAAGTTTGCTGGGGTTGGTGTAGTTCATGTCTGTGAATCCTGTGTGAGCGACCTTGGCCGCACGAATGAATTGGGTGTGTTTTGAGGGCAAGCCGGAATCAGATGTCCAGCACTTCCATTTCGCGCAACGCTTCGGCGATGGCATTCACGGCAGCGTGCATGTCGGCTGAATTGACGTGCCCGATGCAGCCCACGCGGAATGTGTCGACTTGGGTCAATTTGCCGGGATACAGAATGAAACCCTTGGCTTTAACCCGTTCGTATAAGGTTTTGAACTGATAGCGCGGGTCGTTTGGGGTATGAAAGGTGACGATAATCGGCGCCTGGATCGCGTCGGGCAGGAAGCTGCGCAGCCCCAGTTTTGCCATGCCATCGATCAATGTCCGGCAGTTGTTGGCATAGCGCTGATGGCGTGCAGGCAAACCGCCTTCTTCGTTGTATTGCAGCAGAGCTTCATGCAGTGCCGCGACCACATGAGTCGGCGGGGTAAAGCGCCACTGGCCGGTCTTGGCCATATAGGCCTGTTGGTCTTGCAGGTCCAGCGCCAGCGAATGCGAGTTGCCCGCCGCATTGGCCAGCGACTGTTTGCAGGCGAATACAAACCCCATGCCGGGTACGCCTTCCAGGCATTTGCCGGACGCAGCGATCAGCGCATCGAACGGCACTTTTTGTGCGTCGACAGGCAGCGCGCCGAATGAACTCATCGCGTCGATGATCAGACGTTTGCCATGTTGGGCGATGACGGCAGCAATCTCTGGCAGCGGATTCAGAATCCCGGTACTGGTTTCGCAGTGAATCAAGGCAACGTGGCTGATGCTCGGGTCGGCATGCAGCAGGCGGTCTACGTCGGCTGCGGTGGTCGGTTGGTCTTCGGCGGTTTCAAAGGCCGTGAAACGACGACCAAGGACCTGGCAGATTTTCGCCAGACGTTTGCCGTAGGCGCCGTTGATCAACACCAGGACATTGCCGTCTCGTGGCACCAGTGTGCCAACCGCGGCCTCGACCGCAAATGTGCCGCTGCCTTGCAATGGCACGCAGTGATGAGTGTCGCCAGCATTGATGATCGCCAAGAGCTGTTCACAGAGGCTGGTGGTCAGTTGGTTGAAGCGGTCATCCCATGACCCCCAATCGGTCATCATTGCCTGGCGGGTGCGTAGCGAGGTGGTCAGTGGGCCCGGAGTCAGCAGGATCGGCGTAACAGAGGTCATTCTGGGTTCCTCACAAGCGTTGGGATGGCGACTGATATACCCGGCATACGTTGCAGTTCGCGCTTGTATCAATCAAATTGTTTATTGTTATGCCAGTCATCGGTGAGACTTATAGATATGAATTTATTTCAGCTCCGCGCATTTGATGCAGTGGCCCGCGAAGGCAGCTTTACGCGGGCGGCTGCGCGCCTGTTCATCAGCCAGCCAGCGGTTACCGGGCATATCAAAGCCCTTGAGGAGCATTATCAAATCACCTTGCTGCGGCGCACCGCGCGGCGTGTTGAGTTGACCGAGGAGGGCACTAAGCTTGCGGCCATTACCCGCGCCATGTTCGGCCTGGTGGATGAGGCGCAGGTGCTGCTGGAGGCCAACCGGCAACTCCTCAGCGGGCGGCTGGAAGTGGCAGCAGATGGCCCGCACCTGGTGATGCCGATGCTGGCGAGCCTGCGCGAGCGCTATCCCGCAATTACGGTCAATTTGCGTTTGGGCAATGCTCAGGAAACCTTGGCCGCGCTGCTCGCCGAGCATGTCGATGTGGCTGTGTTGACCGAGGTTGAGCCGCGCAAAGGCCTGACCCTGCGCGCATTGAGTGAGTCGCGGATTTGCGCTCTGGTGCCCGCCAGTCATCCGTGGCTGGCGCGGGCGGAGGGCATCGACATTGCGCAACTCGACACGGTGATCATGGTGCTGCGCGAACCCGGCTCGATTACCCGTCGCACCTTTGATAATGCCTGTGACACCGCCGGGGTCAGTCCGCGGGTGCTGCTGGAGCTGGATAGCCGCGAAGCCGTCACCGAAGCGGTGGCCGCGCAGTTGGGCATCGGCATTGTGTCGTCGGCTGAAGTCAGTCACGACCCGCGGGTCGGTGCGGTGCCGATCAATGGTTCAGGGCTGACCAACCGCCACATGCTGGGCTGTATGGAGCGCCGCGCACAGCTGCGTTTGATCAAGGCGTTTATGGAGTTGGCTGCGTAATTTGGAATTTTTGGTCGATTGACGACTTTTAGCCGTATAAACTTGCGCCCATTCGACGGCCAATCAATGCCGCGACACACACGATTGAGAGAATGAGTAATGGGCGCACAGTGGAAGGTTAAACACAAAGCGGACGCCGCCAATGCACGCGGCAAAATTTTCGGCAAGTTGGCCAAGGAGCTGACAGTAGCGGCCCGTAACGGCGCCGACCCGGACATGAACTCGCATTTGCGTCTGGTTTATGAGCAAGCCAAAAAAGCTTCGATGCCAGCAGACACCATCAAGCGTGCGATCAACAAAGGTGCGGGCATTGGTACTGATGCAGTGCAATACCACCGCGTAACCTACGAAGGCTTTGCCCCGCACCAGGTGCCGCTGATCGTTGAGTGCCTGACTGACAACATTAACCGTACCGTTGCCGAGATCCGTGTAGCGTTCCGCAAGGGCCAATTGGGTGCTTCGGGTTCGGTGGCGTGGGACTTCAACCATGTCGGCATGATCGAAGCCACGCCTGAGACGCCGGACGCTGATCCAGAAATGGCTGCCATCGAAGCCGGTGCTCAGGATTTTGAGCCGGGTGAAGAAGAAGGCACCACCTTGTTCGTCACCGAAATCACTGATCTTGACTCCGTGCAAAAGGCGTTGCCAGAGCAGGGTTTCAAGGTGTTATCGGCCAAGTTGGGCTACCAGGCGAAAAACCCGGTGACCAGCCTGACTGACGAACAAATGGCTGAAGTCCAGGAGTTCCTGGCCAAGCTTGAAGAACAGGACGACGTGCAGGACCTGTTCGTAGCCCTGGCTTGATTTAGAGGTAAACCTGTAGCCGCAGCCTGCGCAGCGGCTACACGATCAAGGGTTTATCCCAAGAGCTGGGTTATCTGCGCAAAATCGGGCCGCTCCAACACGTCGGGTTGAGTGCAACGCTGCTGCAAATCCTCCCACGAGGCCCTCTGTTGATCACTCAAGCCTGAGTCGATCCGCTCCAGCAATTCCCCCAGCAAAATCCCGAATGCACGTACTTCGATGCGCTGTAGCGCACGGCTCTGCGGGCTGTCGTCGAGGGCATGGAAACACGCCGCTCCGAAATCACCGAGCAGGCAGTCACCTTCGGCATTGAACAAAATATTGTGCCCGTACAAGTCGCCGTGGCAGATGCCTTGCGCATGCAAGTGGCCCGCCGCCGAGGCAATACCGCGGGCGATGCGCAAGGCACTGTCTGGGGTGAAGCGCGTGCTGTCGGTATACACATCACGGCTACAGGTGGCGAAGCTGGGCAGGGCGGCAAGGTTCATGAACGAGGGGTCGATCAATGCCATGACCAGCCCGGCCTGTTGTTCGGGATGGCCCGCCACACGGCCCAGCACATTGATCAGGTTTGGATGCTGGCCAGCCGCGATGCAGGCGTTCATTTCATTGAGCGGCGAGCCGTCGCTGGTGATGTCGCCTTTGTACAGTTTGACCGCCACGGCCTGATCCGGCTGGCCGGGAGCGCTCCACTGCGCTTGGTAAATGATGCCTGAAGCGCCTTCGCCCAGTTTTTGCCCTAGCGCAAGCTGCGACCAGTCGATGTCAGGCGTGTTGTCGGCTTCGCGCAGGGCGCTGGCGTCCTCACGCAACGGATTCCCGGCGTAAGCCAGCCAGCTCAGCCCCGGCAGTGCCAGCACGACCTCAGGCAATTCGCTGAACTGATTGGCGGCCAGCCGGATCAGCTCCAGCCGCTCACAGTTGGCCAGGCTTGCAGGCAACTGTTGCAGACGGTTGCCTGCAAGCATCAGTTTTTGCAGCAATGGCCGCTGGCCGAGTTCTTCGGGCAGTTGCTGGATGCAGTTGTCAGTCAGGATCAACCAGCGCAACAACGGTGGCAGTGCTGCGGCGGGCACGCTTTTGATCTGATTGGCCTTGAAGCCGATCATGCTCAATTTCGCGCACTGTCCCAGGCAGGTGGGCAGCTCGGTGAACTGATTGTCCGAGCAAAACAGAATGCGCAGATGCGTCAGTCGATGCAGGTCGTCGGGTAAATGGCTAAGCGCGTTACCGCTCAGGTTGAGGATTTCCAGGGTGTCAGCCAGTTGGAAAATCTCTTGTGGGAATTCAGTCAGCCCGCACGACAGATCCAGACGTTTGTGGCCGACCAATTGGCCGGCGCGCAGTTTAGCGAGGGTATCCATAAGCAGGCTTTGAGTACTCGTATCCGTAGTAGAAAGTGCACAGGTGAATGGTGTCAACGCAGCTCACGCACCATGCCCGACAGCGTGCTCAGCACATCTTTACCCAACTGCATGGAGCGTTTTCCTGACCAGCCGGTGATCGCGTCAGGTGCATCGTTGTTGTCCTTGAAGGGCATCTCAAGGGTCAGCGACAGGCAATCAAAACGTTGGCCGACGCTGTTGCAGGCTAGGGTCATGTTGGCTTGCCCCGGCTCGTCGCGGGTGTAGCCATGCTCGGTCTGGAAATCATGGGTCAGGTCGCTGAGATGGTTGCGAAAATGCGCTTCCAGTCGGGCCTGGTGTTTGGTGTAGCCAGGGTTGCCTTCACAGCCAGCGGTGAACACGTAGGGGATTTCTTCGTCGCCGTGAATGTCCAGAAACAGGTCGACGCCATACGTGTCCATCTGCTCCAGAGCGAAGAACACCTCGGGGCTGATCTGCGGGTCGGGGTTTTGCCAGGCACGGTTCAAATCCTGACCGTTGGCGTTGGTGCGCAAATGCCCGTGAAAGGCGCCATCCGGGTTCATGTTGGGGATCAGGTACAGGTCGGCATAGTCGAGCAACTTGCGCAGCTGCGGGTCGCTGCCTTGCTCCAGGCGCTCAAGGACGCCCTGCATGAACCATTCGGCCATGTGCTCGCCAGGGTGCTGTTGAGCAATGATCCAGATCTTGTGTTTGTGACTGGCGCCGTTGCCTTTGCGCAGCAACGGGATGGCACGGCCCTCGACGCTTTTACCGGTTGCCAGCACTTCGCAGCCGGACCATTGAAGTGCGTTCTTGACCAGTTGCTCATGACGCTCGCGGCTGTAAGGTTCGAAGTAAGCAAACCAGACGTGCGGCTGTTCGGCGTCAAGGCTGAAGGTCAGTGCGGTGCCGTCGAATTGCGTGGGCACGCGAAACCAGTTTTCGTGATCGTAAGACGCAACCGCTTGATAGCCATCCCAGGCTTTGTTGTAGGAAGACTGGCTGGCGTTACTCAAGTCAAAGCGGTGAGTCTGGCCAGGGCTCAAGCCATCGACCTTGAAGTGGAACCACTGAAAATGTGGGCTCTTGGTGTCTGGTTTGATTGCCAGGCGCACGTGCAGCGGGTTGCTGGCATCCAGTACGTGAATGTTGCCACTGTCAAAGTCGCTGCTGATATGAAGTGCGGAGGGCGCCACGGTCATCGTCCAAATCCTGGAATCAGATAATTGTGGTCGCTACTTTACATCGCAATTGCGACGCGCCAATACGCAATTTTGGAGGAAAGGCTGGGGGAGGCAAGGAGGGGGGCGTCATCCTTGACGCTGGGCGAGAATAGCGTTTTTGAGAGTGATTCTCAAGTGCTAAATTGCCATTACGTCCATAGTCTTGGGCTTCAGGCTTCCGTTCGTCGATGTTCTTTTGCTATCATCGCCGGCATCGTAGCGGCCACCGAAAAAAACCGGCCGCACACCAGACTTCATTAGCCTGAAGCACGCTGAGCCAGAAAACTGGCCACAAAAAAAAGACCCGGCGATAAGCCGGGTCAAATAACCGTGATTAGCCTGATGAGGAGATAATTCGAAAGACCGACCTAAGGTCCTTTGAGTTATCGGCTGATCTCGCGACCAGCTGCATGCAATACTAATCATTCTCATTTGCAAGTCAAATGTTTTTCTTCGCTTTTTGGAAATTTATTTTCCATTTCTCTCGCGACGCCTCTAGCACGCTGGTTGTGCACGTGCGTCGTAACGCGCTCAATCAAGCTTTTTTTGCATCTTTACGTGCAGGCAATTGCTGCATGTCCAGAGCCCTGTCCAGCAGTTGCTTGGCGGACTCGATAAAGAACGCCACGGCCAGAAACTGATCTCGATGCTGACCCTGATGGGTCTCGGCTGCACTTTGCGTCATGGACAAGCCGCATCGCAGGTAATCGGATGCATTGACCAACGCTTCTTCCTCGCTCAAGTCATTACTCACCAGGAACAATTTCTTCTCGCGAGAGGGTTGGGAAACAGCTGGTTTCAAATAATAGTCAAGTGCGCGTTGGGTTGCGGCGTCATCTTTCAGGGCTTCGAGCTCAATATCGAGCTCGGTATTCAGAGGGATTTTTGTTATAGGAGTCATGATTTACCTGCGTTTCTGAGATTAGTCGGATCTGCCGCAAGCAGATTAGTACAATAAGTATTTGTGATAGAGATATAAATAATACGGAATGTGTATTGTTGCCTCGATTTCAATCCGTATTGTTCCGCAGATGGATAAATGGATTGCTTTAGTCAGAACCAAATTGCGTGAGCTAAAACTCACCCAGGAAAAACTCGCCGAGCGCGTTGGAGCTTCCCAAGGGGGGGTTGGGCATTGGCTTAATAAACGCCGTCAACCCGACTTGCCAACAATGAACAAAGTGCTGCATGCCTTGGGGCTGGAGCACCTGGAAGTTGCCTTGGTGATTCGCGAACGCAATGCCGCGGCGAATGACGCAGTCATTGACGACTGCACTTACGACATCACGTCAGCCTTCCGCTATCCGGTCAGTGACTGGGCGGTGGCGGGGCAGATCAATGAGAAAGCGCTCGCAGGCTATGAGTCCGGTACCGTGTTTGAGGTCAGTGATCATTACGCCAAGGGGGCAGCGTTCTGGTTGCAAGTGACAGGCGATGCAATGACGGCGCCGCTGGGCACCAGCGTTCCGCAAGGGATGATGATTCTGGTCGACCCGGACATTGAGCCCGAGCCGGGCAAAATGGTGATTGCCCGCACGCCTGAATCTGCCGAGGCGATGTTCAGGCAGTTGAACGAAGAGAGCGGGCAGCTTTACCTCAAGCCATTGAACCCGACCTATCCGAAAATCCTGTTTGATGAGCGCTGTTCGATTATTGGTGTGGTCGTACAGGCCACGACAAAGTTCTGAGCACAACGCTGCGCAGACTCATAGAAAAGCGGGTACCGATAGCGGTACCCGCTTTTTTTATTCCATTTCGATCAGGATAGCCCCTTCACTGACCATTTCACCTTCTTCGCAGAACAAGGCTTTGACCACACCGGCATGAGGCGCTCGCAAGCTGTGTTCCATCTTCATGGCTTCGAGCACCACCAATTGAGCGCCGGCGTCGACTTCCTGGCCGACCGCCACCAGTACCCGTACCACGCTGCCATTCATGGGCGCGCTCAGGCCGCCCTGTTGCCCGTGGCTGGCGCCAACAGCGGCAATCGGGTCGTGGAGGCTGACGCTGTGCATGTCGCCGTCCCAGCGCAGGTACAGCGTCTCTGCGCGGCGAATGGCCAGATGCTGACGGCGAACGCCGTGCTCTTCAATGACCAACTGTTCGTTGTGCAAGGTCGCCCCAGATGCACCGAGACTGACCGCGTGTTGTTCGCCGTTAGCGTTCAAGACGACCAAGGTCTTGGCTGGCAGGCCACTGCGAAAACCCGAGTGGGTGGCCCACGGCGATGTCGGGTCGTCGATGCGTTGCGTCGGTGTCAGGCTTTGGCGGAACGCTTGAGCGGCGGCCTCCCAAAATGCACGTGGCAACGGCTGAGAGGGTGGAAGTAACTGCGCCTGATAGCGCGGGATGAATCCGGTATCCAGCTCGGCTGACGCGAAGGCGGAATGTCCGATAATTCGCCGCAGAAAGCTCAGGTTGGTCTTCAAACCGCCAATGGCGAACTCATCAAGCATGGCCAGCAACCGCAGACGGGCTTGCTCGCGGTCTTCGCCCCAGGCAATCAGCTTGCCCAGCATCGGGTCGTAAAACGGTGACACTTCATCGCCTTCACTGACTCCGCTGTCGACCCGACGCCCTGGTCCTGCCGCAGACTCGCGGTACACCTCAAGCCGCCCGGTTTGGGGCAGGAAATCGTTGCTTGGGTCTTCGGCATACAGGCGAACTTCTATCGCGTGGCCGCGTAATGGCACTTGCGCTTGAGTGATCGGCAACGCTTCGCCACGTGCCACACGGATTTGCCAATCCACCAGATCCAGACCAGTGATGGCTTCGGTCACGGGGTGTTCAACTTGCAGGCGGGTGTTCATCTCCATAAAGAAGAATTCGCCCCGCGCATCGAGCAAGAACTCCACGGTGCCCGCACCGACATAGCCGATGGCCTGCGCAGCGCGTACGGCTGATTCGCCCATCGCACGACGTTGCTCGACGCTCAGGCCGGGCGCTGGGGCTTCTTCAACGACTTTCTGGTGACGCCGTTGAATCGAGCAGTCGCGTTCATTGAGGTACAGGCAATTGCCGTGCTGGTCGGCAAATACCTGAATTTCGACATGCCGAGGCTTGAGCACGTATTTTTCAACCAGCATCCGCGCATCGCCAAACGACGACAGCGCCTCACGCTGAGCCGACGCCAAGGCTTCGGCCAATTGGCTGACATCCTCGACCACTTTCATGCCCTTGCCGCCGCCGCCCGCTGTGGCTTTGAGCAACACCGGGTAGCCGATACGCTCAGCAGCGACACGAAAGGTTTCTACATCTTGCGCTTCGCCGTGGTAACCCGGCACCAGCGGCACGCCCGCGGTTTCCATCAAGGTTTTGGCGGCAGACTTGCTGCCCATGGCATCGATGGCGGAGGCGGGCGGGCCGAGAAAAATCAGCCCGGCGGCTTCAATGGCTCGCGCAAAGCCTGCATTTTCTGACAAAAAGCCATAACCCGGATGGATCGCCTGCGCGCCGCTGGCGTGGGCGGCAGCGATAATCTTGTCAATTTTCAGGTAACTGTCGGCGGCTTTGCTGCCCCCAAGATCGACACAAATATCAGCTTCGCGGCAATGCCGCGCATCGCGGTCAGTGCTGCTGTGCACGGCAACGGTGGTAAGGCCCAGAGCCTTGGCGGTGCGCATGACCCGGCAGGCAATTTCGCCACGATTGGCCACCAATAAAGACGTAATGAGAGGGGGGCTCATGAACGCGGCTCCTGAGTCGACGTTTGTGTTTGCCAGGCAGGGGTGCGTTTTTGCAGAAAGGCACGCAAGCCTTCCTGGCCTTCGGCGCTGACCCGAATCCGGGCTATGGCATTTTCGCAATAACGGCGAATGGCCGGGGTCGGCGCACCGTGACTGACTTCGCGCAGCAAGTCTTTGCAGGCACGCATGGCCTGCGGGCTGTTGAGCAGCAGGTTGTCGACCCAATGCTCGATCTGTTGCTCAAGCTCAGCGAGTGGATAACATTCCGACAGCAGCCCCAGTTCACGGGCGCGTTCACCGCTGAAACGTTCGGCGGTCAAGGCAAAGCGGCGTGCGGCGCGCTCGCCAATGGCTTGAACCACAAAGGGGCTGATCACGGCGGGGGTCAGGCCAATGCGCACTTCAGACAAACAGAACTGCGCCTCTTCGGTCCCGATGGCCATGTCGCAAGCGCTGATCAGGCCCAGCGCGCCGCCGTAGGCAGCACCTTGCACCACGGCCAGCGTCGGGATTTTCAGCTTGGCCAGGTTGTACATCAACTCGGCTAAGTGCCGTGCGTCATCCAGATTGGTGTTGTAGTCGAGTTCGGCCGATTGCTGCATCCAGCCCAGGTCTGCACCGGCGCTGAAATGCTTGCCGCGTCCGCGCAGCAGCAGAAAACGCAGGTTGCTATCGCTTTGTACCGCATCCAGCGCGAGGATCAGTTCGCGGATCATTTCGGCGTTAAAGGCATTGTTCTTCTGCTCGCGACTCAACCACAGGGTGGCAAAACCCCGGGGGTCGGCATGCAGTTCGAGGGTGTTGAAATCGTTCATGTCTGTCAGTCCTTAATGGCTGTACATGCAAAAGCGCGGTTACATGCGAAACACGCCAAAGCGCGTGGCCTCGATGGGCGCGTTCAACGCCGCCGACAAGCCCAGCGCCAACACCTCGCGGGTTTGTGCCGGATCAATCACGCCGTCATCCCACAAGCGGGCGCTGGAGTAGTAGGGGTGGCCCTGATGCTCGTATTGATCGAGGATCGGCTGCTTGATGTGCGCCTCTTCTTCACGACTGAACACCAGGCCGTTACGCTCAGCCTGCTCGCGCTTGACCTGTACCAGCACCCCGGCTGCCTGCTCGGCGCCCATCACACCGATTCGGGCGTTTGGCCACATCCACAGAAAGCGTGGATCGTAGGCCCGACCACACATGCCGTAGTTGCCTGCGCCAAAGCTGCCGCCGATGATCACAGTGAATTTAGGCACCTTGGCGCACGCCACTGCAGTGACCAGTTTGGCGCCATGCTTGGCGATGCCGCCGGCTTCGTATTTTTGCCCAACCATAAAACCGGTGATGTTCTGCAAAAACACCAAAGGAATTCCGCGCTGGCAGGCCAGTTCAATGAAGTGCGCGCCTTTTTGTGCCGCTTCGGCAAACAAAATGCCGTTGTTGGCCAGAATCGCCACCGGGTAGCCCTGCAAATGCGCAAAGCCGCAGACCAGCGTGGTGCCGAACAAGGCTTTGAACTCATCGAAAACCGAACCGTCCACCAGCCGCGCGATGACTTCTCGTACATCAAATGGCTGTTTTGCATCAGCCGGAACGATGCCGTACAACTCGTCATTGGCGTAGAGCGGCGCCAATGGCGTGCGGTGCTGCAACTGACCCAACTTGCGCCAGTTGAGGTTGGCGACGCTGCGTCGGGCCAGCGCCAAGGCATGCTCGTCACTGTCAGCGTAATGGTCGGCGACGCCGGAGATCTTGCAGTGCACATCGGCACCGCCCAGGTCCTCTGCGCTGACCACTTCACCGGTGGCGGCTTTTACCAGCGGCGGCCCGGCCAGGAAAATCGTGGCTTGCTGACGCACCATGATCGCTTCGTCGGCCATGGCTGGCACATAGGCGCCGCCTGCGGTGCACGAGCCCATGACCACGGCGATTTGTGGAATACCGGCAGCGCTCATGTTGGCCTGGTTGAAGAAGATCCGACCGAAGTGTTCGCGGTCTGGAAACACTTCATCCTGACGCGGCAGGTTGGCGCCGCCCGAGTCCACCAGATAAATGCACGGCAAGCGGTTTTGCTCGGCAATCGTCTGGGCACGCAGGTGTTTTTTGACCGTCAGCGGGTAGTAAGAGCCGCCTTTGACGGTGGCATCGTTGGCCACAATCATGCATTCCACCCCTTCCACCCGACCAATGCCGGCGATGATTCCGGCCGCCGGAACGTCTTCGCCGTACACGCCATAAGCGGCCAACTGACTGAGTTCCAGGAATGGCGAACCGCTGTCGAGCAAGCGATCAATCCGTTCGCGGGGCAGCAACTTGCCGCGCGACGTGTGGCGCTCTTGCGCTTTGGCGCCGCCGCCTTGCTGTACTTGCTCAAGCAAGGTGTGCAGGGCATCGACTTGTTTGAGCATAGCGTCGCGGTTGGTGGCGAACTCCGCTGAGCGCGGGTTGATGGTCGTATGCAAAATGGACATACGGGCGCTCCTCAGCGGGTTTCGTTAAACAGTTCGCGACCAATCAACATGCGGCGGATTTCGCTGGTGCCCGCGCCGATTTCATACAGCTTGGCGTCACGCAGCAGACGTCCAGCTGGGAATTCATTGATGTAACCGTTACCGCCCAGAATCTGGATGGCGTCGAGGGCCATTTGTGTGGCACGTTCAGCGCTGTACAAAATCACCCCAGCGGCATCTTTGCGGGTGGTTTCTCCGCGTTCGCAGGCGGCCGCAACGGCGTACAGGTAGGCGCGGCTGGCGTTGAGCTGGGTGTACATGTCTGCGACCTTGCCCTGGATCAGCTGAAATTCGCCGATGCTTTGGCCGAACTGTTTGCGGTCATGGATATACGGCACCACCAGGTCCATGCACGCTTGCATGATCCCGGTCGGGCCGCCCGAGAGCACCACGCGCTCGTAATCAAGGCCGCTCATCAAGACTTTCACGCCCGCGTTAAGCGTGCCCAGCACGTTTTCTTCCGGTACTTCAACGTCGTCGAAAAACAGCTCGCAGGTGTTTGAGCCGCGCATGCCGAGCTTGTCGAAGTGAGTGCTGCGGCTGAAGCCTTTCCAGTCCCGCTCGACGATAAAGGCGCTGATGCCGTGTGCGCCTTTTTCCAGATCGGTCTTGGCGTAGATCACGTAGGTGCTGGCGTCGGGGCCGTTAGTGATCCAGGTTTTACTGCCGTTGAGTACAAAATGGTCGCCGCGCTTGTCGGCGCGCAGCTTCATCGAGACCACATCCGAACCTGCGTTGGGTTCGCTCATGGCCAAGGCGCCGACGTGTTCGCCGCTGATCAGCTTGGGCAGGTAGTTGAGTTTTTGCGCGTGGCTGCCGTTGCGGTTGATCTGGTTGACGCACAAGTTGGAGTGGGCGCCGTAGGACAGCGCGACCGAGGCTGAGCCGCGGCTGATTTCTTCCATTGCCACCACGTGGGCCAGGTAGCTCAGACCGGTGCCGCCGTATTCTTCCGGCACGGTAATGCCGAGCAGCCCCATGTCTCCGAATTTGCGCCACATATCGGCCGGGAACAGGTTGTCCTTGTCGATTTGCGCTGCGCGTGGCGCGAGTTCAGTGGTAACGAAGGCTTGCACCTGGTCGCGCAGCATGTCGATGGTTTCGCCCAAGGCGAAGTTCAAAGTCGGGTAGCTCATGGGGCACCTTGGTCATTGTTCTTATAAACGGCGTTAACAGCATCGCCATGGGTAAGCTTTACGTTAACGTAAACTTGGCAATGAATGCTGTCAATGACCTTTACGTTAACGTCAACTTGGTTCAGAGTAATTGCTATTCTGCACAGAGGGAATGCGTGAGTGCGCGTCTTCCCCATGCTCCCAAAACAATCACAAGAGGAGTTGTCATGAAGCCGCAATCCGTTCCCAGTTACAGCCAGGGCGCGCTGGACAAGCCGCTGCTGGCGATGACCATTGGCCAGGCTTTTGATCAAGCCGCCGCCCGCTACCCCGAGGGCGAGGCGTTGGTCGTGCGCCATCAACAACAGCGTTACACCTGGGCGCAATTGGCTCAGGCAGTTGACCTGCACGCCAAGGCGCTGCTGGCGCTGGGGTTGCAAACGGGTGACCGGCTGGGGGTTTGGGCGCCGAACTGTGTCGAGTGGTTTATCTGCCAGTTTGCCAGCGCGAAAATTGGCGTGATCCTGGTCAATATCAACCCTGCTTACCGATTGTCCGAGCTTGAGTACGTGCTTAAACAGTCCGCGTGCCAGTGGCTGGTGAGCGCGAGCATGTTCAAAACCTCGAACTATCACGCCATGCTCCAGGCGTTGCTTCCTGAACTGACCGAGCAGCCGGCAGGGCAATTGAAAAGTGAACGTTTTGACGCCTTGCGCGGGGTTATCAGTCTGGATGCGCAGCCGCCCGCAGGGTTTTTTCCATGGTCGCAACTGACGGCATTAGGCAACGAGGTTGAGCCTCAACAACTCGACGCCCGACAAGCCAGTCTCAATTTTGACCAGCCGGTGAATATTCAATACACCTCTGGCACCACGGGCTTTCCCAAGGGCGCAACCCTCAGCCATCGCAACATTCTCAACAATGGCTACATGGTCGGCGAAAGTCTGGGGCTAACGGCCAGGGATCGGCTGGTCATTCCGGTGCCGCTGTATCACTGCTTTGGCATGGTGATGGGCAACCTGGGTTGCGTGACCCATGGCACCACGATGATTTATCCGAGTGAAGCCTTTGACCCGGGCCTGACCCTGCAAGCGGTCGCTGAAGAGCGGGCTACGGGGCTTTACGGCGTGCCAACCATGTTTATCGCCATGCTCGACCACCCGCAACGCGCCGGGTTTGACTTATCGAGCCTGCGCACCGGGATCATGGCCGGCGCCACGTGCCCGATCGAAGTGATGCGCCGTGTTATCAGCGAGATGCACATGGGTGAGGTGCAAATTGCCTACGGCATGACCGAAACCAGCCCGGTCTCAATGCAGACCGGTCCTGATGATGATCTGGAATTACGTGTCACCACGGTAGGACGTACCCAGCCTCAGCTCGAGAACAAGCTGATCGACGCCGAAGGCAACATTGTTGCGCGGGGTGAGATAGGTGAACTGTGTACCCGCGGTTACAGCGTGATGCTCGGCTACTGGAACAACCCGCAGGCGAGCCGCGAGGCCATCGACAGTGAAGGCTGGATGCACACGGGGGACTTGGCCGAGATGAATGAACAGGGTTATGTGCGGATCGTCGGGCGTAACAAGGACATGATTATTCGTGGCGGCGAGAATATTTACCCGCGAGAGCTAGAAGAGTTCTTTTTTACCCACCCGGCGGTGGCGGATGTGCAGATCGTGGGGATACCCGACGAAAAATATGGCGAAGAAATTGTCGCCTGGATCAAGTTTCATCCTGGCCACACCGCCAATGAGCTTGAGTTGCAAGCCTGGTGCAAGTCACGCGTCGCGCATTTCAAAACGCCTCGGCACTTCAAGTTTGTTGAGGCTTTTCCGATGACTGTGACCGGCAAGATCCAAAAATTCAAAATGCGTGAGATCAGCATTCAGGACATCAGAAAGGTCTAAGGCCCTGTAGGAGCGAGCTTGCTCGCTCCTACAGCGATAGCTTGAAATCCGGAAAACACAAAGGGGAGCCGAGGCTCCCCTTTAATGTGTCGTTACTGCTCTTTTTTTATTATTGAAGGGCGGTCTATTGTTGTTTTTGGAACTCACCCTTTTCTGCGTTTTTTTGCGATCCCCATCCGGGATCAAGAGCAAACGTATTTTTTTGAGCGCTGATCCACTTTTATCACCGGCTATCAAACCTGTGATCCAACCTGTGCGGGTGCTACCTGAAGGTAGTTTTATTCTTCTCTGCCCGGTTGCGAGGTGGCTCTTAAGCTCCTCGGAAAAGTAAACCTTCTCCAAAAAAATCTGTTAGCTGCGTCTCTGCCGTGTTGTTTTTGTTATGTCAGAGTCGTTTCGTATTGTTTTTATTATGTTGCTGCGGTTTTTATTCTTGTTATGCCATAGAGATAGCAGGAGCCGTGCCAACTTTTAAAAGTCTTTATAAATCAATGGCTTGGTTTTATAGGTAATAAAAAACCGGCCTGGGTGAGGGCCGGTTTGTTTCCGTGTTACTCGTTTGTGTGAGGGTGCGGTAACACAAAGGCACACTTTTTAACCTTGGCGGGCCTTGGCGACCCGAGACCCGGTAACACGCCCCAGCACACGGCAGATGTGTTCGCCTGCCAGTAACAGTTTGTCCATGTCGACCCCGGTCTCAATGCCCATGCCATTGAGCATGTACAGCACGTCTTCGGTGGCCACGTTGCCGCTGGCGCCCTTGGCATACGGGCAGCCGCCCAGGCCTGCCACCGAGCTGTCGAACACATTGATACCTTCGAGCAAGCTGGCGTAGATGTTGACCATGGCCTGGCCATAGGTGTCATGGAAATGCCCGGCGAGTTTTTCGCGGGGGACATAAGCCCCGACGGCTTCGAACATGGCGCGGGTTGCCGAAGGCGTGCCGGTGCCGATGGTGTCGCCCAGAGACACTTCGTAACAGCCCATGGCGTATAGCTCTTTGGCCACGGCGGCAACTTGTTGCGCCGACACTTGGCCTTCGTACGGGCAGCCCAGCACACAGGACACATAGCCGCGCACGCTGATGCCGTGTTGCCTGGCGGACTCCATGATGGGCACAAAGCGTTCCAGGCTTTCACTGATCGAACAGTTGATGTTGCGCTGCGAAAACGCTTGGGAGGCGGCGGCGAACACGGCCACTTCTTTAACCCCGGCCGCGACGGCGTCTTCAAAGCCGCGCATATTGGGCGTCAATGCCCCATAAACCACACCCGGCTTGTGCTGGATCTGGGCGAACACCTCGGCGGAACCGGCCATTTGCGGCACCCATTTAGGCGACACAAAACTGCCGACTTCGATATAGCCCAGGCCTGCATCGGTCAGGGCGTTCACCAACTGCACCTTGTCGGCGACGCTGATGGGCTGGGCTTCATTTTGCAGACCGTCGCGCGGGCCGACTTCAATCAGGCGCACATGGGCAGGAAGTGTCATGGGGATTCACCGGTTCAATGTGGATGATCCCTGTAGGAGCGAGCTTTTGATCTTTGAAAGATCGCGAGGCAAGCTCGCTCCTACAGGATTCAGGATTCAGGCCGTCTGACTTTTTATGGTGTGTTCAAGCGCCTGAATACAGCGCTCTTCGGCGGTATCGAGCTCAAGTTGCATCTGCTGAATATCCAAAAGCTGCTGTTCAAGCTGCTGACGACGTTCGGCTATTTTGCCCAGCATGCTGTTCAACTGTTTCTGGTTGCCGCTGCTCGGGTCGTAAAGCTCAATCAGTTCGCGGCATTCGGCCAACGAAAAACCGATGCGTTTGCCGCGCAGAATCAGCTTCAGGCTGACCTTGTCCCGTGCCGAATACACCCGCTCCTGGCCACGGCGCTCGGGGGAGAGCAGGCCTTGCTCTTCATAGAAGCGGATGGCGCGGGTGGTGATGTCGAGTTCACGGGCAAGATCGGAAATGCTGTACGTCTGGCTGCTCATGGGCACGCTCTTAAAGGACCATGCCGTTAAGCTAATGGCTGGTTGACGTTTACGTCAAGCAAGCGTTGCGCCGCGGCTTTTTTTTCAAGCGCCAGTTGCTGCTGGCACACCTCGATCAATTGCTCGCGCATCCAGCGGTTGGCGGGGTCTTGCTCGGTGCTTTCGTGCCAGTACAGATGGGTTTCCACGTTCGGCAACTCACTGATAGGCAACGGCACAAAGTGCAGGCTATGGCGCCGGGCAAAACGCTCAGGCACGGTCATCACCATGTCTGTTTGCTGCAACACATTCGACGCCATCAAGTAGTGCTGTGAACGCAGGGTAATTTTGCGCTGCAAGCCGATTTTGCCCAGCGCCAGATCCACCTGGCCGAGGCCGTTGCGGCGGGTCGAGATATGAATGTGGGTTAAGCCCAGATACTCATCCAGACTGATCGCGGCCTTGCCGGCCAATGGATGGCCCTGGCGCATGGCGCACACATAACGGTCTTCCATCAATTTGACGTGACGCACCTGGGCATCGGTATTGAGCGGCGCATCGACGGCGAAATCCAGGCGTCCTGCTGCCAGGTCGCTGGTGGTCTCACGGCGATGGGACAAAAAACTCTCAATCACCACTGCGGGTGCATGACGGCGCAGGCGCTGAAACAGCGGCGGCAGAATCACCGCTTCTGTGAGGTCGGTCATGCTGATGCGAAATGTCTTGTTGGCTTGCAGCGGGTTGAATGTGCGGCTTTCTTGTACCGACACCCGCAACAAAGCCAAGGCGCTGCGCACCGGGCTGATGATGTTTTGTGCCATGGGCGTGGGCACCATGCCTTGGGCGGTGCGCACGAACAACGGGTCGTTGAAGCTTTCGCGCAACCGGGCCAGTGCATTGGACACCGCAGGCTGAGTGATACCGATGATCTGTCCGGCACGGGTCAGGTTGGCTTCGGTGTAAATGGCGTCGAAGACGACAAACAGATTGAGGTCGACCTTATTCAGGTTCATGGCGCGTGGCTCTTGTTGTTGGCGGTAAGGCAGCGGGTGAATCATATATTGCTTATGAATGGTAATACACACTGTAAATAGACAGCGCAAATGATGAGTGGCTGATCTAGCATCACGCCATCACCGACTCACATTCACGCTAAAAGGTAGCCACTCATGGATTTCGCATACTCCCCGAAAGTTCAGGCGCTGCGCGAACGCGTCACTGCGTTTATGGAGGCTTATGTCTATCCGGCGGAGGCGATTTTCGATCAACAAGTGGCAGAAGGTGATCGCTGGCAGCCGACCGCGATCATGGAAGAGCTGAAACTCAAGGCCCAGGCTGAAGGCCTGTGGAACCTGTTTTTGCCCGAGTCTGAACTGGGTGCCGGGTTGACCAACCTGGAATACGCGCCCTTGGCCGAGATCATGGGCCGTTCGATGCTGGGATCCGAGCCGTTCAACTGTTCGGCCCCCGACACCGGCAACATGGAAGTGCTGGTGCGTTACGCCAACCCGCAGCAAAAGCAGCAATGGCTTGAGCCGTTATTGCGCGGCGAAATACGCTCGGCGTTCGCCATGACTGAGCCCGATGTGGCCTCGTCCGATGCGACCAACATGGACGCCCGCGCCGTGCGTGACGGCGATGAGTGGGTGATCAATGGCCGCAAGTGGTGGACGTCCGGTGCCTGTGACCCGCGCTGCAAAATCCTGATTTTCATGGGGCTGAGCAATCCAGACAATGCGCGCCATCAACAGCATTCGATGATCCTGGTGCCGGTCGACACGGCGGGAGTGAAAATCGTCCGCCCGCTGCCCGTGTTCGGTTACGACGATGCGCCCCATGGGCACGCTGAAGTGCTGTTCGACAATGTACGAGTGCCGTATGAGAACGTCTTGCTTGGCGAAGGTCGGGGGTTTGAGATTGCGCAGGGCCGCTTGGGGCCGGGGCGTATTCACCACTGCATGCGCTCAATCGGCATGGCCGAGCGCGCCCTGGAACTGATGTGCCAACGTTCGTTGACGCGCACAGCGTTTGGTAAACCGCTGGCGCGGCTGGGGGGCAATGTCGACAAAATCGCCGATTCACGGATGGAGATCGACATGGCACGTCTGCTGACCTTGAAAGCGGCCTACATGATGGACACGGTCGGTAACAAGGTGGCAAAAAGCGAGATCGCACAGATCAAAGTCATCGCCCCCAACGTAGCGTTGAACGTGATTGATCGGGCAATTCAGATCCATGGCGGAGCAGGGGTTTCGGGTGATTTCCCACTGGCCTACATGTACGCCATGCAGCGCACCTTGCGCCTGGCTGATGGCCCGGACGAAGTACACCGGGCGGCAGTCGGCAAGTTCGAATTGGATAAGTACGCTAAAACTGCCGGGTAAACACATTTCATGTGGGAGTCTGGCTTGCCAGCGATGCAGGCGCTACGGTCCAATCGCTGGCAAGCCAGCTCCCACATTAGTTGTATTTTTTATCAGTACACCCACACTTCAACCCGGCGATTCTTCACCCGGCCTTCGTCTTCGGTGTTGGTCGCCACCGGCATTTGCGCTCCATAACCACGAATCTCGCGCAGCACCACGCCGCTTTTTACCAGCTCTCGGCGCACGGTCATTGCCCTGAGTTTTGACAGCAACTGTGCGCGCTCCGAATCGTCCTTTGCATCACCAAAGCCCACCAGCGTGACCTGCTTGTTAAGTTTGTTGTGCGCCTTTAAATAATGGATCACCCGCAACAAATCCTGACGTGCCTTGTTGTCGAGCGTGGCGCTGCCTTCTTCAAAACGAAAATTGACCGACAAGCGCTGCGCCTGGGTTGTCAGGGCCTGATAGTCCTCGGGCATGTGCGCGCCGGGCTGCACGTGGCTGGCCTGAACGGTTTGCGCGATAAAACCGTTTTGCGCAACGATGGCCTGGCCCTTGGCGCTTTGGGTGAACGTCACCAGGGCCTTGGCCAGCGGATTCTGACTGGTGGGCGGCAGGTAAAAGAACAGGCGCCGCGACAATGGGTAGTCTTCGCTGGCAATCAGGCTGTTGAGCGGCAGCATAGGCTGCGACGCGCCATCGACAATGGCCAGCGCTTTGGCGGCGCGAATGTAAGGCAGGCCGATGAAGCCGATGGCGTGCGGGTCTTTGCTGACGGCGTCTGATAACGCCTCGCTGGACTCAAAACGCAATGCCGTGCCGCTCAGTGGGCGTGTGGCACGGCTCAGTACCAACTCTTTAAACGTGTCCCAAGTCCCCGACTGGTTATCGCGGGCATACAAATTAATCGTGCCGCCGACACCGCCCAGCGCTTCCCACGTGCTGATCTCACCATTGAACACCTTGGCCAATTGCTCGGTGTTGAGCTGATTCAGCGGGTTTTGCGGGTGCACAATAATTGCCAGCCCGTCGATAGCGATCACCTGTTCTGCTTCAGGGCTTTTCAGATCGCCGAGGGCTTCGAGTTCGACCAGTTCGCGGTCCTTGATCGGCCGCGACGACGCCACCAAGTCGGCGTGTCCGGCTTTGAGCGTACTGAAACCTGTGCCTGAGCCGTGAGCTGACACATCCACACGGATCTGCTGGCCCAAGGTCTTGGTGGCGACAATGCTGTACTCGTTGGGCGGGGTGACCGGCACGCTGTGAATATTGTGAAAACCTTGCTCAGCCAGCATGGCTGCCACCAGTGCGGGGCCGAGGTTGGCGCCGATGGTGTTGGAACCCTGAATGCGTAAGTCAGCGACAGGCCCGGCAAAGGCCAGGTGCGTGATTGCACACAACAGAATCAGTGACTTAAAACGCAGCATTAACGGGCACCTTCCTGGAGCCATAGAAGTGCCAGCAATTTAAGTCAGAAACGTTTCAATACCATGACGCGGGAGGGGGCTACCCCGAATCTGTAGGAGCGAGCTTGCCTCGCGATCTTTTGAACCGTTAAAAGATCGCGAGGCAAGCTCGTTCCTACGCTCTAGATCAGCTCAATTCCAACCAGATCGGCGCATGGTCAGACGGTTTTTCCATGGCACGCAACTCGTAGTCAACGCCCGCAGCCTTGATCCGTGGCACCAGGCCTTGGGAGGTCAGAATCACGTCAATACGCAGTCCGCGCTTGGGCTCATCTTCAAAACCGCGGCTGCGGTAGTCGAACCAGCTGAAGCGGTCGGCCACTTCTGGGTGCAGGTAGCGGAAGCTGTCGACCAGGCCCCAGTTCTTGAGGCGCTCCAGCCATTCACGTTCTTCCGGCAGAAAGCTGCACTTGCCGGTTTTCAGCCAGCGCTTGGCGTTGTCCGGGCCAATGCCGATGTCGCAGTCTTGCGGGGAGATATTAATGTCGCCCATCACCACCAGCGGTTGTTCGTTGCTGAACTGACTTTCAAGCAAGTGCTGCAAATCGCTGTAAAAGCGCTGTTTGGCTGGAAATTTGGTTGGATGGTCGCGGCTTTCACCCTGTGGAAAGTAACCATTCATGATGGTCACCGGCTGGTCATTTTCGTCAGCGAACGTGCCCCATATAAAGCGCCGTTGCGCGTCTTCTTCATCGCTGGCAAAGCCTTTGTGCAATTGCAGCGGCGGTTTGCGCGAGAGCAGGGCAACGCCGTAATGGCCTTTTTGGCCATGAAAATGCACGTGATAGCCCAGTGCTTCAATGTCCGCGATGGGGAACTGATCGTCATGGACTTTGGTTTCTTGCAGGCCGATGACGTCGGGCTGGTGTTTTTCGATCAGCGCTGCCAGCTGATGCGGCCGAGCGCGCAGGCCATTAATGTTGAATGAAACGATTTTCATGGGCAGGCAGTCCTGAGTAAAAGGGCGATGTTAGGCGCTGTACGAAATGTTTTCGAGCGAAGGTTAGGCAAGGCGAAAACAGGCGAGAAAGCGGAGTTTACGGGTTGTAAATGAGTATTTCGAGCCTGTTTTCAACGCCGCATAACCGAGCGCAGATACATTTCGTACAGCGGCTTGGCGGCCAGCGTGCAGAGGGGCAAAAGCACTGCTAACGTAGGATCTGTGCGACTAGATGGAACTGTTGCGGCCCTTGCAGGCTCGTACTCACTACAAGTGCCGCCCTCCACGCGGTGCCATGGAGATTTGTGGACATGCCCACCTGCCAGATCCAAGTGCTCGACAGCGGCTATTCAAAAGAAGCGCGCTCTTTGCTGTATCAGGCTTACCACCATGACCCGACATTTCGTTACGTGTTTGAGGCCCATCGCAGGGGGTATGCGCAACGGGTTCGGGCCACCGTGCGGGCGCTGGTCAAACAGCATTTTTTCCAGGACCTGCCTGCATTGGGGTTACTGGCCAATGATCGGCTGGTTGGCGTGGCGCTGATTGCGCCGCCGCAACGCCGGTTGGGTATTACCGAGAGCTGGGCGTGGCAGTTGCGCATGGTCCTGACCGCGGGCTTGCGGGGTACACGGCGCTATCTTGAATACCATCAGGCGATCCAGGCGTGTGTGCCAGGCGACGCTGTTCACATGTTGCCGCTACTGGCGATTCACCCTGATTTTCCAGAAATGTCCTATGGTGAACAGTTGCTTGAAGCTGTCCATAATTGGTGCGCTCAGGACGAACATTCCGAAGGCGTCGTGCTCGACAGCGGCAACCCGAATTACCAGGCTTTTTATAAACGCCATGGCTACGTGCAAATTGGCGAAGTCACGATAGGACCCGTTGTTGAGCACGTATTTTTCCACGCCAACCCACAGGTGTTACAAACAGCAACGGCTTAAGGGCAAGTTTTTGCCCATTGGCGCGCGCTATGACCACCTCTGCCCGTGATAGCATCCGCGCCTATGAAGTTTCCAGGAAGATTTACCAGTGGTGTTGTCCTGCTGATCAGTAGCTTTGCGGCATTTGCCCAAAGCGAACTGGTGGTCAAGGTCAAACCGGCAAACGATGCCCTCAAGGCCAACGTGGAAGGCTACATAGGCAGCCTCGGTGATCGCGATGAAGCGGCGTTGTCGCGCTTCAAGCGAGGCGCCGAAGAGCAGGCCCTTAAAGCCTCCCAGGCCTTGGGCTACTACCAACCCAAAATTGAAGCCGAAGTGACGGCTGGCGATCTGCCGCGGCTGGTGTTGAGCATTGATCCCGGCGAGCCGGTGCATCTGCGTAACGTTACGGTGCGTGTTGAAGGCCCGGCCGCCTCACTCAAAGCCTTTCAAATCCCGACCAGTGATGATCTGAAGCCGGGCGCTGTACTCAATCAGGGCAACTACGAAGACGCCAAGCGCCTGATTCAAAACCGAGCCCTGCGCTACGGCTTTTTCAATGGCACGTTTCTCAAGCACGAACTGTTGGTCGACCCTAAAGGCGGGTATGCCGACATCAATCTGATTTACCAAAGCGGCCCGCGTTACTCGCTTGGCAAAGTCAGTTTTGCCGGTGACGCGCCTTTCGACCAAACCCTTTTGGACCGAATGGTGCCCTTTAAGCCAGACACCCCGTACGACTCTGAACTGGTCGCAGAACTGAATCAAAACCTGCAATCGAGCGGCTATTTCGAGACCGTGCGAGTGGATGCTGCGCCGAGTACGGCTGTGGGGCAGGTGATCCCGGTGGACGTTGACCTTGAAACCCGCAAGCCGCGCACCATGACCCTGGGCCTTGGTTATTCAACCGACACCGGCCCGCGGGGTAAAGCCAGCTGGACCCGCCATTGGGACAACCCGCGCGGCGACAGTTACGGTTTTGAATCCGAAATTTCCCAGCCCAAGCAAAACGTCGGGGCCTGGTACGACATCCCGCTGGATCGACCCCTGACCGACAAACTGCGTTTTGCCGCCGGTTATCAATACGAAGAAATTGCCAATACCGACACCTTGAGCAAGCTGCTCACCGTCGGCCCCGAATGGCACAGCAAACTGGACAACGGCTGGACGCGGGTGGTGTCGCTCAAGTGGCAACACGAAGAATATCGCTTGGGCGATGACTCGGGCTTGAGCACCTTGCTGATGCCGGGTGTGAGTTATTCGGTACTGCGCAGCGATAACCGCATTGACCCCAGCCATGGCTATAGCGTGGCGTTCGAAGCCCAGGTGGCCAAACAGGGCTTGATGTCCGATACCAACCTGCTGCATGGCGATGTGAAATTCAAAGCGCTGAAAACGCTGTGGGACAAACACCGCTTTTTAGGCCGTATCGAGTTTGGCGGCAGCGCCACCAACGGTTACAAATCCATCCCGCCGTCGTTGCGCTTCTTCGCGGGTGGCGACCAAAGCGTGCGGGGTTATGACTACCAGACCCTGTCGCCGGAAAACTCGGACGGTGATCGAATCGGCGGGCGCTACCTGTTGGCAGGCAGCCTCGAATATCAATATCAGTTTGCTGAAAAGTGGCGCTGGGCGACCTTTGTCGACCAAGGCAACGCGTTTAACACGCTGGACTTTCCGAGCTTGAAAACCGGGGTCGGCGTGGGCATTCGCTGGATCTCGCCGATTGGTCCAATACGCCTCGACCTGGCCCATGCGCTGGATGACGATGGCGGTGTTCGTTTGCACTTCTCGATGGGGCCTGAACTGTGATTCGTGGTTTGAAAATAGCGGGCCTGGTGCTGTTGGCGTTGGTGCTGCTGGTGATCGTCAGTGTCGGTGTGATTGTGGGTACGCAAGCGGGCAGCCGCTGGGCGCTGGATCAAGTCCCCGGTTTGAAAGTGGACAACTTTGCCGGGCGCCTGGGCGCGCAGTGGAGTGCCGATCACCTGTTGTGGGAGCAAGGCACCAGCCGTGTCGAAGTGAGCCGGCCGATTTTTGCCTGGTCGCCGACGTGCCTGATGCGCATGACGCTGTGCATCGATCAGTTGCAGGCGGATCAGGTCAGTCTGCAATTGCCACCGAGTGAAGACAGCAGCAGCGGGCCGGTCAGCTTGCCTGATCTCAAATTGCCGCTGGCGATTGAAGTGGGGGTGATCAAGGTCGGCAACGTGCTGTTCAACGGCATTGAGCAGCTCAAGGGCCTGCAGATGGCCGCGCAGTGGACGGCCAAAGGGTTGCAGATCGACTCCGTGCAGATTGAACGTGAAGACCTGAGCGTGGACGTGTCTGGCCTGTTGCAGCCCAATGGCGATTGGCCGCTGACCTTGCAAGGCACGGTCAACCTGCCTGCACAAGACAACAAGCCGTGGGCGCTGGCGCTCAAGGTTGACGGCAATCTGCGGACAACGCTCAACCTCACCGCTGACAGCAGTGGTTACCTGGACGCTCACCTGAGTGGTGCGCTGGAGCCCTTGGCCGAGAACCTTCCCGCGCAGGTCAACATCACCTCCGCGCAGTTCAAGGCTAGCAGCGAGTTGCCTGACACCTTGCAGCTCAACCAATTGGTGTTGTCAGCCAAAGGTGATCTCAAGGCCGGTTATGAACTGAACGGCAGCGCCAGTTTGCCTGCCGAACAAGCCCCCGTGAATCTGTTGCTCAAAGGGCGGGTGGATGCCAATGGCGCGCAAATCACGGCGCTGGATCTGAGCACTGACGCGCAGCAGCACGTGAAGTTGTCCGGTCAGGTGGATTGGCATTCTGGGCTGAGTGCCGAGGCCAAAATCGACTGGCTGGAGTTCCCCTGGCACAACCTGTATCCGGTGATTGCCAAACCGGACGTCGACTTGCGCAAGCTTAGCGGCGAAGTCTCCTACACCGACGGTAAGTACCTGGGCAACGTCATGGCCGACCTCACCGGCCCGGCGGGGCCGTTCAGTGTCAGCAGCCCGTTCAGTGGCGACCTCGAAAAAATCTTCATGCCGCAACTCGAATTGGTCGCGGGCCAGGGTAAAGCTCGCGGCCACGTCAATGTGCAGTTTGCCGATGGCGTGTCTTGGGACACGGCGCTGGACCTCAGCGCGATCAACCCTGCGTATTGGGTGGCCGAATTGCCGGGCACGCTGGCGGGTCCATTGCGCAGCACCGGCGAGTTCAAAAACGAGCGCCTTAAACTGGATGCCAACCTCGACCTCAAAGGCCGCCTGCGTGGCTTGCCAGCCATGCTTCAGGCCAAGGCGGTGGGCGAGGGCGAAGCCTGGACGGTCAGCGCGCTGGACATTCGTCTGGGGGACAACCGAATCAACGGCACCGCCAGCTTGCAGCAGCAAATCAAGGCTCAGCTTGAGCTGAACATGCCGCGACTGGGGCAACTGTGGCCAGAGCTGCGTGGGCAACTCAACGGCCGGGTCGACCTGGCGGGCACGCTCAAGGCGCCACAAGGCAAGGTGATGCTGCGAGGCCAGCAGTTGGCCTTTGCCGACAATCATCTGCAAAACCTGACCTTGGACGCGAACCTCGACCCGGCCCAGCGGGGTCGTATCGAGCTCAAGGGCAGCGGGATTCAAGCCGGTGATACCCCGCTCGGCGTGCTGACAGTCAGTGGCAGTGGCGATATCAAGCGTCAACAACTGCAAGTGGCACTGCAAGGACCAATGTTGCAACTGGACCTGGCGCTGGACGGCGGCCTTGACAAAGACAGCTGGCGCGGACGTCTGTCCAAAGGTGACATCAAGGCTGGTGGCCAGGCGTGGGTGCTGCAAAACCCGGCACGGCTCGAACGTTTGGCGGATGGCCGGATCAACCTGGGGGCGCAATGCTGGGCTTCTGGCACGGCCAGTCTGTGCACTGAAGACCAG
Organism: Pseudomonas sp. CCC3.1; assembly: GCF_034347405.1. Taxonomy (NCBI): domain Bacteria; kingdom Pseudomonadati; phylum Pseudomonadota; class Gammaproteobacteria; order Pseudomonadales; family Pseudomonadaceae; genus Pseudomonas; species Pseudomonas sp. CCC3.1. Next base: position 1,666,985 of record NZ_CP133778.1, read on the forward strand.
CGTTTGATGCCTGATCCGAAACTGCGCTTGCACCTTAAACAGTTCCCGCTTGAAAACCTCGCGGAATGGTTCCCTAAAGATTTTCAGTGGCAAGGGCAACTTAATGCTGACATGGTGCTCGACTTGCCAGCCAGCGGGCCAAAAGGCCAGGTCATCGTGGATGCAAGCGGCGGCACCTTGCGCATTAAAGACAAAGGCCAGTGGATTGACTTCCCGTATCAGGCCTTCAAATTGACCAGCAACCTGACCCCTAGCCGGGTCGATGCGCGGTTCGACTTTGACGGTGGAAAACTGGGCCAGGTGATGTTGGCAGCACGCATCAACCCGCTGCCCAAGAACAAGCCGATCACCGGTGAGTTTCGCTTGAGCGGGCTGGATGTATCGGTGGTTCGCCCGTTTGCGCCGATGGTTGAAAAACTCACCGGGCAATTGAATGGTTCGGGTTCGATCACGGGCGGTTTGGTGGCGCCTCATATCACAGGTGACGTGTCGCTCACGGGCGGTGAAATTTCCGGCCCAGAGCTGCCGACCAGCTTTGAAAACCTTCAGCTCAAAGCCCACATCATGGGCGAAACCCTGCAACTCGATGGTGGCTGGACCAGCGGCAAGCAAGGGCAGGGCAGTATCAGCGGCAACGTTGCCTGGGGCCAGGCGATGGCAGTCAATGTATTGCTCAAGGGCAATCGCTTGCCGGTGACCGTTGAACCCTACGCCAAACTGGAGGTGGCCCCGGACCTGAGAATCTCCCTCAACCCGGACAACACCCTGTTGGTCGCGGGCACGGTGAATGTCCCCAAAGGTGAAATCACTGTTCGCGAGCTGCCGCCTTCAACCGTCAAGGTGTCGGATGACACCGTGATCGTGGGGCAACAAACGGATGATGAGTCGGGTTCACCGCCGATGGTGATCGACATGGACATCAACGTGGTGGTGGGGCAAGAGTTGCTGACCTTCACCGGTTTTGGCCTGAACGCAGACTTGGCGGGCCAGGTTCACATCGGCAACAACATGGACACCCGTGGCGAGTTGCGTCTGAACAATGGCCGTTACCGCGCCTATGGCCAAAAGCTGACCATTCGCCGGGCGCGGCTATTGTTCGCCGGGCCGATTGATCAGCCGTACCTCGACATCGAAGCCATTCGCAAGACCGACGACGTGATCGCCGGGATTCGCCTCACGGGCAGCGCTGAGCAACCGACCACGCAGGTCTTCTCAGAGCCGGCCATGAGTCAGGAACAGGCGTTGTCCTACTTGATTCTTGGGCGTCCACTGACCGGTACTGGCGAAGACGACAACCTGCTGGCGCAAGCAGCGCTGGGGTTGGGGTTGATGGGCAGTTCGGGGATTACCACCAGCTTGGCCAACCACCTTGGGCTCAAGGATTTTGAACTGGACACCGAAGGCAGTGGCGATAGCACCGCCGTGGTGGCCAGCGGCAAGATCAACGAACGGCTGAGCGTGCGCTATGGGTATGGCGTGTTTGAACCGGCCAGCACCATCGCCTTGCGATACAAACTGAGCAAGCGGGTGTATGTCGAAGTGGCGAGTGGCTTGGCGAGTTCGCTGGATATTTTCTATAAACGGGATTTCTAAAGCAAAACACCCCCTGTAGTCGCTGACGAGGCACGAAGGCTGCGATGGGTTGCGAAGCGACCCTGGACGGCGGTCCTGCGGCCTGCATCGCAGCCTTCGTACCTCGTCAGCGACTACAAGATTTGCGCCGTGCTCCTTGCTGTCAATTCAGCGATTAAGGTGTTTCATCGATTCTTCGGTATAACGCAAACCCGATACCGCGCTGCTCGGGAAGATCGCCGTCAGTGCTTCCAACTCGCTACTGCTGAGTGTGATCTCCAGCGCTGCGACGTTTTCTTCCAGGTACTTGCGCTGTTTGGTGCCCGGAATCGGAATCAGGTCATCGCCTTGATGCAGCACCCAGGCTAACGCCAGTTGCCCGGCGGTCACGCCTTTGTCAGCGGCCAATGCCTGAACCTGTTTCACCAACAGCAGGTTTTTCGCGAAGTTGTCGCCTTGAAAGCGCGGGTTGAAGCGTCGGAAATCGTCTGCGGCAAAGTCGTCCGGGCTTTTCAGGGCTCCGGTCAAAAAGCCCCGACCCAGTGGGCTGTAGGGCACAAAGGCGATGCCCAGGCGTTGGCATGCGGCCAGGCAGCCGTTGTCTTCCGGGTCACGGCTCCACAGCGAGTATTCACTTTGCAGCGCGCTGATGGGGTGCACGTTGTGCGCCCGTTCCAGTGTGGCCGCCGAGGCTTCGCTGAGACCCAGGTAGCGAACTTTGCCAGCCTTGACCAGATCCGCCATCGCGCCCACGGTCTCTTCAATCGGCACGTTCGGGTCCATGCGGTGCTGGTAATACAGATCCAGTGTTTCGACGCCAAGGCGCTTGAGGCTGCCTTCGATGGATTCGCGAATGTACTCGGGGCGGCCGCTGATGCCTCGGGCCGCAGGGTTGGCCGGGTCACGCACAATGCCGAATTTGCTGGCCAGGAAAACTTGATCGCGTTTGCCGCGAATGGCTTGGCCGATCAAGGCTTCGTTGGTATGCGGGCCGTACATGTCAGCGGTATCGAGCAGGTTAATGCCTAGTTCCAGCGCGCGGTGCAAGGTGGCCACGGCTTCACGGGTGTCGCTGCCGGTGGTGTAGAAATCGGTCATGCCCATGCAGCCCAAACCGATAGCGCTGACCTGCGGACCGTTTTGACCCAGTTGACGGGTGTACATGCGTGGAGCTCCTGAAGGGTGGGGTGACGCTATTGTTGACCTCGACATCGGCAAGATAAACCGGGTAAAAACGCTATCACTGTTCGTTTTTTCTAAACAATAAGGAGGGAGACATGGACCGATTCAACGCGATGCGGGTCTTCACCCGCATTGTCGAGCTGGGTGGTTTTGCCAAGGCGGCCGACAGCCTGAACATGCCCCGCGCATCGGTGACGGTATTGATCAAACAACTGGAAGCGCATCTGGGTGTGCAGTTGTTGCATCGCACCACACGGCAGGTGAGCCCGACGCTGGATGGTGCGGCCTATTACCAGCGCTGCGTGCGGCTGTTGTCTGACCTTGAAGAGTCCGAGGGCTTGTTCCGGGGCAGTCAGCCCAAGGGCACACTGCGGGTCGAGATGCCAGCAGCGGTAGGACGTTTGGTGGTGTTCCCTGCGTTGCAGGCGTTCACCCGGCGTTACCCGCTGATTGAGCTGGAAATCGGCCTTAATGATCGACCTGTGGACTTGATTCGCGAGGGGGTGGATTGTGTGATTCGCGGCGGGTTGACCCTGGATGACTCGCTGGTGGCGCGGCCCTTGGTGCTGATGGATCAGATGACGTGCGCCAGCCCCGGTTACGTGCACAGGCACGGCGCGCCGCAATCGCTTGACGCGTTGAGCGGGCATCAGATGGTCGAATATTTTTCCAGCGCTTCAGGCAAGCGCTACGGACTGGAGTTTCAGATAGGGGATGAAGTGCGATTGATCAACTTGCCTAAACAGGTGTCGGTCAACAGCGCGGAAGGGTATCTGGCGGCCTGTACTGCGGGTTACGGGCTGGTGCAAATACCGTGTTATCACGTGCAGCAACAGGTGCGCGAAGGGCTTTTGCAAGAGGTGTTGAACGATTGCCTGCCGCCGCGTCTGGCATTGACGGCTCTGTACCCGCCGCATCGGCAACTGTCGCCGCGAGTGCGGGTGTTTGTCGATTGGCTGGTGGACTTGTGCAGCCGGCCCGACAGCGGTTTTACGCGTTAAACGAACGCTAGGAGCGAGCTTGCCTCGCGATCTTTTAAACGATCAAAAGATCGCGAAGCACGCTCGCTCTTACAGGAGTGCAGGCTTAGCGGTGGTAATACCCAGGGCCGCCATCGTAGTAGCGGTGATCGTGATGCCATCCATGGCCAGGAAAAAACACGCATCCGCTCATGGCCAGGATGAGCAACAGCGGAACCAGCCGTGTGACCCGACGTAACATGTGTAAATCCTCATGGTTAGAGCTGGTGGCAGCTAAAAAGCTTCCCCGGCTGTAAGATGAGACCCTGTTTGTTTCAATTCATCTCCATCAATCAAACCTATTTTTTCAGGAACAGGTAATGACTCCTAAGCAACGTTTGGCATATTCGATTCTGATCGCCGTGGTGGTACTGGGCATCATGTTTGGTCTTTCGTACTTGCAAAACACTGGCACTATCACCGAAAAAACCTTCCAGTACATCGCCATTGGCGTGGCGGTAGTGGTGGTCGTGATCAATGGCATCATGCGCCGCAAGACCAAGCTTTAAGCCTCGATTTTGCCCATCAGCACGGCTTCAGCCTGTGGATGCAGGCTGTAGCTTTTATCGCTGTTGAGCACCACCACGCCTTCACTGCACAGGCGTTTGAGTACCTCGCGCACACTCAGAAATGACAGCGGAATGTCCAGGGCCAGCAAATGGCTGTGCATGCCGCGCACGCCCAATCGGCGATCATTTCCAGCGGCTGTCACCAGCGCATCAATGACCTTGAGTCGCACCAGGCTGGTACGCAGCCCAAAGCATTTGAGCAAGTGGCGGATCCGTTCATTACCTTGCAACGGCGCAAGCGCTTCCAGTAGCCCAGGATCGGGCTGAAAAGCGGTGTCGCGATGCGGTGGGTGGCCATCCGTTGGCAGTTGCGGGTTTTGCATGCAAAAACTCCTTTTCAGAGCCTGATCAGGAAAATAAAAAAGCGCTCTTATGTAACTAGACGAATGAGCGGCGTAAATCATGAACATTCAAATGTAGAAATTTTGTCGTGAATGACTCTCAATTGCGAAAGAACCCTGTCTGGACATGGGTTTTAAGCGATTATTAAATTTTTTTAATCCGGCTCGTTTCTAGTACAGACATTTGCCGGGTGGTGTTTTCAATGGAGTGAGCGGCCGGGCTTTTTGTAATGAACGAAAAGGAGTCCGAGTGATCATTTCCAAACCCTTGAGCAAGACCTGTTTTGCCGTGCTGTGCCTAGGGCTGAGCCTGAGCCTGCCAGTGCGGGCCCAAACGTCTGTCACTGGTGTGAGTGCAGACATCCGTCGCACCACGTTTGGCGTGCCGCATATTCGCGCTGCCGATGAACGCGGGTTGGGCTACGGGATTGGTTACGCCTACGCCCAAGACAACCTGTGCCTGCTGGCCAACGAAGTGGTGACGGTCAACGGCGAGCGCTCGAAATACTTTGGCCCCGAACAACTGACGCTAGACGAACGGGACAACCTGTCCAGCGATGTGTTTTTCACCTGGCTCAACAACCCTGAGGCCGTGGCTGCTTTTTGGCAGGCGCAAACCCCAGAGGTCCGCCATCTGGTCGAAGGCTATGTGGCGGGCTATAACCGCCAGCTCAGCGAGCGTAAAGGGCTGCCCGCACCCTGCAACAACGCCTCTGTGCGGCCGATCACGGCATTGGATCTGGTCAAGCTGACGCGTCGCTTGTTAGTGGAAGGTGGGGCAGGTCAGTTTGCCGAGGCCTTGGTAGCGGCAACCCCGCCGCAACCCGCCTCGGCGCATGCCAGCCGCTCGGCGGGCAGTTTTCAAATAGCTGCTGAACGGATGCAGCGTTTTGCCCTGGATCGCGGCAGCAACGCAGTCGCGATTGGCAGCGCACGTTCGCAAACAGGCCATTCGATGCTGCTGGCCAACCCGCACTTCCCGTGGGAGGGCGGCATGCGTTTTTATCAGATGCAACTGACCATCCCCGGCAAGCTGGATGTGATGGGCGCGGCTCTGCCGGGCTTGCCGATGATCAACATCGGCTTTAACCCGCACGTGGCCTGGACCCACACGGTCGACACGTCCAAACACTTCACCTTGTACCGACTTGAACTCGACCCCAAGGACCCCACGCGCTACCTGCTCGATGGCCAGTCGCGGGCGCTCGATACACACACCGTTACGGTCAGCGTCAAACAGGCGGACGGCAGTCTCAAGCCGGTGTCGCGAACGCTCTACAGCTCGGTGTTCGGGCCCATCGTGCAATGGCCGGGTAGGCTGGATTGGGATGATCACGCGGCGTTCAGCCTGCGCGATGCCAATTTGCACAATGACCGGGTGTTGCAGCAGTGGTACGCGATGAACCAGGCCAGCAGCCTCGATGACCTGCAGGCGTCGGTGAGCACGATTCAGGGCATTCCATGGGTCAACACCGTGGCGGTGGATGACCGGGGGCAAGCGCTGTACATGAACCTGTCGGTGGTGCCGTATGTCGACGCAGCCAAACTGGCCGCGTGCAGCGACCCGCGTGCTGGCCTTGAGATGATTGTGCTCGACGGCAGCCGCAGCGCCTGTGACTGGACCGTTGATCCAAGCGCGGCGCAGTCGGGTATTTACCCTGCGAGCAAACTGCCGCAATTGCGTCGCAACGATTACGTTCAGCATTCCAATGACTCGGCCTGGATGGCTAACCCGAACGCGCCACTGACCGGCTTTTCGCCGTTGATCAGCCAGGACAGCCAGCCGCTGGGGCCGCGTGCACGTTTTGCCTTGCAACGCTTGAGTCAGCCGGGGGCGATCAGCGTGTCGGACCTGCAAGGCCTGGTGATGGACGATCAGGTGTACCTCGCGGGGCAGGTCATGCCGGACCTGCTGGCCTTTTGTGATGACCCTCTGCAAACCGAACAAGCACCCTTGGCGCTGGTGTGTGCCAGTCTCAACGCGTGGGACCAACAGGCGAACCTGAATAGCGGGATTGGCCTGGTGCATTTCCAGAACATCATGGCGCATCTGTCTGAGGTGCCGGACGTGTGGCGGGTGCCGTTTAACCCGGCAGACCCGCAACACACGCCACGCGGCCTGAGCATGGGCCAGCCAGCGGTAGTCAGCGCAGTGCGTGAGGCGTTTCTGGATTCGGCTGCGAAAGTGGCCGAGGAAGGGTTAAAACCCGACGTGACCTGGGGAGAGATCCAAGTGGTCAGCAGTGGCGGCCAGCAGACCCCGATTCACGGCGGTCCAGCGAGCCTGGGTGTGTACAACGCCATGCAAAGCGTGCCGAGCGGGGGTGGCAAGCGTGAAGTGGTGAGCGGTACCAGTTATGTGCAAACAGTGACTTTCGACGAACAGGGGCCGCATGCTCAAGGTTTGCTGGCGTTCTCGATCTCCAGCGACCCGGCTTCAAAGCATGCGCGGGACCAGACCGAAGCGTTCTCGAAAAAACAGTGGCAGCCGCTGCCGTTTACCGAAGCGCAGATCAAGGCTGATCCGAATTACCAACTGACCCGGATAAAAGGGGCTATGTAGTGGCTAAATTGTTCACTTAAGCGAAACAAGGCCTTGTAGGAGCGAGCTTGTCTCGCGATCTTTTGATCATTTGAAAGATCGCGAGGCGAGCTCGCTCCTACAGTGGGTTTGAAGTGCTGCTCAGCCGCGGGGCAGGGAGTTGATGACCGGCGTGCCGTTCTGGCTTACGCGCACGTACACCGGTAATACCTTGGGCAGAGAGGCCGCCAGGTTGGGGATTTCCTGAGTCTTGAACACGCCCCCGATGCGCAATTGGCCCGTGGCGTTGTCAGCCAGCGCCAGCGGTGTGTCCAGGTAGCGGTTGATCAACGGCAAAGCGTCGGCGAGTGTCAGGTTATCCAGAATCAACTTGCCGCTGCGCCAGGCCAGATCCGGCGCATTGGCGTAGGTCTGGTTGATTTGCGGCGCGTCGTCCCCCGCTTTGTAGCGGGCCTGCATCCCTGGCTCCAGGCGCAAGCCGTCGCCATTCAGGTTTTTGTTGCTGGTCACCAGCACCGAGCCTTCGAGCAGCGTGACGCGCACCTGATCTTCGTACATCCACACATTGAACTGGGTGCCGGTCACCCGGATTCGCCCGTCAGCCGCCTGAACCACAAACGGGTGAGTGACATCGTGACTGACCTTGAAAAACGCTTCACCCTTACTCAGGGTCACCTGACGCTGGTCTTTGTAATCGCTGAAGGTCAGTTGTGTGCTCAGGTTCAGTTCAACCTGGCTTCCATCGGGCAGGGTCACGTTGCGCACGCTGGTGCCTGCTTCAAGGCGCTCGTATGAACGGGGTATCCAACCCAGTTGCCAGCCGCTGTAGGCCGCCAGCGGCACGGCGACGACAGCGATGGCTGCCGCAATACCCAACTGCTGCCAAGGGCTGCGGCGAGGTGCACGGGCCATTGCAATGACGGGCGCTGGCGTCGGCGCGGGAGGCGGCAAATGCTCGCTGACATCCCAGATGTCGAGCATGGCTTCATATTCAAACGCATGCAGCGGATCTGCGTTCAGCCACACAGCGAAAGCTTCACGTTCCTGGTCGGTGCAATCGGGTTCGTGCAGACGCATGCACCACTGGGCCGCCGCTTCAGTGATGGCATCGTATTCAGCTTCTGTGAGGCGTGTTTCGCTCATTTGCGCTCCTTGGTGCGGTGCATTCTAACCCTGCGCTTGCGCTAACGAGAACATGAGCCATGTCAAAATGAGGTCATTTAGCCTTATGGCCGGTTTTTTCTCTGCTACGGTTATTTCGGCAATGGGTTACCAGACGCAACATCAATTAATGGAGTTAAGAAAATGTTGAAGAAAACGTTTGCTGCTGCGATCACGGCTGCTGTGTTGATGAGTTCGGGCGCGGCGATGGCCCAGCCAAATCAGGATCCCAACTGGGCCTTTTCCAAAGAGCTTATTCAAGTCCTCAAGGATAAGAACGGGTACACCGTGATCAAAAAAATTGAGGCCCAAGACCCTGCCAATGGGATCTGGAAGGCTGAAGGCATCAAATCGGAAGCGGGTGTTGAATACGAAATTATTTTCGATTCGGCCGGTAAAGTGATCTCCGAGAAGAAAGATTAAGACTGATTCTCGGCAAAGCGCGCTTTGAGTGTTTACAGCCCGATCCACTCTGTGCGATCGGGCTTGCTTCAGAGAGTGTCTCGGTGTTTCAGCCATTGTTCCCGGGTTATCTCCCACAGCTCGCAAGCAAATTCCCCGCTGACAAAGCGACCTTTCTCACTGCTGACCAAACGCATTGCGCCACGCTCCGAAATCCGCCGCGAGCGCTCGTTAGCTGCTGCTTTTGGCACGCGCATTAACGCCCGGCCCAGGGTTTGGAACCAGTACGCGTCTATCACCTTGCACGCCTCGCTCATCAAGCCTTGCCCTTGCCAAGGCGGCGATAGCCAGAAGCCCCGATTGTTATCCACTTGATCCATCAGGCTGATGCTGCCGATCACCTCATCGGGGCGGGCCAACAGTCGCAGGGTCCAGTGCCACTCCTCGCCACGCGCCATGGCCGGCAGCGCGACATCACGCAAGTAACTGAGCGCACCGTCCTCGGGGTACGGCCACGGAACCACGTCATTCAGGTAACGGACCACTTCCCAGTGCGGGAATCGCTGCTGGATAGCATCAGCATCCGCCAGGCTCAAAGGCTGCAGCACTAATCGGGGGGTATGCAGGGTGGGCAGGGCTTGCATGGAATATGGCTCCTTGCCATTGGTTTTCATCGAGCTTACCCCTCAACAGCGCCCATAAAAAAGCCCCCGCAAGCGAGGGCCATTCTGAGTGCCGTGATTAGCCGTTAGAACAGCCATTACCCATCACGCGGTACTCGAGGATATGACGCTGACCTTGATGGTCTTCGTACGTCATTTGTGCCGGAACCACGTCACACACATCGGCGACAGGCGACACGCTAATGACTTTGGCAATGTCCAGGTCGGTGGCGTAAGTGTAGTGTTCAACGGCGGGCTGTTGTTGTGCAACTTTAAGATCGTCAGCCACCGCTAATGTAGACAGACCCATAAGAGCAAGAACAATCAAACGTTTCATTTTCAATAAGACCTTAAACAATCACGACTAACTGACTTCAAGTGCCACGTGGCGGTAGAAGTTGCCAGGCAACTTTTGTGTGTGCCTGACACGAAGTACCGTGCCCTGTTTCAATCTTGTGTTTAGGGATGGCTCTATAGTAAGGATTTGCTGGCGACTTTAAAGTCCGGTTACCGCCATGCAGTGTTTCCGGATTTGTAACAATATTTTAGAGCGCGTCAGGCATAAAAAAGCCCCCTCACAAGAGGGGGCGGGTAGCTATTACCGGTCAGTTAACGCATACCCCTGTGGGAGCGGGCTTGCCCGCGAGGGTATCGATGCGGTTTAACAGAAAAACCGCATCGCCTGCATCGCTGGCAAGCCAGACTCCCACAGGTTTCTTCGAACGCAACTAGTGCAGGCTGCAGCCGTCACCCATCACGTGGTACTCAAGCACATGGCGTTGGCCCTGATGATCTTCATAGATCATTTTTGCCGGGACCACTTCGCAGACTTGAGGAACTTCGGACACACTGATGACTTTGGCAATGTCCAGTTTTGTTCCGTACGTGTATTGCTCGGGCGTCGGTGAGGTTTCATTGGCCAGTGCCACTGTTGCGAAACTTGCCAAGCACATTGCAATTAAGGTTTTCATATTAAAAGGCCTTTAAAGTAACCAAGCGCTAGCGCTCACTGACTTCATTTGCCGATGGGGCGGGAGAAGTTACGAAGCCCTTTGAATAATCCATGGCTGCGTACGAAGTACCGTGCTGCGGTGTGTGTTCTTTCGGTTGATAGTGTGAATGTTACGCCGATCTCTCGAATTAAAAAGCGGTAATGGCAAAATGCTCTGTTACCGCATGGGTAACAATGTTGCGGGGCGCGGGCTATTTCAGGTGCCGAAACCCCTGGCCTTGCTGGCATACTGCCGCGTCTGATTCAGGAGCCAGTCATCGCAATGAATGTCGAGTCCCCCCTCAGTGCCTGGCAACAGGCCGTCGAACAACAAGGTTTTGTCCATGACCCCGCGCAATGGCGTGCGGTACAGGCGTTGCAGCACTGCCACGAGGCCCTGCACAACGGCGCCCGGTCGGTCAAAGGCGTGTATTTGTGGGGGCCGGTGGGGCGTGGCAAGACCTGGCTGATGGATCAGTTCTACCAAAGCGTGCGGGTTCCTGCCCGGCGCCAGCATTTTCATCACTTCATGCAATGGGTGCATCAGCGGCTGTTTCAGCTCACAGGCACCGCAGACCCGCTCAAGGTGCTGGCCAAAGAGTTGGGCAAGGAACTGAAGGTGCTGTGTTTTGACGAGCTGTTCGTTAACGACATTGGTGACGCGATCATTCTTGGGCGCTTGTTTCAAGTGATGTTCGACGAGGGTGTGGTGCTGGTGTGCACCTCTAACCAGCCGCCGGAGCAGCTTTACAGTCAGGGCCACAATAAAGAGCGCTTTGCCCCCGCGATCACCGCGATCCTCGCTCATATGCAGGTGGTGTCGGTGGATGGCGCCGAAGACCATCGTCTGCACCCCGGCATTGCGCATCAGCGCTATTGGGTGAAGGCGTCGGGCCAGCCCAGTGTGATGGGGCAAGTGTTCAAAGACCTGACACAAGGGCAGGAAACTTCAGACGCGCCGATCGTGGTTGGCCATCGTTCACTGACGGTGGTGCAGGCCAGTGCGGCCGTGTTGTGGTGCAACTTTCACGAGATGTGCGAACAACCACTGGCAGCCAGCGAATTTATGGACATGTGTGATCGTTACCAGGTGATTTTGCTCAGCGAAGTGCCTTGCCTGAGCGCGGAACAGCGCGAGGGCAAGATTGCCCGAGGAACCGAAGACGGTCCGGTGAAGGTCGAGGCGGGTGATCGGCAATTGCCGCAGTTGTCAAAATATGACGACAGCGTGCGACGTTTTATTGCGTTGGTAGACGAATGTTACGACCGCAAAGTGCCGCTGTGCATTGAGGCGCACGTGCCGATGGACCAGTTGTACACCCAAGGTTATCTGGAGTTTGCTTTCCGTCGAACCTTGAGCCGCCTGCAAGAAATGCAGTTGCAGCGCTTTGGTGTGCAGTGATGTCGAATGTTGTAGCCGCTGCCGAAGGCTGCGACTGAGCCCGAAGGGTTTACGCTTTTTCAAGAGCGAAGGTCCTTCGGCCCTTATCGCAGCCTGCGGCAGCGGCTACAGGGTTAGTTATTTATCCCACTGTGGCGCAACGCTCGAAGGGTTGGTCAGGCGATGGCCTCGGTCCAGCGCGGCAATTTGTGCCATGTCGTCATCGCTCAGCTTGAGCGTCTGGGCCTTGAGGTTGCTCTCCAGGTTCGCGCGCTTGGTCGAAGACGGGATCACTGAGTAACCCAACTGCATCGCCCACGCCAGCGTCACTTGGGCCGCAGTGGCGTTATGGCGCTCGGCGATCTCGACAATCACGGGGTCTTTGAGCACTTCGCCGTAGGCCAAGGTCATGTACGACGTGATATGGATGCCATGGCTCTGGGCGAATTCCACCACCTTGCGGTTCTGCAGGTACGGGTGTAATTCGATCTGATTGGTCGCAATGTTTTCAGCACCAACGGCGGCAATTGCTTCTTTCATCAGCGCGATGGTGAAGTTAGACACGCCAATCTCTTTGGTCAGGCCTTGTCGCTTGGCTTCCAGCAACGCCCCCATAAACTCTGCGACCGGCACTTCATTGTTGGGCGATGGCCAGTGAATCAGGGTCAAGTCCAGGTGGTTGGTGCGCAGTTTTTTCAGGCTGTCTTTCAGGCTTGGAATCAGTGCGTCTTTAGCGAAGTGGCTGACCCAGATTTTGCTGGTGATATACAGCTCATCACGTGCGACGCCGCTCTCGGTAATGGCCTGGCCGACGTCGGCTTCGTTGTCATAAATCTGCGCGGTGTCGATCACCCGGTAGCCCAGATCCAGGGCGTTTTTCACCGAATCAATAACGACTTGGCCCTTGAGGCGAAAGGTGCCGAGGCCGAATGCAGGGACTGTCATGGATAACTCCTTGGTGGTCGTAAGAATGAAGTCGAGTATCTACAGCTTGAACGGTGGGAAAAACCATCGTTCAAGCAAAGCAATCTTGACCGTGCAGCATGAATCGCTGTTCCCGGGCCGGGCTAAATTTCATCGTTAAGCAAACGTTCTAGCTTGGATAACGCCTGCATTCGGGCGGGGACAGGTAGGGCAATGACGATTTCTCGACGATGGTTTATCGCGGGCTTGGCGATCACCGGCGCAGCAGCGCCAGCGGCGTATTTTGGGCATCGCGAGTTAACGCGGGTGGACGAACCGATCACGCCCGGTGAAGCGACTGTCGACCTGGCCGACACCGCAGGGCAGCAGATTGCCGATCAATTGCGCGGGCTGTGGAGCATCCGTTTTGAAGGGCGTGATGCCGGGCTTGAAGGGCTGCCCGCCGAAGGGCTTGAAGTGTGGCTGGACATCGCTGCGCGCGGGCGCGGAGTACGGGGTTATCTCGACACGGCGAACGTGCTGCAAAGCGAGCAAGCTCCGCGTTATCGGGTGCTGGGTGACTTGGTGACGCCTGATCCCCAGTTGATGTATTGGCGGCTTACGGGCCGCGATTCGTCTCAGCCCGACTACGAATTGAGTTTTGGTCTCGATGAAGTCTGGGGCGCGTACGGCAACGCAGGCAGCGGCACCCTTAGCGGCCGGGTGCAGCGACTGGATCGGCCTTTGGCCTTGCCCGAGCAAGACAACCGCTTTGTGGCGCTCAAGCGCACATTCCCCGAGGCCCGCGAACGCATAGGCCTCAACCCGGCGCTGCTGGCCTGGCTGGTGACGCCCGAACACCGTTTGTTTCATCAGCTCTGGCATGCGTCTCGCGACACCTGGCACGAACTCTCCGAAGACAAGCGCAACGCGTTGCGCGGCCTCGGCTGGCAACCCGGCCAGCGTGACAAAGAGCGCGATGCCCGTGGTCCGCGTAAAGACCGCAATGGCTCGGGCGTGGACTTCTTTTATATGCATCGGCACATGCTGCTGACGGCGCGCTCCCTACAGGATTTGCCTTCGTGGCAGGCGTTCCCTTTGCCGCAGCCAGAGCTTGAACGCGACCGTGCGGGATTCGCCCGTTACTTTGACAACCATGACGGCAGCGCCTTGCCGCCGATCTGGCTGGCGGAGGGGGATGAAACCTATACCCAGTGGCTGAGTGACATCAAACAGGCCGAGACTTTTCACAGCAACTTTGAGGTGTGGGAATCGCGTTATCGCGACCCGCGTTACTTGTCGACCTTGACCTTGGGCCAGTTGGGTTCCGAGGTCGAGTTGGGCCTGCATGACTGGCTGCACATGCGCTGGGCGTCGGTGCCACGTGACCCGTCGAATGGCGCGCCGGTGCCCATGGCGCGTGATCCATCAGATTTCGCCGGGCGCTGGTATGTGGCGGAAAACGATTTTCTCGGCGACCCGTTTTCCTCTCACGTAAACCCGGTGTTCTGGCGTTTTCATGGCTGGATCGATGATCGTCTGGAGGACTGGTTTCGGGCGCACGAACGCTTTCATCCGGGGGAGCTGACGCGCCAGGCGGTCAACGGCGTGCCGTGGTTTGCCCCGGGGCGCTGGGTGGAAGTCGATGACCCGTGGCTGGGGCCGGTGACGCACGGTTGCAGCACCACGCCGGGGTTGGCAACGGGCAAAACGGTAGAGATGGACCCCGAAACCATGAAACTGGCGTTGCGCATTACCTTTGGCGACGAAAAGAAAATGACCGGCTTGCTGCGCCGGGTGCCACGTCGCCCCTGGTATGCGCGGCATTTGGTGGTCAAGGCCCTGTAGTCGCTGCCGAGGTACGAAGGCTGCGATTGGGCGCTTGCGCCCATACAACGGATGCGCCGACGCGTCTGTTTTACGACTGCTACGCAGCCGATCGCAGCCTTCGTGCCTCGGCAGCGACAACAAAAAACAAGGGCTTATTGCACCCGCCAACCCCCGCCCAGCGCCTTGTACAACGCAATGCTCGCCTGCAACCGAGCCAGGCGCAGTTGCACGTTTTGATCTTGCGCCTGATACAGCGTGCGCTGTGTTTCCAATACCGTCAGCAGCACTTCGGCCCCGGCCTGATAGCGGCTCTGGGCGATGTCGAACGCGTGTTGCGCCTGTTTAAGTTCTTCGTCTTGCCATTGCCGTTGCTGGTCCAGGCCGCTGGCGCTGTTGAGGGCTTTTTCAACGTCGGCAAACGCGCTGATGATGCTCCCTCGATAGGTCTGCAGCAGTTCTTGCTGGCGCGCCGTGGCTTTGTCGCGCTCGCCGCTGAGGCGGCCGTTGTTGAAGATCGGTGCCGCCAACCCCGCCGTGAGGGAGTAGAACGGGCTGCGCAACACGTCACTTAAACGGTCTGCGCCTGAACCCAGTGTCGCGCTCAAAGTCAGGCTGGGCAGCATGGCCGCTCGGGCCACGGTGATGTCGGCCGAGGCCGCCGCCAGCTTGGCTTCGGCGTTGGCTATGTCGGGTCGCTGACTCAGGAGTTCACTGGGCACTCCGCTGCCAATGCCCGGCCAGTGCAGTTGTGCGAACGTCGTGTCGCCCAGCGTGATATTTTGCACCGGCTCACCCAGCAGCACCGCGAGGGTGATGCGCGCTTCCTGGGCCTGTTGCGCCACGAGTGGCAGTTGCCGTTGCTGGGCGGCGACCAGGCTTTTTTGCTGTGCCAACTCCAGTGCCGTGGCAGAGCCCGCGTCATAACGGGTTTGCACCACGTGCAGCACGCGCTGTGCATTGGCCAGATTCAGCCGGGCAATGCGCAGTTGTTCGTCAAACGCCAACGTTTGCACGTACTGGGTGGCGACCCCGCTGAGCAAGGTCAGCTCAACCGTGGCCTGATCAAACTCGCTGGCCTTGAGGGCGTGTAACGCACTGTCGCGGGCCGCCGCTTTGCCGCCCCAAAAATCCACTTCGTAGCTGGCGGTCAGATTGGCGTCAAAGTAGTCCACCGCTTTGTTGTCGTCGGTGGCATCCAGTTGGCTGTAGCCCTTGCCGCGCAACAGTTTTTCGCGATTGGCGCTGCCGCCAAATTTCACTTCAGGCAGCAACGGGGCACCTGCGATCACTGCTGTGGCGTGGGCCTGCTGCACGCGGGCGACCGCTGCCGCCAGGTCGTAACTGCCGACGCGCGCCTGGGCGATCAGGCGATCCAGTGGCGGGCTGCCAAACTGGCTCCACCATTGCTGGCGGCTCAGTTGACTGGCCTGGGCGTGCGGCGATTGCCAGGCCGCAGGCGCCAGCACAGGGTTTTCGTCGCGTGGCGGGGTTTGGCTGCACGCGCCCAGCAACAGGCACGCGGTCAGCACGCTCAAAGACGGCTTCATCAATAGATCATTCACTGGTAAGGGCCGTGACCGGGTCGAGCCGGGCAGCTTTGCGGGCCGGCATAAAGCCGAAAATAACGCCAGTCACCAGCGCGCAACCAAAGGCGCCGAGGACCGCGACCATCGAGAACGCCACCGCCACGTCGCACAGCAGCAAGATGCCGCCAATGACGAAGGCCAGGGTGATGCCTGCCACGCCGCCGACCACCGAGAGCATCAGCGCTTCGGTCAAGAACTGGCGCAGGATGTCGCGCTGACGGGCGCCAGTGGCCATGCGAATGCCGATTTCGCGGGTGCGTTCGCGCACGGTCATCAGCATGATGTTCATCACCCCGATGCCACCCACCAGCAAGGAGATGGCCGCAATCGAGCCGAGCATCAATGACAGGGTGTTACGGGTCTTGGCTTCGGCCTGGATCATCGCCGCGTTGTTGGTGATTTCGAAATCGCGCTTGCCGTGATGCAGTTTGAGCATGAGCTGTTCGATGGCTTTTTCGGTTTGTTTGACTTTGCTCGCGTCGGCCGCGGCAATCACGACGTATTCCGGGTTGTGCGTCCCGAACAGGCGCACGCTGGCGGCGGAGTAGGGCACCACGATGCGCGTGTCACTGTCCGAATCGCCGGAGCTGGCGCCTTTTTCGGCCAGCACGCCGACGACGCGAAAGGGCACGTTCTCCAACAAAATGTATTGGCCAATCGGGTTGGGTACGTCCTTGAGGACTTTATCGCGCACTTTCTGCCCGATCACCGCCACGGCAGCGGCGGCGTCTTCATCGGCCTGGGTGAAGAAGCTGCCTTGCACCACCGGCCAGTTGAAAATCGCCGAGAAGTCGATGCCGTTGCCGCCGGTGTACATCGTGTGGTCGACGTTGCCGTAGCGCACACCGATTTCGGCGCCATTGATCGGCATGATCATCTTTACCTGCGGCAAGGTCGACAGAGCCGCCACGTCATTGAGGGTGATGATGCCCAGCGGCGCTCGCGGCCTGGGTGACATGCCGCTCAGGTAAATAATGTTGGAACCAAAGGCGCCCATCTCGGCCATGACCTGGCGTTTGCTGCCTTCGCCGACCGCCAGCATCACCACCACCGATGCCACACCGATGACGATCCCGAGCAAGGTCAGGGCTGTGCGAAAGCGGTTAATCCACATCACCCGCCAGGCCGCGTGCAGGGCGTCCACCAACTCGCCTTTCCAGGCGCCACGAGCCTCGCTGCCTTCGTTCAGACGCTGGCGCAAGTCAATCGCTTGCAAGGCTTTGGGCTTGTCGGTGGCGGGCGGCGGCGCGCCATTGGCGCTGTCACTGATGACCTCGCCGTCGCGCACTTCAATAGTTCGGTTGGCTCGCGCCGCAACCTCGCGGTCGTGGGTGATCAAAATCACCACATGGCCCTGACTCGCCAGTTCATCGAGCAGGGCCATGACTTCGGCACCGCTGTGGCTGTCGAGCGCGCCTGTGGGTTCGTCGGCGAGGATGATGTGCCCGCCGTTCATCAAGGCGCGGGCAATCGATACCCGCTGTTGCTGGCCGCCCGACAGTTGATGCGGGCGATTGGCCATGCGATCTGCCAGCCCCAGGCGCTTAAGCAGAGCCGCCGCGCGGGCGTGACGTTCGGCGGCTGGCAAGCCTGCGTAGATGGCCGGCATTTCGACGTTTTCCTGGGCCGAGGCCGAGGGGATCAAATGGTAGCCCTGGAACACAAAGCCGAAGGCTTCACGGCGCAGCCAGGCCAGTTCATCAGACCCCAGGTGCGCGACGTCTTCACCGGCAAACAGGTAGCGGCCCGAGGTCGGACGGTCGAGGCAGCCGAGGATGTTCATCAGGGTCGATTTGCCCGAGCCCGAGGCCCCGACAATGGCCACGAACTCGCCCGCGTGAATCGACAGGCTGACGCCTTTGAGCACATGAACTTCGGGCGAGTCGATGCCGCCGTAGACCTTGCGAATGCCTTGCAGGTCGATCAGGGGAGTGACCATTTAGCCTCCGTTTCCGGTGGCCGGGCCGATCAGCAGGTGATCGCCTTCGCTCAAGCCGTCGAGCACTTGCACCCGCAAGCGGTCACTGATGCCTGTGTGGATTTCGCGAGGCTCGATTTTTCCTTTTTGCGTCACCACGTGCGCCGTTTGCCGATCGCCTTCGGTACTGCCTTGCAGGGCCACAATCGGCGCCAGCAGCACGTCCTTGGCCTGATTGGCGACGAAAAACACTTGGGTGGTCATCTCTGGCATCAGCGCCTGATCGATGTTGTCGACATCCAGCAACACGGTGTACAGCACCACGCGCGCGCTGCCGCTTTTGCCCGAACTGGCCGGGCTACCGCCGCCCTGGCTGGCCTCATTGAGGGGTTTGGGCGGGACCGGCAAAATCTGCCGCACGGTGCTGTTCCAGTGTCGGTTGCCGCCGCTCAACGTGGTGAAGTACGCCTGCATGCCCGGTTTGACGTAACCAATGTCGGCTTCTGACACCTCAGCCCACACGGTCATCGGCGACAGTTTGGCGATGCGCAAAATCAGCGGTGTTTGCTGTTGCGCGTTGAGGGTTTGGCCTTCGCGGGCATCCAGCGCCACGACGGTGCCGGACATCGGCGCGTAGATACGCGTGTAGCCCAGTTGAGCCTCGTCACTGCGCAAGCTGGCCTGGGCCTGGCGGATTTGCGCCTGGAACATGTCAATACGGGCTTGGGTGGTGCGCACTTCGGCCAGCGCCGCCTGTATATCTTCGTCGCGGGTGGCGCCGCCTTGGGCGAGGTGTTGCTGGCGCAGGTATTTCTGTTTGGCCAGGTCGTGCAGAGCGCGCTGTTCTTGCAACTGGGCCTTGAGGTTTTCAATGGCATAGCGGCTGGCGTCGAGCTTGGCGGTCTGGGTTGACGGGTCAATCTCGACCAGCAATTGGCCTTCTTTGACCTCGTCACCGACCTCAACGTGGATCGTGTTGATTTGCCCTGAAGCCTGCGCGCCCACGTCGACATATTGCCGGGGTTGCAGTGTGCCCAGCGCGGTCACGCTGCTTTCAATGTCGCCACGGGTGACGGGCACCGTGTCATACGCTTCGCGGCCTGGCGTCAGAAAAGGCCAGGCCATCAACGCGGCAACGAGCAATAAACACAAGGTGATGAGGAGCGCACGGCGGGGCTGTCGAGGGCGTTTCATGCAGGGTTCCGGCCAATGGGGATCGGCCCGTCTTCGTAGCGCAGGGCCGATAAGAGCCTGAAGCGAACGCTGTCGACCATGCGACAGACACGGGGAGCTGTTGAGTTAACGAAGGTTAAGGGCAGGAATTTAGGCGGTTGTTTATAGGTATGTGACTGAATATTTCAGAGCTGTTTAAACGTTCGCACTTAAATCTATATGAGAATTACTATAAATTACGTCGGCGCAAGTGCCATCATCATGCCGCTACCTCACTCGGTCTGTTTCTGCGCTCATGGAATGTTGCCGCTGCTGCTGCGGCCAGGAGTCATGTTGGAAAACTACTATCGCGAACTGGTGAGCTTTTTGAGTGCCAGATTGGGCAATGCGCATGCGGCCGAAGATGTGGTGCATGACGCGTACGTGCGAGTGCTGGAGCGCGTAAGCGATGACCCGATCGAGCAACCGCGTGCATTTTTGTATCGCACGGCGCTCAATCTGGTGATCGACGGACATCGGCGCAGCGCCTTGCGTCAGGTTGAGCCGTTGGAGGTGCTAGACACCGAAGAGCGTTTTTTCAGCCCTTCACCCCAATTGCTGATGGACCGGCAGCAGCGTCTGGAAATGATCCAGCAAGCGCTGTCCGAATTACCGGCGGCGTGCCGTGAGAGTTTCTTGCTGCGCAAAATTGAAGGTTTGTCTCACCCTGAGATTGCCGAGCGCCTTGGGGTGTCTCGCAGCGTGGTTGAGAAGCACATTGTCAACGCCATGAAGCACTGCCGAATTCGTATTCGGCAGTGGGACAACGCCTAAATTTTATTTCCGTATTCTCGTTCCTACTCAACAGACGACCTGCTGATCTGCCACAGAACAGTCAGGCCACGGGTTTTTTTCCCTCTGTTGAGGGGCAATCCAGAGGACACTGGAAATGACACAGGCAATCGCTTCGGCCGTCGTTCATGATCTGATCGGCATCGGTTTTGGGCCTTCCAATCTGGCCCTGGCCATCGCCCTGGAAGAGCGCGGGCAAGTGCAAGGTCCCTTGGATGTGCTGTTTTTAGACAAGCAGGCGGACTATCGCTGGCACGGCAACACGCTGGTGACCCAGAGTGAATTGCAGATTTCCTTCCTCAAGGATCTGGTCACGCTGCGTAACCCCACCAGTCCTTATTCGTTCGTTAATTACCTCAAAGCCCACGGCCGTCTGGTTGACTTCATCAATCTGGGTACCTTCTATCCGTGCCGTATGGAGTTCAACGATTACCTGCGTTGGGTGGCGTCGCACTTTGAAGCGCAAAGCCGTTATGGCGAAGAAGTACTGGCCATCGAACCGGTACTGCACCAGCAGCAGGTCGAAGCGTTGCGGGTTATTTCTCGCGATGCTCTTGGGCAACATCACGTACGGACGACGCGTTCGGTGGTGGTCAGCGCAGGCGGTACGCCACGTATTCCGACAGCGTTCAAGTCACTCAAAGATGACAGCCGGGTGTTCCATCACTCGCAGTACCTGGCGCGCATGGCCGAACAGCCGTGCGTGAGTGGTCAGCCGATGCGCATCGCGATCATTGGCGGCGGCCAGAGCGCCGCGGAAGCGTTTATCGATTTGAACGACAGCTACCCGTCGGCCCACGTGGATTTGATCTTGCGCGGTTCGGCGCTTAAGCCTGCAGATGACAGCCCGTTCGTCAACGAAGTGTTTTCGCCGCAGTTCACGGATCTGGTGTATCAGCAAAACAGCGCCGAGCGCGAGCGTTTGATCAACGAGTATCAGAGCACCAACTATTCGGTGGTGGACATTGACCTGATTGAACGCATCTACGGGATTTTCTATCGTCAGAAAGTATCGGGTGTTGCGCGCCATGTGTTCCGCAGTCTGACCGGTATTGAAAACGCGGTGGCAGACGGGCAGGGCATTAAGTTGGCTTTGCGTGATACCGCGAGCGGCGAGTTGAGCGAGCAGCATTACGACGCCGTGATTCTGGCCACTGGCTACGAACGTCAGATGCACCGCCACTTGCTGGCGCCGTTGGCTGACTACCTGGGCGATTTTGAGGTCGATCGTGATTACCGAATCGTGACCGACACGCGCTGCAAGGCCGGGATTTATATGCAGGGCTTTTGTCAGGCGAGCCATGGTTTGAGCGACACCTTGTTGTCGGTTTTGCCGATTCGAGCCGAGGAAATTTCAGCCTCGCTGTATGCCCATGACAAACAGCACAAGCAAAACAGCGTAGCGGTCGAGCGGTTGCTGGCGACGGCTATCTAACGGTCGAGCAGCGCGAGGCTACGTCCGATTGCGTAGCCTCGCGCAGCCCGACAACGACGATGGCGCGCGCAGCGGCTACAAACTGAACCCTTCCTGAAGACAAATCTGATTCATGAAACGGAAGCTTTCCTACGGTTTACTCTCCTAAATGCCGGGAGTAAGCTGCCGACGTTTTCATCAATAGCGGAGACCCTCAGTGGGTGCGAGTTCGAGTGACAGTAGTCGGCCGGTTTTGAAGACCGGTACATTCTCGGCAAGCTAACGCGCAGATTCCCCTGTCGTTGCTTGCTGAACAGAGCGAGCAGCGGCGTCTAGATCGGGTCAATAGTGAGCCCGAGTCTGAAACCCTCTCATCGACACTGAAACATGTGCGACCGACGCCTATGGCGGTGCGGTTTGTCACCTGTCGTACGCGCGTGCCCCATGGCACGAGGCGCACGCTCGGCTGCGCCTTCTTCAGGGCTCCGTTGACCGTCAGGGGAAGCCTCATGCGCCACACTTTTACGCCGATTCGTCGCCGCCAACACCGTCCCGCGTTGCCCGGGTGTGTGTACGCCAATTATTGACGGCGGGCTTGCGGCCCGCTCCCCGAGATCAAAACTATGAATGACGGTTCGAGATTAAGGCCGCCTGCGTAGTCACTCTGAACGGAGTGAGCGCAGGCGGCGCAGGAGTAGCACCATGAAACTCACTCTGAAAGAATTCTTCGCAGGCTTCCTGCGTACTCGCCACATTGGACGGCACTTTCGCCGTCTGGCTTTGCTCGACAGCCTGACCAACACCACGGTCAGCCGTGAAGTGCCGCCAACCCTGGCGCAAACCCTGGTGACGGCGGCCAACGCTGAAAGCGCGGCGCTGATCGACAACCTAGGCACTCACACCGATGGCCTGAGCGAAGCCGAAGCCGCTGCGCTGCGCCTGCAGCATGGCCTCAACGAGGTTGAACACGAGCAGCCACTCAGCCGCTGGGTGCACCTGTGGCATTGCTACAAAAACCCCTTCAACTTGTTGCTGACGCTGCTCGCCGCGGTTTCGCTGGCCACCGATGACATTCAAGCGGGCGTGGTGATCAGCACCATGGTGGTGCTGTCGACCTTGCTGCGTTTCTGGCAAGAGGCCAAGTCCAACAAGGCGGCAGACGCGCTTAAGGCGATGGTGAGCAACACCGCCACGGTGATGCGCCGTGATTTCAGTGCTGAAACCTCGCCGATGTTTGGCCGGTTCTCTGGCGCGGCCCAGCAAATCAAGGGCGCACAGCGCATTGAGCTACCGATCAAACAGTTGGTGCCGGGCGACCTGATTGTGCTGTCGGCGGGTGACATGATCCCGGCAGATTGCCGCGTGCTGAGCGCCAAGGACTTGTTTGTCAGCCAGGCGGCCATGACCGGCGAGTCGATGCCGGTCGAGAAGTTTGCCCGTCAGTCAGACAGCCAGACCAGCAACCCGCTGGAACTGGACAATATTGTGTTCATGGGCACCAATGTGGTGTCCGGAGCGGCAACGGCGGTGGTGCTGACCACCGGCAATAACACCTACTTTGGGGCGCTGGCCCAGCGCGTCGGGGCGACCGATCGTGGCCCGACGTCGTTTCAGACCGGGGTTAACAAAGTCAGCTGGTTGCTGATCCGTTTTATGTTTGTGATGGCGCCGCTGGTGTTGTTCATCAACGGTTTCACCAAGGGCGACTGGACTGAGGCCTTGCTGTTTGCGCTGTCTGTTGCTGTCGGCCTGACCCCTGAAATGCTGCCGATGATCGTGACGTCGACCCTGGCCAAAGGCGCAGTCTTTCTGTCGCGTAAAAAAGTCATCGTCAAACGGTTGGACGCGATCCAGAACTTCGGCGCGATGGACGTGCTGTGCACGGATAAAACCGGGACCTTGACCCAGGACAAAATCTTTCTGGCCCGCAACGTGGATGTCTGGGGGCAAGAGTCTGACGACGTGCTGGAAATGGCCTACCTCAACAGCTACTACCAGACCGGGCTGAAAAACCTGCTGGACGTGGCAGTGCTGGAGCACGTTGAAGTCCATCGCGAATTGAACGTGGGCACCGCGTTCAACAAAGTGGATGAAATTCCGTTCGACTTCACGCGTCGCCGCATGTCGGTGGTGGTGGCCGAGCAAGACCAGCCACACGTGTTGATCTGCAAAGGTGCGGTCGAAGAAGTGCTGTCGGTGTGCAAAAACGTGCGCCATGGTGAGTTGGAAGAAGCCCTGAGTGACTCATTGCTGGCGCGTATTCGCCAAGTCACGGCGGCCTTTAACGAAGAGGGTTTGCGGGTGGTGGCCGTTGCCGCGCGCTCAATGGCGCCCGGGCGTGACACCTATAGCCTGGCGGACGAGCAAGAACTGACGCTGATCGGCTATGTTGCGTTTTTGGACCCGCCTAAAGAAAGCACCGCACCTGCACTCAGAGCGTTGGCGGAACACGGCGTGGCCGTAAAAGTGCTGACCGGTGATAACGAACTGGTGACTGCGAAGATTTGCCGCGAAGTGGGCCTGGAGCAGCAAGGCTTGCTGATGGGCAATGACATTGAGCGCATGACCGATGCCCAACTGGCCGTGGCGGTGGAAACCACCAACGTGTTTGCCAAACTCACGCCGTCGCACAAAGAACGCATCGTTCGCCTGCTTAAGGCAAATGGCCATGTGGTGGGTTTTATGGGTGACGGGATCAACGACGCCCCGGCGCTGCGCACCGCTGACATCGGGATTTCGGTGGACAGTGCGGTGGACATTGCCAAGGAAGCAGCGGACATCATTCTGCTGGAAAAAAGCCTGATGGTGCTGGAGGAGGGCGTGCTGGAAGGGCGCCGCACTTTTGCCAATATGCTCAAGTACATCAAGATGACCGCCAGTTCGAACTTCGGCAACGTGTTCTCAGTGCTGGTTGCCAGTGCGTTCATCCCGTTTCTGCCCATGTTGCCGATGCACCTGCTGGTGCAAAATCTGCTGTACGACGTGTCTCAAATCGCCATTCCGTTTGATAACGTCGATGACGAAATGCTGAAAAAACCACAGCGCTGGCAACCCGCGGATGTCGGACGTTTCATGCTGTTCTTCGGGCCGATCAGCTCGGTCTTCGACATTCTGACCTTTTGCCTGATGTGGTACGTGTTCAAGGCCAATAGCCCTGAGCATCAGACCCTGTTCCAGTCGGGCTGGTTTGTGGTGGGGTTGCTGACGCAAACCTTGATCGTGCACATGATCCGGACCCCGAAAATTCCGTTTCTGCAAAGCCGTGCGGCGATGCCGCTGATGGTGATGACCGGGGTGATCATGGCTGTGGGTATTTTCCTGCCGATGGGCCCGTTGGCCGGCTACTTTAAATTGCAGGCATTACCGGGGCTGTACTTCGTTTTCTTGCCTGTCATCTTGCTGGCGTACATGGTGCTGACCCAAGCAGTGAAGGGTTACTACATTCGCAAGTTTGGCTGGCAGTAAGTCACTTTTCAGGCGTTGCTGCAGGCTGCGATCGTTCAATGATCAACAGATCGCAACCTGCGGTACAGGCCTAATGGGGTGACAGGGGGGGCTGCATGCAAGCAACCAGCACTCTCTGTGGTTCAGGCTTTTTGGAGCCCAGATGCGACTGAGTCGTCAGTCTTGAGCGGTCACGCATCTATTTGAGAAATTTCCTACAAGTTATGTAGCAAATCCCCTTCTCGTAAGTTGCATCCGAATGGTGACTATTCGCGGCTTGATTTAAATCAGGTGTCAGCATGCAACGTTTAGAGGGTGCATTGAGTGCAATAAAAGTTTGTGGGAAATATCCTATACTTTTCTCATCACTCATTAAGATGTTTTTTGTGGATCGTTTGCCATTAAATATATTCATTCGGATATGTTTGTGTCGAGCGCGTCCTGTTACTGAGGCTTTTGGCTGGAGGTCACATGCATAGGGTATTGATTGCGGATGATCATTCTTTAATTCGTTTGGCTGTGCGAATGCTCCTGGAAAGCCTGGGGCACACCGTCGTGGCAGAAGCGACTAATGGAATTGATACGGTGCAATTGGCGCGCCAGCATGCGGTGGACCTGATCGTGCTGGATATCACCATGCCGGGGCTGGATGGCCTGGATGTGATTGGCCGGATCAAGGCGTCAGGGTTGGCGTGCCAGATTCTGGTGCTCACCTCTCAATCGGCGCTTTTTTACTCACAGCGTTGCATGAAGGCCGGGGCGGCCGGGTTTATCACTAAAAGTCAGGACCTCAGTGAGTTGGGGAGGGCGGTCAAATTGATCAAGGACGGTTATACGTTCTTCCCTAATCTAGCGATCAGTTCAGTTCGCAGTGGTGACGCAACATTGACGGATCCGGAAATGATTGAGCGTTTATCCGCACGCGAGTTAAGTATTTTGCAACAACTTGCCCGAGGCTTGAGCAATAATAAAATTGCTGAGGATATGAACTTAAGCACCAAAACCGTCAGTACGTATAAAACGCGTTTAAAAGAAAAGTTGAATATTGGTTCTGTTGTGTATTTGGCAGACTTTGCCAAGCGCAATGGCTTGATTTAAATGAAGTTCCTTGTGCTGCAAGGACTTTTAATCACGTTGTTTGTTCTTGGCTTGCCATGCGCTGTTGCAGAGCCCGCGACCCCCACATTGCAGTTGTTGGGCCGCTCGAATGTTGAGGCCTATAACGTAGTGCTTGAGGCGCCAGACTGGCAGTGGCTCAAGCAACACGGCACCTTGCGCCTGGGGGTTTCCGCTCCCGATTACGCCCCCTTTGACATGACCGCCAATGGCCAGGACTTTGAAGGGCTGACCGCGGATTACGCGCAACTGCTGTCAGAGTTATTGCACGTCAATATCGAGGTTAAGCGCTACGGCTCAAGGCCGCTGGCGATGGACGCGCTCAAAAGTGGCGAACTGGACCTGTTGAGCAGCGCCAATGGCTTTGAGGCGCAAGACCGCAAGTTGGTGCTGACCCAGCCTTACGCCGACGACTCCCCAACGCTGGTGACCCGCAGTGGTAGTCAACAGGCACTGCCCGCCGACCTGGCGGGCAAGCGGCTGGCCATGCTTGATCACTATTTACCGCCGCAAAAGGTCAAGGCGTTTTACCCCAAGGCCCTGTTGCAGTTATACCCCTCGACCTTGAGTGCCATCGGCGCTGTGGCGTTTGGCCAGGCCGATGCTTACCTGGGTGACTTCATCAGTGCCAATTACCTGATCAACAAGAACTACCTGAATAACGTGCAATTGGCCGACTTTTCACGCATAGACGTCAGCCCGTTTTCGTTTGCGCTGGCGCGTGATAACACGCGCTTGCTGCGCATCATCAATAGCGCGCTGGCCGTGATTCCGGCCAGCGAGCGAATGACCATTGTGCGGCGCTGGAGTTCGGAGGGGGCGCAGGTGGATAGCCATGCGCGGCTGACGCTGACCTCCAATGAGCAGCGCTGGCTGAATGAGCATCCGCGTGTGCGGGTGGCGATCAATGATCAATACCTGCCGTTGTCGTTTATCGACGAACACGGGGCGTTTAAAGGCGTGAGTGCAGACGTGCTGTTCAATATCGGGGTTCGCACCGGTATCGAGTTCGAGTCGGTGAAAGGCGACTCGGTCGAAGACTTGATTCGCCTGGTCAGCACCGGCAAAGCCGATGTGATCGGTGCATTTACCCCCAGCGCGTATCGCGAAGGTCTGTTGAGTTTTACCCGGCCTTATCTGACGACCCCTTTTGTACTGGTTACCCGCATCGAGCCCGGCAGCCCTGGCACATTGGATGAGATGGCCGGCCAGCGGCTGGTTCTGGTACGGGGCAATGTGTTGCGCGAATTTGTGTTGCACCGCTATCCGGGCATTCAACTGCTTGAAGCGGATAACGCGGCAGACGCCATGAGCATGGTCGCGCAGGGTAAGGCGGATGGCGCCATCAATGCGTTGATCAGTGCGCGCTACATGATCTCGCGGCGTTTTAATGAGCAGTTGCACATCACCAGCACCGTCGGCACCCAGCCCGCGCAGATTGGTTTTGCTACCGCGCGTGATGCTCCTGAGTTGCATGCGATTCTGGATAAAGCCTTACTCAGTATTACTCCGGAAGAAATGAGTGTGCTGACCAATCGCTGGCGCGATGACAGCCGTGAAGGTGAAAGTTACTGGCTGCGCAATCGGGCAGCGATTATTCAAGGCTTTTCCATCGCGGCCGCCTTGCTGCTGGTCGCACTGGGCTGGATTGCCTACTTGCGCAGGACCATAGCCAAGCGCCAGCAACTGTTGGAGCAGGTGCAAATCGCCAAGCAAAGTGCCGATGAGGCGAATCGTGCGAAAACCACTTTTCTGGCGACCATGAGCCATGAAATTCGCACCCCCATGAATGCGGTGATTGGCATGCTCGAACTGGCCATGAAAAAGGCCGACACGGGGGTGATGGACCGTTTTGCAATTGAAGTGGCCTCGGGAGCCGCCCGCGAATTGCTGGATTTGATTGGCGATATTCTGGACATCGCGCGTATCGAGTCAGGGCACCTGTCATTGAGCCCAAAACGCGCCAATGTGCAGGCGCTGATAGAAGCGGTCATACGCATGTTTGATGGTCTGGCGCGGCAGAAGCGCTTGAGCCTGGTGTATGAACGGAACGCATCTGGGTTGGATGTCGATGTGTTGATCGACCCGATGCGCTTCAAACAGATCGTTTCCAACGTATTGAGCAATGCCATCAAGTTCACTGATGCGGGTGAGATCCGCCTAACGTTGAGCGTACGGGCCCAGCCTGATGAGCAGCAGGTGTTGATTGAGGTTCGGGTACAAGACACCGGCACAGGCATTTCTGATCAGGACCAACGTCGATTGTTCAGTCCGTTTGTTCAGGCCAGTAACAACACGCAGTCGGCGCGCAGCGGCTCAGGCCTGGGGTTGGTCATTTGCCGTGCGCTTTGCGAAATGATGGGGGGCACGATTCGTCTGAGCAGCGATTTGGGCAAGGGGACTCTCGTAAACGTCATACTCGTGGTGCCGCGTCTTGAACCCCTCGTTGAGCCTGCTGTTCCCGAGACAGAGACGTGGACCTCTCCGCGGTCGTTGAACATTTTGGTAGTGGATGATTACCCGGCCAACCGGATGCTCTTGTCTCAACAGTTGAGTTACCTGGGGCATCGTGTGACGGATGCTGAAAATGGCGCACAAGGCCTTGCTGCGTGGCGCGTTGGCGGCTTTGAAGTGATCATTACTGATTGCAACATGCCGGTCATGAACGGCTATGATTTGGCTCGTGAGGTGCGGCGCGAAGAGCGGGAAAGAGGGCTTGAGCCCTGCCTTGTGTTTGGTTTTACGGCCAATGCACAGCCTGAAGAAGTTGAACGTTGCCGAGAGGCGGGGATGGATCAGTGCCTGTTCAAGCCCATCAGCCTGAAGGATTTGAATGTTTGCCTGACGTCTGGCGTGCTCAGCGCGCAGCCGGAGGCGGATGCCGATCAGCCCTCGGTGGATGAGGATGAGATCAATCTGACCTACCTCAAGCAACTGGCCCAAGGCGATGACACACAGCTTCACGGCTTACTGGCCGAGTTGGCACTCAGTAACAGCCAGGATCTTGTGCGACTGGTGGCGTTTTTTGTTAAAGATGATTATCGCGGGTTGGCTGAATTGGCACATGGGATCAAAGGCGGGGCGGGGTTGGTCAAGGCCAGCGCGTTGATTGCGTGTTGCGAACAATTGGAAGCGGCGTGCGTTCAGGCCGACCCGCGACTGATTACCACCTGTGTAGACGCTTTGCATAGCAGCATGGAGCATCTTGGCGAGGCTTTGGAACGTTATGCAGTTGCCCATGAAACGCGTTGAGCGGCAGGTAACCGATGGCTTGAAATATGCGTGAGCACACGCATTTAAGTGTCAGTACGAGCTGTTCCATTTGAAAGTTCTCACAAAAAACTTTTGACGATGGTTCACCACTATGCCGACTAAATCCTTACGAATACTGATCGCCGACGCTGATAGAAAACAGGCGCTAAACGTAGAAATAGCGCTTAACCGAGCAGGGTATTTCCGAGTGGCGCCTTTGCACCGTCTTGAAGAACTGACGGGGTTGGGTGACGCGCAAGCTGGTGAGTTTGATTTGCTGTTGATCAGCCAGGCAATGGCGGGTGGCGCGTCTGTCGATGCGCACGAGTACCACAGGGACAATGCGCAGTTTCGCCATATCCGGATCTATCGGGATGCTGATGTGCTGGTGACTCAAATTGATCAGTTGATGCAAAGCATTGACCCTTTGAGCCACACCTGAGGCGAACACTTGTCTGTGCCACCTCGAGCAGGCTAAGTTGTTACAAACGGATAACAATGGCTTGAGTCGTCGAGGAATACGCGCAATGTCACACGTTGTAATCGTGCAAGCAGACTATACAAACCCGGTTCATGCCCAAGCACTGAGGGATATTTTGAACCACTACGCCAAAGACCCGATGGGTGGCGGTGAAGCGTTATCCCCACAGGTGCTAGAGCAACTGCCTGGCGAGTTGGCCAAGCGTGCGCATGCATTCAGCGTGCTGGCTTTTGTGGATGACAAGGCCGCTGGCTTGGTCAACTGTTTTGAAGGCTTTTCGACGTTTGCTGGCCAGCCTCTGGTCAATGTGCATGACGTTTCAGTGGTCGATACCTATCGCGGCCTGGGCTTGAGCCAGAGAATGCTGGAGAAGGTTGAAGCCATTGCCCGCGAGCGCGGCTGCTGCAAGATCACCCTCGAAGTGCTTGAAGGCAACTCGGTGGCTCAATGTGCTTATCGCAAGTTCGGATTCAGCGAGGGTCAACTCGATCCGGCTCACGGGCGCATGCTGTTCTGGAACAAGTACCTGTAGCCGGCAGCCTGCCGGACCCTGTAGGAGCGAGCTTGCCTCGCGATCTTTTAAAAGATCAAAAGATCGCGAGGCAAGCTCGCTCCTACAGTTGGCCGTGTTTGGCGTTAACAGCAGTGTTTTTACTGTGTGACCACGTTTTGCGGTGCCGCAGGTTTAGGTTTGAGCAGGCTGAAGTCGATCAAAGCTTTTTGCGGGCGCGAGTAGGGATCGCCGATCAATTGCGGGCGTGCCACAAATTGGTCGCTGACCAGGCTCTTCTTGTCATCCAACTCGTTAGCACTCAGCCCGGCCAGGTCTGCCCAGGTGTGGATGAGCTGTGAGCTGCTGTAAGGACGCCCCAGGTCGCTGGCGAAATTCCAGGCATGGCTTTCACGCCATTTGGGTGAGGCCCAGGCCATAAACGGAATGGTGTACATCGGCGCTGTCGGCTTGGCTTCGTTGCGGCCGAGTGTGTCGTGGCCGGCAGAGTCGAACACGTCTTCACCATGGTCGGACAAGTACAGCAGAAAGCCGTTAGGGTCGGTTTTGGCGAAGTCCTTGATCAGGCTCGATACCACGAAATCGTTGTACAGCACGGCATTGTCATAGCTGTTGTAGGTGGGTACCTGGTCGTCGCTCAGCCCGGCCGGAGCTCCGGTACGGTCCTTGAACTTGTCGAAAGTCGGCGGGTAACGGTACTGGTAGCTCATGTGGGTGCCGAGCAGGTGAATCACGATCAATTTGCGTGGCGCGCTGTCAGCCAGAATTTTATTGAACGGCTCCAGCACGTCGCCGTCGTACTGGCGGGCGTTCTGGTTGCGGTTGTTGTTGAGGTAGACCTGCTGGTCTGCCTGCTCGGAGAACGTGGTGAGCATGGTGTTGCGTTTGGTCATGGTTTGCTGGTTGGTGACCCAGAAGGTTTTGTAACCCGCTTGTTTCATCACGCTGACCAGCGATGGCGTACTGAGGTACAGATCCGGGTGTTCTTCGTCAGCAAACGTCAGCACTTGCTGCAAGGCTTCGATGGTATATGGGCGTGGTGTGACAACGTTGTCAAAGATCGCCAGTTGGTCGCGCAACTTGTCGAGGTTAGGTGTGGTTTCACGCGAGTAGCCATACAGGCTCATGCGCTGACGGTTGGTGGATTCACCGATAACCAGCACCAGGGTGGTGGGCTTGCCAGCTTCTTCATCTTTGAGGTTAGTCAGGGGTGGAATTTTGCTGGCGCTGGCGAGCATGCCTTGCATGCTGTCCAACTGTTGCAGATAGCGACGGTACGCGACCACCATCTGCCACGGCACTGCGGGCTCAACCCGGCTTTCAAAGCTTTCAAGGGCTGAGGCAAACGTGTCGTGTTTAAGGGTTTGTTTAATCAGCGGGTAGCCGACCACGGCGATCAAAATCGCCATTGCTGCGGCCCAGGCCTGAGCGCGGGGCAGGTACACCGGGCGCAGGCGGGTCCAGAGGAAGACGGCGAAAGCAGTATGGGCAAGGAACGCCAGCACCATCCACCAGGCAAAGTATTGAGTCATGTACTCGCCGGCCTCAGAGGGGTTCGACTCGAACATGATGAAGATGACGCTTTGCGAGAACTCTTGCTGGTAGATGAAGAAGTAGCCAAGGCTGGCCATGGAGCAGGCCCACAGCACGACGCCAATCACTGCCGCCATGATTCGGGTGCGGGCCGGAAACAGCAGCATCGGTGCCAGCCAGAGGGCGCTCATGACAAACGCTTGGCGAAAACCTGAAAAGCCGGAGGTGCCGGTGAGCTGTATCAGCAACTGGGTGATGCCGGAAAAGTACCAGAAGAACAGAAAAAGCCAGCCGAAACCTGCCCAGTCGAAACCCTTCGCAGACGTGCTACTGCGTTTAAACAACCCCATACCGCTCTCCAACGACAACAACTTGAATGGTTGAGCCGTCGTACCCGGCGCAACACGTGAGGGCTACCTGAAAATAAAGCAGCCACAAAGTGTTTAATTGTCACAGTTGTGTTGTGAAAACTTTGTCGGAGGGGCGTAAGGGGCGATTTGCAGAGCGTGTCACTCAGATGAATGTGTACTTTTTTGCAGTCTGAGGGCTCTCGTCCGTCTGCTGAGCGTATTCAGTCGGGAATCTGTCCTGCTGCTTGTGCGAAACTATGCGCCATGCGCTAGGACTAATCCTGAGCCGAGCACCTTAAGCACTGCTGAACTAAGGTGCTGTACACCTATTTATTTGTCGTTGGGAGCAACAGTACATGCAGTTGGGAATTATTGGATTGGGCCGTATGGGCGGTAACATCGCACGGCGTCTGATGCTCAATGGGCATACAACCGTGGTTTTTGACCGCAATACCGACTTTGTCAGTGCTCTGGAACAGGACGGCGCCACGGGCGTTGCCGACTTGCCTGCGCTGGTTGCTGGCCTGGCCAAGCCCCGCGCTGTGTGGGTCATGCTGCCATCTGGCGCGCCGACCGAAGACACTATCGACACCCTGAGCCAACTGCTCGACGCCGATGACATCATCATTGATGGCGGCAACACCTTCTATAAAGACGATATTCGCCGTTCCAAAGCGCTGGCTGAGAAAGGCATTCGTTATGTCGACGTCGGCACTTCGGGCGGCGTTTGGGGCCTGGAACGTGGCTACTGCATGATGATCGGCGGTGACACCGAGGTGGTTAAACACCTGGACCCGCTGTTCGCTGCGTTGGCACCGGGCCTGGGTAATATTCCTCGCACCAAAGATCGTGTGTCTGATGATGATCGCGCAGAGCGCGGCTACATCCACGCAGGTCCGGCGGGCGCGGGGCATTTCGTCAAGATGGTGCACAACGGTATTGAGTACGGCTTGATGCAGGCGTATGCCGAAGGCTTCAACCTGATGAAGATGAAAGGCGGTGAGAACCTGCCTGAAGAACAACGTTTTGACTTAAATCTGGGCGATATTGCTGAAGTGTGGCGTCGTGGCAGCGTGGTCTCGTCCTGGTTGCTGGATCTGACTGCTGATGCACTGGCCACTGATGCACCGCTGGACGGTTACTCGGGCGCGGTGGCAGACAGCGGTGAAGGCCGTTGGACCATCGAAGCTGCCATGGAGCAATCGACCCCGGTACCTGTTTTGTCAAATGCCTTGTTTGCCCGCTACAGCTCACGCCAGCAAAGCCTCTATGGCGACAAATTGTTGTCGGCCATGCGCTTTGGTTTTGGCGGCCACGTGGAGACGCCTAAAAAATGACCGAACTGTCCAGCAAATCCAACGTTAAACCTGCGCCCCCGACCACACTGTTTTTGTTCGGGGCTCATGGTGATCTGGTAAAGCGCTTGTTAATGCCGGCGCTGTACAACTTGAGTCGGGACGGTTTGCTGGACGATGGTTTGCGTATTGTGGGCGTTGACCACAATGCGATCAGTGATGAGGGCTTTGCTAAAAAACTGGAGGACTTCATTCGCACGGAGGCCGCCAGCAAAGTCGATCGTCCTGATGGTCAAGGCTTGAACGCCGATTTATGGGCCCGCTTGGCCAAGAACATCAGTTATGTGCAGGGCGACTTTCTCGACGACAGCACCTATGCGGCGCTGGAGCAGAAGATTTTCGCCAGTGGCTCTGGCAACGCGGTGTTCTACCTGGCAACTGCCCCGCGCTTTTTCAGCGAAGTGGTGCAGCGGCTGGGGGCGAGCGGGTTGCTTAAAGAAACCCCGGATGCGTTTCGCCGGGTGGTTATTGAAAAACCTTTTGGCTCAGACGTCGAAACCGCGCACGCGTTGAACGCATGCCTGTTGAGCGTCATGAGCGAGAAGCAGATCTACCGGATTGACCATTATCTGGGCAAGGAAACCGTGCAGAACATTCTGGTTAGCCGGTTCTCCAACGGGTTGTTCGAATCGTTCTGGAACAATCATTACATTGACCATGTACAGATCACGGCGGCAGAAACCGTCGGGGTCGAGACCCGTGGCAGCTTTTACGAAAACACCGGCGCCTTGCGCGACATGTTGCCCAATCACCTGTTTCAGCTATTGGCGATGGTGGCGATGGAGCCGCCAGCCGCTTTTGGCGCCGACGCGGTGCGTGGCGAGAAAGCCAAGGTAATTGGCGCGATTCGCCCATGGTCGCTGGAAGATGCACACAAAAACTCGGTCCGTGGCCAGTACACGGCGGGCGAGTCAGGCGGTAAACCTGTTGCCGGTTATCGCGAAGAGAACAATGTGGCCGCTGACAGCACGACCGAGACCTTTGTGGCGCTCAAGGTGATGATCGACAACTGGCGTTGGGTCGGCGTGCCGTTTTACCTGCGCACCGGCAAGCGCATGAGTGCGCGTGACACTGAAATCGCTATTTGCTTCAAGCCAGCGCCTTATGCGCAATTTCGCGACACAGAAGTGGAGCGGTTGAAACCCAACTATCTGCGTATCCAGATTCAGCCCAACGAAGGTATGTGGTTTGACTTACAGGCCAAACGTCCGGGGCCGGGTTTACACATGGCCAATATCGAGCTGGGATTTGCCTACAAGGACTTCTTCGAAATGCAGCCCTCAACGGGCTACGAAACGCTGATTTATGACTGCCTGACGGGCGATCAAACCTTGTTTCAGCGGGCCGATAACATCGAAAACGGCTGGCGCGGCGTGCAGCCTTTCCTGGATGCGTGGCGCGAGCGGGCGGATGTTCATCCCTATAAGGCCGGAGAGGATGGGCCTGAAGCTGCAAAAGACCTGCTGGCTCGCGATGGTCGCGTGTGGCTGAACATAGGATAAATACGGTGAAGCACGACGCAATTGAATTGGTCCTGTGTGACATGGATGGCACCTTGCTGAAGCCTGATCACAGCATCAGCCCTCGCAATTTGGCCGCGGTGAAGGCGTTGCAGGCCGCTGGTGTACATTTCACCTTGGCCACTGGCCGTCCACCCAAAGGCATGCGCGATCAGGTCAAGCAGTTGGGGATTGAACTGCCAACAGCGGCTTTTAATGGCGGGGTGCTGATGAATGCCAACGGCACTTGCTTGCAATCGCACCGCTTGCCGCTTGAGGCGGTGCATACAACCCTGAAATTGCTGGCGCCCCACGAAGAGGTCGAAGTCTGGGTATTTGCCGACGATGAGTGGTTATTACGTGACCCGCATCGGCCGATGGTGGCTCGGGAGCAGAATTCATTGGGTTACGCCCCGCGCGTCGTGCAGGACTTTGAGCCGTTTAGTCGTCGCGTCGACAAGATTGTGGCGACCTGCAGCAATGTATCGTTGCTGGCTGGGCTTGAACTCCAGTTGCAGGACGCATTGAAAGGCCTGGCGTCGGCCAGTCGCTCGCAAGCCCATTATCTGGATGTGACGGCCCCTCAGGCGAACAAGGGTGATGCACTGGTCACGTTGGCGGGCCATTTAAGGGTGCCGCTGGAGCGCACGATGGTCATCGGTGATGGCGGCAATGATCTCGCGATGTTCCAACGTGCAGGGATTTCGGTGGCAATGGGTCAGGCTAGCGATGAGGTTCGCCAGCAGGCAATGCAGGTCACTGGCAGCAATGTCGATGACGGAGTTGCACAAGCCATTGAGCGTTACGTCCTGCAACCTTTAAGGGGATTTTGACAGGTCATTTTGTCCGGGGTTTGGCGTTATCGCGGCCTGCTTGTGGCGCCGGGTGCTTGTTATAGTCGGCGGCTCATTGATCGCTAGCAGCGCCCTCTAAAGGATTCAGGTTATGTCCGACTACCAGGCTTTTAAGGTTGAGTTAAACGACAGCATCGCCCACGTGATCATCAATCGACCTGAAAAGGTCAATGCAATGAATGCGGCGTTCTGGACTGAGATCATCGAGATTTTTCAGTGGATCGACGAAACCGATGCTGTGCGGGTGGTGGTCATCAGCGGCGCCGGCAAGCACTTTTCGGCAGGCATTGACCTGATGTTGCTGGCCTCGGTGGCCAATGAACTGGGCAAGGATGTCGGACGGAACGCACGCCTGCTGCGGCGCAAAATCCTGCAAATGCAGGCCTCGTTCAATGCTGTTGATCAGTGCCGCAAGCCCGTTTTGGCCGCTGTCCAGGGTTACTGCATAGGCGGTGCCATTGATTTGATTGCAGCCTGCGACATGCGCTATGCCGCCGAGGATGCGCAGTTTTCAATCAAGGAAATCGATATGGGCATGGCCGCGGATGTCGGCACGTTGCAACGTTTGCCGCGCATTATGGGTGATGGCATGCTTCGCGAGCTGGCGTATACCGGGCGCATGGTTGCCGCCGAAGAAGCGCGCAGCATTGGTTTGGTCAACCGGGTCTACAGTGATCATGAGCGATTGCTGGAAGGGGTCATGGCCATTGCACGTGAAATTGCCAGCAAATCGCCAATTGCTATTGGCGGAACTAAACAGATGATCAGCTACATGCGCGATCATCGCGTAGACGATGGCCTTGAATATGTTGCTACCTGGAACGCGGCCATGCTGCAATCTACCGACTTGCGCTTGGCTGTGGCGGCGCACATGAGCAAACAAAAGCCTGAATTTCAGGATTGACGCGGTCGCCGCGTCGCACTTCAACTTGACCTGGGATGTTGTGATGACTTCGCGTTGGACGACGGCAGTACTGGATACCGATCTTGCTGGTGGCTTGGCAGTGGTTCGCGGCTCGGAGGGGTTTTTAGTCGATGACAATGGCCCGCTGTTTGCTCGTGAATGGCTAAAGCGTCAGGAATTGTCGGTACTCGCCGAGCACGGCATTGGTCATCTGGACGGCGAGCCGGTGTACCTGCTGGAGTTGGAGGGCACTGCTCAGGTTGAGGGTTGTCATTGGCAGGGGTTGCGGGCGTTCATGCTGCAAGGCGATCACACCTTGTACAAGGTGCTGGGCTACGCTGCGCAAATTGGCACATGGGCACGCGAGCATCGTTTCTGTGGCAGTTGCGGGCGGGCAATGACGCAGGTGCCGAGGGAGCGCGCGATGTACTGCGCGCCCTGCGACTTGCGCAGTTATCCGCGTATTTCACCGAGCATGATTGTGTTGATTACCCGAGGCGACGAAGTCTTGCTGGCACGCTCGCCACGTTTTGTGCCTGGTGTTTACAGCACGCTGGCGGGCTTCGCAGAGCCAGGTGAGTCGGCCGAAGACTGCCTGATTCGTGAAGTGCACGAAGAAGTGCAAGTGGCAGTCAAAAATATTCAGTACGTCGGCAGCCAATGCTGGCCGTTCCCGCACTCCATGATGCTGGGCTTTCATGCGGAATATGCGGGGGGCGAGATCGTGCCTCAGGCCGATGAGATTGAAGATGCGCAGTGGTTCAGCATTCATAACCTGCCGCCGTTGCCAGCATCGCGCTCGATTGCGCGCTATCTCATCGACCTGTACGTGGCGCGGCGCTTAGGCCATGCCGAACCAGTGTTGCCAGGCTAGGCGTACTGTCAGCCCCAATACCACGGTGATAAATACCGGGCGAATGAATTTGGCCCCGCCGCTGATTGCGCTGCGGGCGCCAAAGAATGCGCCGATCATGACCGCAAAACCCATGGTCAAGCCGATGATCCAGTCCACGTGCCCCGAGAAGATAAAGACGGACAGTGCCGCGATGTTGCTGACGAAGTTCATGCTGCGGGCCACGCCACTGGCCTTCACCAGGTCGATGGGGTAAAGCAGCATGCTGCTCACGGTCCAGAACGCACCGGTTCCGGGGCCTGCGACACCATCATAGAAGCCCAGGCCAACACCTTGTGGCAACTGCCATTTCTTCTTGATGGGCGCGTTATTGTCGATCGGGGTTTTCGGGGTGCCACCAAACAGCAAGTACAAGCCGCACCCGAAAACGATCACGGGCAACATTTTGTTGAGCCATTCAGCGGGCATGTAGTGCGCAGTAACGGCACCGATCAGCCCGCCTGCCAAGGTGCCAAAAATGGCCAGTTTCCATTCCCGGGGATGAAACAGCTTGCGCCTGTAGAAGGTGAAGCTGGCGGTGGCTGCGCCAAAGGTTGAGCTGAGTTTGTTGGTGCCCAGTACCAGGTGCGGTGGCAAGCCAGCGGTCAGCAGGGCAGGGGTGGTAAGCAAACCGCCACCGCCGGCAATGGCATCGATAAAACCGGCGACAAATGCAACGGCGGCCAGAATGGCTAGAGTGGTCAAATCTACGCTGAGTTCAAAAGGCATGGGATCGGCTTAGTTCGGCAGGACGTTCAGCGCAAATGCGCACAAGGACGTCATCTTACCTATAACGGCGTGCAGCGGCGACGATAACGCGGCTGTTGTCGACCGTCACAAGGCCGCTGCTGCTTTGACTAAATCGATTGTCGCAAATAGGGCGAGGCGGTTTCTGTTTCGGCTCGACGTGTATTGACTGACAGCGCTCCGAGTTTAATCAAGCGTGTACGCGTGACATTTCGGCTCAGGCCAAGCAGTTTGGCGGTGTGTACCTGGTTGTGATGGCAAAACTCGTAGGCCGCTCTTAAAAGGCTGTCTTCGACTGTTTCATGCAGCGCACCCGGCTCCTCTTCGAAAAGTTTTCGAAACGCACGTTGCAGCAAATCCTGAGTGCTGTCTTGCGAGGGGGTGTGTGAGTGCGCCGGTGCGTCCTGACGTCTGATGCGTGACTGCGACAGGCGCAGGTCTTGCACGGTGATGGTCTGATTGCGGCACAGCAGCAGGCTGTGATGCACGACGTTTTCCAGTTCGCGGATGTTTCCCTGCCATGGGTGTTGCTTGAGCACTTCTTCTGCGCAGGCGCTCAGTGCCGTTGGCCCGTGTTGCAGGCGTTGGCGATAGGTGTGAAGAAAGTGTCTGGCCAACGGCAGGATGTCTCCTGGTCGCTCGCGCAAGGGACGTAGCACAAGGCTGACAACATTCAGCCGGTAATACAGGTCTTCTCGAAAGTGCCCGGCCTCAATGGCTTGCTCAAGGTTTACGTTGGTCGCGGCCAATACGCGAACATTGATCGGTGTACTTTTGCGTGAGCCCAGCCTCACGACTTCTTGTTCTTGCAGAACGCGCAGCAGTTTCACTTGAATAGGCAGCGGTAAATCGCCGATTTCATCCAGAAACAGCGTGCCGCCATCCGCCTCTTCAAACCAGCCGGCCTTGGCTGCTAATGCACCTGTGAAGGCGCCTTTCTCATGACCGAACAATTCGGCTTCGACCAGCGACTCGGCAAACGCTCCGCAGTTAACGGCCACGAAAGGTTGCTGATGACGGTGGCTGAGTTGGTGGATATGTCGAGCAACTAACTCCTTGCCGGTGCCCGTTTCGCCAATGATTAAAACGCTGGCGTCACTGGGCGCTATTTGTTGCAGGTGTGACAGCAACTCCTTGGACACAGGATCTTCAAACACTTGGGCCGTGGCCCTGATGGAGGTCGCGAGTGCCGGAGTGGCCGGTAAGGTTAAAAGCTGCAATCGACAGCTCCTTTTTATCGGGGGCTCTGCCCACAAAAGGAAAGCCGAAGATGACTTTATAAGGGGATTTAGTTATTCCGTAAACTAACGTAATTCCATATTTATATATCCTTATGGCATATCAGACTTGCGCAAGACCTTACTTTTAGCGCTTCATAAGGCTATGGATCAGCGGTTGGCCGAATTTGGGAACACTCCTACGTCTTTTCTTGATATCGCCCCTTTCGTCAGTCTGATCAATCGGTTATTTCTAATCGCCACCTTTTCATGTGGCTTCACTTTTCTGCTATCAAGCAATGCCTGATTCCGGAACGCGCTCAGTGGGTTTGCACAATGAACAAACGACCTCTTTATTTCGATTACGCCGCTACCACGCCTGTGGACGATCGCGTCATTCAGGTGATGGTCGATTGCCTGGGGTTTGAAGGTAATTTTGGTAACCCGGCTTCTGGCTCTCATGTGTTTGGTCAGCAGGCCAGGCATTCGGTAGAGCTGGCGCGTGAGCAGGTTGCGCAGTTGATCAATGCCCGTGCGGAGCAAATTATCTGGACCTCGGGGGCTACCGAGTCCAATAACCTGGCGTTGAAAGGCGTTGCTCAAGTCAGTCGCGAATCACGTGGGCACATCATCACCAGTCAAATCGAGCACAAAGCGGTGCTGGATACCGCGTATTTTCTGCAGCAATCAGGCTTTGATGTGACGTATCTGGCTCCGGATAAGGACGGGCTTGTGAGTGCTGAAAAAGTCAGCGCTGCCCTGCGCCAGGACACGCTGCTGGTCTCGCTGATGCTGGTCAACAATGAGCTGGGGACGGTGAATGACATCCCAGGGATTGGCCGCGTGGTGCGCGAGCACGGCGCATTGTTTCATGTGGATGCGGCACAGGGTGCGGGTAAGGTCGCCATCGATCTGGCGGAGTGGGCGGTAGACCTGATGTCATTCTCGGGGCACAAGATTTACGGGCCCAAAGGGATTGGTGCTTTGTATGTAGGACCGCGGGCACAGGATCGTTTGCAGGCGCAGATTCATGGTGGCGGACATGAGTCTGGTTTGCGTTCCGGTACTTTGGCGACTCACCAGATTGCAGGCATGGGTGCTGCTTTTGCCATTGCCAGTCAGTCATTTGCTCAGGAGTTGGCGCACATTCAGGGGCTGCGCCAGCGTTTGCTTGAGCTGTTGGCTGATGTACCGGGGTTGCAGTGCAATGGTTGTCCGACACAACGAATTCCTCATACCTTGAGCCTGACGTTCACCAAGGGGCATTTCAACAGTTCGGCGTTGAGCGCGGTTCTTGCATACTCGGCCACTTCTGCGTGCAATTCTGCGAGCAAGGCGCCGTCGCATGTGTTGCTGGCAGTAGGGCATGATGCCGACAAGGCGGGTCGAACCATCCGCCTGAGTCTTGGGCGTTTTACCCGCGAGGAGGATATGGATGTTGCGGTAAGTGCTATCAAGGCCGCAGTCGCCGCGCCTGCACCTTTTTGGGCAGTTGCCCAGTCTTGATGGGTGATCCATTATCCGTCACGAAGAATCACTAACCGTGACCAGCAGGAGAGAGGATGAGTAGTCAGTCGTTGAATCAGGAATCGGTGGTGCAGCGTTTGGAGCGTACACGCGCATTGATGGAACAGAACGGTATCTATGCGTTGTTGGTTCCATCGGCCGATCCCCACCTCTCAGAATACTTGCCTGCTTATTGGCAGGGGCGGCAATGGCTGTCGGGTTTCCACGGTTCAGTGGGTACGTTGATCGTCACGCCTGCCTTCGCAGGTTTATGGGCTGATAGCCGCTACTGGGAGCAGGCCGGCAAAGAACTCGCCGGTAGCACGATTGAGTTGGTCAAGTTGCAACCCGGTCAGCCAGGCCCTCTGGAGTGGCTGGCTGAGCAGGCACCTGCAGGAGCAACTGTTTCGGTTGATGGCGCTGTCTTTGCGCTGGCTTCTGCCCGTACCCTGGAGAGCAAGCTTAAAGAGCGTGGCGCCATTTTGCGCACTGATATCGACGTGTTGAATCTGGTGTGGGCAGGTCGTCCCGCGCTTCCAACCCAGTCGGTGTATGAGCATTTACCACCGCAGGCGACAGTGAGCCGCGCGGAAAAACTGGCAAAGTTGCGCGAAACGCTCAAGCAACGCAACGCCGATGCGCATTTCATTGCGACCCTGGATGACATTGCCTGGTTGTTTAACCTGCGCGGCTCCGATGTCTCTTTTAACCCGGTTTTTGTTTCGTTTGCCTTGATTGAGTCTGCGCAGGCCACTTTGTTTGTTGACGTGAACAAAGTCAGTGCTGAGTTGCAAGCGGCGCTCCTGCGTGATGGCGTCAAGTTGCGTCAGTACGCTGAGATCAATCCTGCATTGGCGGCGTTGCCTGTAAGCACTCGGCTTCTGGTTGATCCGGCACGGGTCACGTGTGGCTTGCTCAACCACGTGAGCCCTGAAGTGAAGCTTGTTGAAGGCTTGAACCCAACAACGTTGGCCAAGTCGCAAAAGAGTCTTGATGACGCTTTCCATATCCGGCAGGCCATGGAGCAAGACGGCGCGGCTCTCTGCGAGTTTTTTGCTTGGTTGGAAACAGCCTTGGGTCGTGAGCGCGTCACGGAGTTGACCATCGACGAACAGTTGACTGCGGCTCGTGCTCGTCGCCCAGGCTTCGTATCGCTGAGTTTCAATACCATCGCGGCTTTTAATGCCAATGGTGCGATGCCGCATTACCACGCAACCGAGCAAGAGCATGCTGTGATCGAGGGAGATGGCTTGCTGCTCATCGACTCCGGTGGTCAGTACCTGGGTGGTACGACTGACATCACGCGCATGGTTCCGGTAGGCACTCTTACAAACGAGCAAAAGCGTGACTGCACCCGTGTGCTGAAAGGTGTGATTGCGTTGTCCAGGGCTCAGTTTCCCAAGGGGATTTTGTCACCTTTGCTGGACTCAATTGCTCGCGCGCCAATTTGGGCTGAGAGCGTAGATTATGGGCACGGGACAGGACACGGAGTGGGGTATTTCCTGAATGTGCACGAAGGGCCGCAGGTTATTGCCTATCAGGCTGCGGTAGCACCTCATACCGCGATGCAGCCAGGGATGATTACTTCAATCGAGCCTGGAACATACCGGCCGGGCCGCTGGGGTGTGCGAATTGAGAACTTGGTGTTGAATCGTGAAGCAGGCGCTTCGGAGTTTGGAGCGTTTCTGAAGTTTGAAACCCTGACGTTGTGCCCGATTGATACGCGCTGCCTGGAACCGTCATTGCTTACGTGCGAAGAACTGGAATGGTTTGATGCTTATCACGCGCAGGTTCGTGAGCGTTTGAGCCCGCTGCTTGAGGGTGTGGCTCTGGAGTGGTTGCAAACCCGAACAGCGCCGCTGTCAACCGTGGCCTGAAGGTGCTCTGTCACGCAGCCGGTCTGGTTGGTTGCGTGACAGAAGGGGCTACTTGCAGATAATGATCATGCTGCGACTGGTGTAACCGGCAGGGTTCAAGCCAAAGGGGTAGTCTCCAGGCTCTTCGGCACTATCCCCCGATT
The DNA here is from genome assembly GCF_034347405.1 of Pseudomonas sp. CCC3.1. NCBI lineage: Bacteria > Pseudomonadati > Pseudomonadota > Gammaproteobacteria > Pseudomonadales > Pseudomonadaceae > Pseudomonas > Pseudomonas sp. CCC3.1. The sequence continues at coordinate 1,710,143 of NZ_CP133778.1, forward strand.
TGGCAATCAATCGATACCCTTTGTCTCCACAGGACTTTGCTGCCTCGGTGTAGCACTTGTTCCAGGATGACGACAATCCAGAGCAGTTGATATGCAAGCCCCGTTTACCGTGTTTGACGGTTGTTTCGGAGGTTGCAGCGCAGCCGGATACAGCGAGCACGGCTAAAACTACCAAAAATCGTTTCATTCCTGTCCTTAAGCGGTTACGTCTAATTGGCGAGATACGGGTGTCGATTGATCATCCATTGGCTCCTTTGGATCTCCTTATCCTGAATCGCCCTGAGTCATTCTTTCAGAGTGCAAACATCCCCTAAATGAGAGTCAATTACCAGAGTTGTGTCAAATAGATGGCTAATTGTCAGTAAGCGTGGGCTTTGAGTGGCCTCGCATAGTCATGGTTGCGCCGACGGAAGCCATGATAATGCAGAGAATAGCCATCCATTGTGTGAAAGATAGAACCTCATGCAAAAACAGCAGCCCCGAAAGTGCTCCAAAAGCGGGCTCAATACTCATGAGTGTGCCAAATGTGCGGGTAGGCATGCGCGTCAGTGCAATCATTTCTAGTGTGTAGGGCAGGGCGGTCGACAATATGGCGACGCCAATGGCAATTGGAATCAGGCTGGGCGTCAATAAAGCGCTGCCTGCGTGGACGATGCCGATAGGGGCGATAAAAAGTGCCGCAATCATCACGCCCAGGGCTGCGGTTTGAACGCCATTGTCTGCTCCGGCTTTTTGTCCAAAGAGAATGTACAGCGCCCAGCACACACCTGCGCCTAATGCGTAACTTGCGCCAATAAGGTCGATCCCTTGGGCGCTTTCTCCGACAGGTATTAGTAGTAAGAGTCCTGTGATTGCCAGCGCTATCCAGGCAAAGTCGATTGCCCTGCGTGATGAATAAATGGCGACTGCCAAGGGGCCTGTGAATTCCAGCGCTACAGCAACCCCTAGTGGGACGCTACGCAGTGACATATAGAAGAGGAAGTTCATGCCGCCTAATGCTATCCCGTAGACAATAACGGTCTTCAGGGATTTGGCTGTGAGCTTGGCTCTCCAGGGGCGCAGTATCAGCAGCATTATGATGCTGGCAAATATCAAGCGCAGGGCTGTAGTGCCTTGAGCGCCGACAATGGGGAACATGCTTTTTGCGAGCGATGCGCCTGACTGGATTGAGGCCATGGCGATAAGTAGTAAGCCAACAGGTAATAGCGTCGATGCGATGCTATGAGGGAGCTTTGTCATTGCGGTGTGTGCCTGGGCGATGAAGGTCTAGAGGTTAGGCATCATGCTTAAGTTAAGTCCGGTGTGCAATATAGTGCGCAACAGGAGTTAAATCCTTCTTTTATAGAGTCCCTATCAATTGGCCCTTGACTCTGATTTCCAACGGCCTATAATTCGCCCCACTTCCGGCGCAGTCGAAACGGAAAACTCCTTGAGTATCAATGAGTTGGATTGGTTTTAGGCAGTGCTAGCTTCAAGTCATCGAGGCAGGAAATGAGGTGTTGACAGCAGCGTGTAACGCTGTAGAATTCGACTCCCGCTAACGAGAGATCGAAAGCGCAAGTGGTTGAAGTTGTTAAAGATTTCCAAGCGAAACTTTGAAAACTTCTTAAATAACCGCTTGACAGCAACAGAGGCTGCTGTAGAATGCGCGCCTCGGTTGAGCGAAAGCTTAACCAACCGCTCTTTAACAACTGAATCAAGCAATTCGTGTGGGTGCTTGTGGGGTCAGACTGATAGTCAAAAAGATTATCAGCATCACAAGTTACTCCGCGAGAAATCAAAGATGTAACCAACGATTGCTGAGCCAAGTTTAGGGTTTTCTCAAAACCCAAAGATGTTTGAACTGAAGAGTTTGATCATGGCTCAGATTGAACGCTGGCGGCAGGCCTAACACATGCAAGTCGAGCGGTAGAGGGGTGCTTGCACCTCTTGAGAGCGGCGGACGGGTGAGTAATACCTAGGAATCTGCCTGATAGTGGGGGATAACGTTCGGAAACGGACGCTAATACCGCATACGTCCTACGGGAGAAAGCAGGGGACCTTCGGGCCTTGCGCTATCAGATGAGCCTAGGTCGGATTAGCTAGTTGGTGAGGTAATGGCTCACCAAGGCTACGATCCGTAACTGGTCTGAGAGGATGATCAGTCACACTGGAACTGAGACACGGTCCAGACTCCTACGGGAGGCAGCAGTGGGGAATATTGGACAATGGGCGAAAGCCTGATCCAGCCATGCCGCGTGTGTGAAGAAGGTCTTCGGATTGTAAAGCACTTTAAGTTGGGAGGAAGGGCATTAACCTAATACGTTAGTGCTTTGACGTTACCGACAGAATAAGCACCGGCTAACTCTGTGCCAGCAGCCGCGGTAATACAGAGGGTGCAAGCGTTAATCGGAATTACTGGGCGTAAAGCGCGCGTAGGTGGTTTGTTAAGTTGAATGTGAAATCCCCGGGCTCAACCTGGGAACTGCATCCAAAACTGGCAAGCTAGAGTATGGTAGAGGGTGGTGGAATTTCCTGTGTAGCGGTGAAATGCGTAGATATAGGAAGGAACACCAGTGGCGAAGGCGACCACCTGGACTGATACTGACACTGAGGTGCGAAAGCGTGGGGAGCAAACAGGATTAGATACCCTGGTAGTCCACGCCGTAAACGATGTCAACTAGCCGTTGGGAGTCTTGAACTCTTAGTGGCGCAGCTAACGCATTAAGTTGACCGCCTGGGGAGTACGGCCGCAAGGTTAAAACTCAAATGAATTGACGGGGGCCCGCACAAGCGGTGGAGCATGTGGTTTAATTCGAAGCAACGCGAAGAACCTTACCAGGCCTTGACATCCAATGAACTTTCTAGAGATAGATTGGTGCCTTCGGGAACATTGAGACAGGTGCTGCATGGCTGTCGTCAGCTCGTGTCGTGAGATGTTGGGTTAAGTCCCGTAACGAGCGCAACCCTTGTCCTTAGTTACCAGCACGTAATGGTGGGCACTCTAAGGAGACTGCCGGTGACAAACCGGAGGAAGGTGGGGATGACGTCAAGTCATCATGGCCCTTACGGCCTGGGCTACACACGTGCTACAATGGTCGGTACAAAGGGTTGCCAAGCCGCGAGGTGGAGCTAATCCCATAAAACCGATCGTAGTCCGGATCGCAGTCTGCAACTCGACTGCGTGAAGTCGGAATCGCTAGTAATCGTGAATCAGAATGTCACGGTGAATACGTTCCCGGGCCTTGTACACACCGCCCGTCACACCATGGGAGTGGGTTGCACCAGAAGTAGCTAGTCTAACCTTCGGGAGGACGGTTACCACGGTGTGATTCATGACTGGGGTGAAGTCGTAACAAGGTAGCCGTAGGGGAACCTGCGGCTGGATCACCTCCTTAATCGACGACATCAGCTGCTCCATAAGTTCCCACACGAATTGCTTGATTCATTGAAGAAGACGATAGAAGCAACTTTAAGCTCCACGCTGATAGCACACGCTAACGGTTGCAAGCTCGAAATTGGGTCTGTAGCTCAGTTGGTTAGAGCGCACCCCTGATAAGGGTGAGGTCGGCAGTTCGAATCTGCCCAGACCCACCAATTTTGTGTGGAAAATGCCTGTAGAAATATGGGGCCATAGCTCAGCTGGGAGAGCGCCTGCCTTGCACGCAGGAGGTCAACGGTTCGATCCCGTTTGGCTCCACCATAAACTTGCTTCTGCATCGTAAAGCTTAGAAATGAGCATTCCATCAATGTGATGGTGAATGTTGATTTCTGATCTTTTGATTAGATCGTTCTTTAAAAATTTGGGTATGTGATAGAAAGATAGACTGAATAACATTTTCACTGGTGTTTATTCAGGCTAAGGTAAAATTTGTGAGTAATTGCAAGTTTTCGGCGAATGTCGTCTTCATAGTATAACCAGATTGCTTGGGGTTATATGGTCAAGTGAAGAAGCGCATACGGTGGATGCCTTGGCAGTCAGAGGCGATGAAAGACGTGGTAGCCTGCGAAAAGCTTCGGGGAGTCGGCAAACAGACTTTGATCCGGAGATGTCTGAATGGGGGAACCCACCTAACATAAGTTAGGTATCTTAAGCTGAATACATAGGCTTAAGAAGCGAACCAGGGGAACTGAAACATCTAAGTACCCTGAGGAAAAGAAATCAACCGAGATTCCCTTAGTAGTGGCGAGCGAACGGGGACCAGCCCTTAAGCTGTATTGATGTTAGCGGAACGCTCTGGAAAGTGCGGCCATAGTGGGTGATAGCCCTGTACGCGAAAACATCTTTGCAGTGAAATCGAGTAGGACGGAGCACGAGAAACTTTGTCTGAATATGGGGGGACCATCCTCCAAGGCTAAATACTACTGACTGACCGATAGTGAACTAGTACCGTGAGGGAAAGGCGAAAAGAACCCCGGAGAGGGGAGTGAAATAGATCCTGAAACCGTATGCGTACAAGCAGTGGGAGCCCACTTTGTTGGGTGACTGCGTACCTTTTGTATAATGGGTCAGCGACTTATTTTCAGTGGCAAGCTTAACCGAATAGGGGAGGCGTAGCGAAAGCGAGTCTTAATAGGGCGTCTAGTCGCTGGGAATAGACCCGAAACCGGGCGATCTATCCATGGGCAGGTTGAAGGTTGGGTAACACTAACTGGAGGACCGAACCGACTACCGTTGAAAAGTTAGCGGATGACCTGTGGATCGGAGTGAAAGGCTAATCAAGCTCGGAGATAGCTGGTTCTCCTCGAAAGCTATTTAGGTAGCGCCTCATGTATCACTGTAGGGGGTAGAGCACTGTTTCGGCTAGGGGGTCATCCCGACTTACCAAACCGATGCAAACTCCGAATACCTACAAGTGCCGAGCATGGGAGACACACGGCGGGTGCTAACGTCCGTCGTGAAAAGGGAAACAACCCAGACCGTCAGCTAAGGTCCCAAAGTTATGGTTAAGTGGGAAACGATGTGGGAAGGCTTAGACAGCTAGGAGGTTGGCTTAGAAGCAGCCACCCTTTAAAGAAAGCGTAATAGCTCACTAGTCGAGTCGGCCTGCGCGGAAGATTTAACGGGGCTCAAACCATACACCGAAGCTACGGGTATCACTTAGGTGATGCGGTAGAGGAGCGTTCTGTAAGCCTGTGAAGGTGAGTTGAGAAGCTTGCTGGAGGTATCAGAAGTGCGAATGCTGACATGAGTAACGATAATGGGTGTGAAAAACACCCACGCCGAAAGACCAAGGTTTCCTGCGCAACGTTAATCGACGCAGGGTTAGTCGGTCCCTAAGGCGAGGCTGAAAAGCGTAGTCGATGGAAAACAGGTTAATATTCCTGTACTTCTGGTTATTGCGATGGAGGGACGGAGAAGGCTAGGCCAGCTTGGCGTTGGTTGTCCAAGTTTAAGGTGGTAGGCTGGAATCTTAGGTAAATCCGGGATTCTAAGGCCGAGAGCTGATGACGAGTGTTCTTTTAGAACACGAAGTGGTTGATGCCATGCTTCCAAGAAAAGCTTCTAAGCTTCAGGTAACCAGGAACCGTACCCCAAACCGACACAGGTGGTTGGGTAGAGAATACCAAGGCGCTTGAGAGAACTCGGGTGAAGGAACTAGGCAAAATGGCACCGTAACTTCGGGAGAAGGTGCGCCGGTGAGGGTGAAGCATTTACTGCGTAAGCCCACGCCGGTCGAAGATACCAGGCCGCTGCGACTGTTTATTAAAAACACAGCACTCTGCAAACACGAAAGTGGACGTATAGGGTGTGACGCCTGCCCGGTGCCGGAAGGTTAATTGATGGGGTTAGCTAACGCGAAGCTCTTGATCGAAGCCCCGGTAAACGGCGGCCGTAACTATAACGGTCCTAAGGTAGCGAAATTCCTTGTCGGGTAAGTTCCGACCTGCACGAATGGCGTAACGATGGCGGCGCTGTCTCCACCCGAGACTCAGTGAAATTGAAATCGCTGTGAAGATGCAGTGTATCCGCGGCTAGACGGAAAGACCCCGTGAACCTTTACTATAGCTTTGCACTGGACTTTGAATTTGCTTGTGTAGGATAGGTGGGAGGCTTTGAAGCGTGGACGCCAGTCTGCGTGGAGCCAACCTTGAAATACCACCCTGGCAACTTTGAGGTTCTAACTCAGGTCCGTTATCCGGATCGAGGACAGTGTATGGTGGGTAGTTTGACTGGGGCGGTCTCCTCCTAAAGAGTAACGGAGGAGTACGAAGGTGCGCTCAGACCGGTCGGAAATCGGTCGTAGAGTATAAAGGCAAAAGCGCGCTTGACTGCGAGACAGACACGTCGAGCAGGTACGAAAGTAGGTCTTAGTGATCCGGTGGTTCTGTATGGAAGGGCCATCGCTCAACGGATAAAAGGTACTCCGGGGATAACAGGCTGATACCGCCCAAGAGTTCATATCGACGGCGGTGTTTGGCACCTCGATGTCGGCTCATCACATCCTGGGGCTGAAGCCGGTCCCAAGGGTATGGCTGTTCGCCATTTAAAGTGGTACGCGAGCTGGGTTTAGAACGTCGTGAGACAGTTCGGTCCCTATCTGCCGTGGACGTTTGAGATTTGAGAGGGGCTGCTCCTAGTACGAGAGGACCGGAGTGGACGAACCTCTGGTGTTCCGGTTGTCACGCCAGTGGCATTGCCGGGTAGCTATGTTCGGGAAAGATAACCGCTGAAAGCATCTAAGCGGGAAACTTGCCTCAAGATGAGATCTCACTGGAACCTTGAGTTCCCTAAAGGGCCGTCGAAGACTACGACGTTGATAGGTTGGGTGTGTAAGCGCTGTGAGGCGTTGAGCTAACCAATACTAATTGCCCGTGAGGCTTGACCATATAACACCCAAGCAATTTGAGTCGAAGAGACCAGATTGCGGTGTGTGAAGACGATACAAACCGAAAGTTTGCAGCTCACAAAGCACCGATTCTATTACATACCCATTCGCTGGAGCGTTGACCGTAAGGTGAACGAACTGGCTACCGAATTTCTTGACGACCATAGAGCATTGGAACCACCTGATCCCATCCCGAACTCAGTAGTGAAACGATGCATCGCCGATGGTAGTGTGGGGTTTCCCCATGTGAGAGTAGGTCATCGTCAAGATTAAATTCCAAAATCCCTGTCTGCTCACGCAGACAGGGATTTTGTTTTTGCATGATAGAAATACGTAAGCGTCCGAACTAAACCATCTTGCCTTTCAGACCTTCACGCCCTTCAGCCACTGATTAATGCGTTCCCATTCAAAAACAGTTGGGTCGAAATCATGGCCATACCACTCCATCATGGACTCGTGCTCCGAGTGTTTGGGGTCTGCCATCGCTTCAAGAAACTCGGCATAGCCCGGGCCACCACCGACATCTTCCGGTGGGCACGCATTGGCTCCGTCGACGCAATACGGCACTTGAGTGCTGGCCCCGGCGGGTAGTGTTTTTTCAACTTTGATTCGATGATCCCAGCTGTCGCCAAAGTCGTACAGGTAATGAAACGTCTTTCTCCCTTGCAATGCTCTGATCAGGGTCTTGCGGGCCTCTGGATTAACGGGCGGGCCCCAGCCATCGGGGTCGGGAATGCCGTAATTCTCACCGGCAATTTCAAACTCATGCAGATGCCCGCCTTCCCAGCCCATTGCAATCTGGATCACCGAGTGCAGCCTGCCCAAGGTGATCGTTTCGGGCACCACTACGCGACGCCAAATGGCGGGCTCAATCCATTTCAACTCAATGTGCAGTAATAACAAGTCGGGCGCGGGTTTGGGTAAGCGAACAGGTTTGACCATGGCTCAAGCAGCCTCACTGTGTTCCGTCTGGGTGGGGAAAATATTCCAGGGCAGCAGTTCGTCGACGCGATTGATCGGGTGGTCAGCGATGCGTTCCAGGACATATGTCAAATAAGCGTGAGGGTTCAGACCGTTGAGTTTCGCCGAGCCCACCAAGCTATAAATCGCAGCAGCTCGCTCTCCACCGGCATTTGAACCGACAAAAAGATAATTTTTGCGACCCAAAGCGACGGCGCGCAGCGCGCGCTCTGCAGCATTGTTGTCGATTTCGATGCGGCCGTCATCGCAGTAGCGCGTCAGCGCCTTCCACCGGTTGAGGGCATAGAGGATTGCACCGCCCAATGCCGATTTTTTCAACACGTGAGCGAGCGTCTGGTTAAGCCAGGTCTCTAATTGCTCCAGCAATGGGCTTGCCCGACTTTGCCGAACGGTTCTTCTCAGGTCGGGTGGTTGCCCGCGAATCTCACCTTCGATGGCATATAAGGCGGCAATTCGTTGCAACGCTTCGGCGGCCAGTGGTGAGGCAAGGTCTTTGTAGACGTCGTAAAACTTACGACGGGCATGGGCCCAGCAAGCAGCTTCCTGAATCGTGCCCGTCGCATACAACTGGGCAAAACCGGCGTAGCCGTCAGCCTGCCAAATGCCGTTGAACGCCTTGAGGTGAGCGCGCGGGTGTTTGCCCTTGCGATCCGGCGAATAGGCGAACCAAACAGCTGAAGGTGTTGTGTAACCGGCAGGTCGGTCGTCACGCACGTATGTCCACAAACGAGCCGTTTTGGTTTTACCGTTGCCCGGTGCAAGCACGCCAATTGGCGTGTCGTCAGCATGAACTTTATGGCCGCTCATCACGTGACGTTCAAGAGCATTGATTAATGGACGAAGCAACTGGCTGCTCTGGCCCACCCAGTCGGTGAGCGTCGAGCGCTCCAGATCTACGCCCTCACGGGCGTAGATCTCGGACTGGCGGTATAACGGCAAATGATCGACAAATTTCGACACCAGCACATGGGCCAATAACCCCGGCCCGGCAAGGCCGCGAGCAATAGGCCGACTCGGCGCGGGAGCCTGAGCGATATGCTCGCAGCAGCCACAGACCAATTTGGGCCGTATGTGTCGAATCACCTTGAACCGTGCCGGCACGTACTCCAGCATTTGCGCTACATCCTCACCCAAATAACGCAACGTCCCACCGCAACCGCTGCATTGCGACTCAGGTTGATGCACATGGATTTCGCGAGGAAGGTGCTCAGGCAATGGCTTGCGCCGAGAGACTGCACGAGGTGCCGGTTCAATTGGAGGTGTCAGCTCAGCCTGGCTGATATGCAGCTCCTCAAGACCCAACTGGAGCTGATCGGTCATTGCGTCCAGTTGTTCGGAACTGCGACCAAACTGCGTGCGCCGAAGCTTGGCGATCATCATCTTCAGGCGCTCAATCTCTGCGCGCTGGGTTGCGATCAAAGCCTTCAAGGCCTGAAGATTATTGGGCAAAGTATCGGTCGCGTCAGTCATGCCCGAATGCTACTGACGTTTGTCCGCGCCGTCAGTCAGACCGCAAAGACAGGGGCGGTGCGAATTGGCCTACGCCAATCAATCCCCTCTAAAAGCATCTACAACTGCGCAGTCGTGAGCGACACACTGCCACTGGTTGCCTGCGGCCAGACAAAGCGGCCTTGCTCCAAACGTTTACAGAATAAACACAACCCATCGCCGTCCCACCACAACAGCTTAATTCGATCACCACGGCGTCCACGGAAAGCGAAAATCTGGCCGCTGAACGGATCTGCTTCCAGCTGAGTTTGCACAAGGGCGGCCAGCGGATCAAAGCCACGGCGCATATCCGTCACCCCGGCGGCGATCCAGATACGAGTGCCCGCAGGTGGGGCAATCATCGCAGCAACTGCTGCAAGATGATTTGCACTGTCTGTGGGTCGGGAGCGCCAATGATCCGTAGCTTGGCTTTTGCTACCTCAATAACGATCTCGGCAACTGAATCGATTTGCGGGAAAACGGCAGCTGGGATTTCGGCGGGCGTCTCGATCACTTGAACAGGTAACAGCTTTGCTGCGTGACTTACCGGGCCAAACATCCCGTCTTGATATTGTTGCCGCCATCGAAACACCAGGTTGGCATTGACGTCATGTTCACGGGCAATGATCGACACGGATGCGCCGGGCTGAAGCGTTGCTTCGACGACCTGACGTTTGAACTCCGCCGGGAAGTTCGGGCGCCGACCGGGACGACGCGGATAGAGAGATGTAGCCAATGTAGTGTCCACTAAAAAATGATCTGACCCCGAACGGCTGCACAGAGGTTTGAGCCCGCACGCATCCTCCCTATCGGCCTAAGAAGTCCCATGCTATGAATCTCAAGTTCAGCCATAAAATTCATCTAGACATCTAGACATCTAGACATCTAGACATCTAGCGCGAGCGTGTGCATGAGGGTTTGAGGATTACCAAGGCGCTGGATTACAGCCTCAAACGTTGGGTTGCGTTGAGTTGTTATTTGGATGACGGTACGGTGCCAATAGACAACAACCATATTGAGCAGCAAGTTCGGCCTTGGGCTCTTGGAAGAAAAAACTAGCGCTTCGCAGGGTCGTTACGCAGTGGCAAACGCATGAGCTTGATCCAGTCGGCAAAGCTCAACGGGCATGATCCGTATGCCTACTTGAAGGACTTTTTAGCTCGTCTGCCGACACAGCGTGCAAGTGATATTCAGGAACTGCTGCCGCATCGGTGGCAACCGGCTTAGTTGCGCAAGATGAGATGCCCATACGCTTACAAATTCCGGGCATAAAAAAACCACCGATCAAAGTGCAATGCTGTTCACTCAAGGTGAAGCGGAGACCCTACTACTGGTCTGCGCAGTTCTTGAGTGAACAGTAGTGACCGTTCAAGGTGGTTCTATCTGAGTAGCTTAGTCGCCGTAATAAATACAGCCGCTCGTGCACGTTTCATGAATTCGGATCGCGGACAGCTCTGGAAGCAGAGGTTTCAATTGCTGCCAGATCCACTTGGCCAGCACTTCGCTGGTCGGGTTTTCCAAGCCAGGAATATCGTTCAAATAGTTATGATCGAGCTGTTCATAGAGCGGCTTGAAAATGGCTTTGATTTCCGAGAAGTCGCGGATCCAGCCTGTTGCAGGGTCAATGTCACCACTCAAATGAATCGCAACCTTGAACGAATGCCCGTGTAAACGGCCGCACTTGTGGCCTTCTGGAACGTAAGGCAAACGATGCGCTGATTCGAAGGTAAACTCTTTAAAAATTTCCACGGTGTTTATAGCTCTGATGAAGTGGCTATCGCCTTGGCGATGAATGCAGGGCCGCAGTTTAGCAGCTAACGCGCTGCTAACGAAAAAAGCGCGATCAGATTACCCGTCTGCCGGTCCAGGAAATTCAGTTTCGATTAAGGCAGCGACGCTATAGTTCGTTTTTTTACGTGCCACACGTGGTGCGAAGCAAGGGGTCAGTGATCACAGTGAGTGCTTACGTTCGCGGGTTTGTTGCGCTTATATTTTTAGCATTCTGTTCCGTGGCCATCTCGCGGGACTTGGGGCAGGACGAAGCGTTACGTTTGCGTGAGCAAGGCATAATCCTGCCCTTGGAACACGTGCTTCGAAAGGCTATTGAGCGTTACCCGGATTCAAAGCTGCTGGAAGTTGAGCTGGAGGAAGATGACGATATTCATGTGTATGAAGTTGAGTTACTGACGTCCAGCGGTGTTGTTCGGGAGCTCAAGCTGAATGCCGCAGATGGCCAATTGCTTGAAGATGAGGTTGATGATTAATGCGGCTGTTGCTGGTAGAAGACCACGTCCCCTTGGCCGACGAACTGATCGCCGGGTTAAAACGCTTGGGGTACGCGGTAGATTGGTTGGCCGACGGCCGCGATGCCCTTTATCAGGGGAAAAGCGAGCCGTATGACCTGATTATTCTTGATTTGGGCCTGCCGGGAGTCCCGGGCATCGACGTGCTCAAACAGTGGCGTTCAGAAGGGCTGACCACGCCAGTGTTGATTCTGACCGCCCGCAGTGCATGGTCTGAACGCATTGAGGGGCTCAAGGCCGGGGTCGATGACTACGTGACCAAGCCGTTTCATCCTGAAGAGTTGCAGTTGCGGGTTCAGGCGTTATTGCGCCGCTCTCACGGGCAGACAAATCAGCCCCTGCTGAAGTCAGCGGGACTGCATCTGGATGAGTCGCGCCAATGCGTTATCAATGATGGGACTGAAGTGCAACTGACGGCCGCCGAGTTTCGACTCCTGCGTTACTTCATGCTTCATCCTCAGCAGATCCTCTCGAAAAGTCATCTGGCTGAGCATCTCTACAACGGCGAAACAGAGCGCGACTCCAATGTGCTTGAGGTTCATGTAAACCATCTACGGCGTAAACTGGGGCGCTCGGTGATAGAAACCCGGCGCGGGCAAGGCTACATATTCGGGGCTGCCGGCCAGTGAAATCCATTCAGCGACGCTTGAGCATCGGCTTGATCAGTGTCTTGTTGGTGGCGGGCTTGGTGGTCAGTCAAGTGAGCTTCTGGTTATTCGAGAATGGCCTTCAGCGGTATCTGGAATCCGGCCTGCAAAATGACAGCGAAAATTTGTTAGCCGCACTGACCCGAGGCTCTCAGGGGCTGCAACTGGATGAGCGGCGGATCTCGCCCGCCTATCAACGACCTTTTTCTGGCCACTACTTCAGCATTGAGTTTGGCGACACCCATTGGCGCTCGCGCTCGTTATGGGACGCGCAACTGCCACGACCCAGTCAGCCAGGCCCGGACAGCACGCTGCAGCCAGGCCCGGAAGGGCAAATGCTGCTGCTCCTGCGCAGTGACTACCAGCGCTTTGGCCAGCCAGTTTCAATTACAGTGGCTCAGGACTACACGCCGATACGTGAAAGCTTCAAGCAGGTGCAAAGGATCGGCTTAGGCATAGGCATCTGTACACTCATGATCATTTTGCTAATGCAGCGGCTCACGGTTCGTCGAGCACTGCGGCCACTGGAGACTGCGCGCAAACAGATCGTTCAGTTGCAGTCAGGTCAGCGTTCACAACTTGATGCACAAGTGCCGCTTGAGCTTGAACCCTTGGTGACGCAAATCAATGACCTGCTGGCCCATACCGAAGACACCTTGAAGCGCTCGCGCAATGCGCTGGGTAACCTGGGGCATGCACTAAAAACCCCTCTGGCGGTCTTGTACAGCCTGGTCAATGACACACAACTGGACGGTTATCCCGACCTGCAGCAACGGCTGCGTGAGCAACTGGAACACATACAGCAACGCATGAGTCGAGAGCTTAACCGTGCGCGTCTGGCAGGCGATGCATTGCCGGGGGCTCAGTTTGACGCGGATGCAGAACTGCCCGTATTGCTATCCACCCTTGGCATGATTCACGGCGATCACCTGGCGTTAAAGCTGGATGCCACACCGGGGCTGCACATGCCCTGGGACCGTGAAGACATGCTCGAACTGCTCGGCAATCTGTTGGATAACGCCTGCAAATGGGCTGACGCTCAGGTAGAGCTGACGATTCGCCAAACCTCGAACGGCTTTGTCATAGAGGTTCAAGACGATGGCCCTGGCATTCCTGAGGCTGAGCGTGATCAGGTTTTCAGCCGAGGTACCCGTCTAGACGAACAAACCAGCGGTCATGGCTTGGGTTTGGGCATCGTGCGCGACATTGTAGAGGCCTGGGGAGGGGAGATGCAGCTTGAAACCGGCACGCTGGGCGGGCTACGGGTGGTCATCAAACTGCAAGGGCGCAAGCATTAAAGATGACGACTACCCACCGGCAGTCGTCGCCTGTTTTCGCCTTGCCTACCCTTCGCGTGAAAACATTTCGTACAAGCCTGGTACTTCAGACGCGGAACTGATCCATCAGGTTCTGTTGCTGGTTGGCCAAGGAATTAAGCGACTGGCTAACGCGTGCAGACTCATTGGCTTGCCCAGACAGTGATTCCGTCACATCGCGAATAGTTGCCACGTTGTGGTTAATCTCCTCGGCCACTGCACTTTGCTCTTCCGCTGCGCTGGCAATCTGCAAATTCATGTCGGTAATCACCGTCACCGCCTCACCGATTTGCTGCAAGGCCGTCACCGCGTGTCCTACTTGCTCCACGCTGCCCTGGGCTTGGCGATGACTGTTGCCCATCGATGTCACGACCTCTTGAGTGCCGACTTGCAGCTGTTCAATCACCTGACGGGTTTCTTCGACCGACTCCTGGGTCCGTCGCGCCAGATTACGCACTTCATCCGCCACCACGGCAAATCCGCGACCGGCATCTCCGGCCCGTGCGGCCTCAATCGCCGCATTCAAGGCGAGTAAGTTGGTTTGTTCGGCAATCGCGCGAATCACCTCCAGTACAGAGCCGATTTTCTCGCTGTTGGCCGCCAGCCCTTCCACTTGTTTCATGGCCACACTCATATCGGCGGCCAAGTGATCAATGCTGGAAGTGGTGCGATCAATAATGGTCAGGCCCTGACGCGTTGCCTGATCAGCATCGCGCGCGGCTTGTGCGGCCTGTGCCGCGCTGCGTGCGACGTCTTGAGCAGTTGCGCTCATCTCATGCGACGCCGTGGCGGCCTGATCGACCTGCCGGTATTGCTGCTCCATGCCGGCGCTGGTTTGGGTAGCAATAGAGGCTGACTGATCGGCGGTGCTGCGAGCATCCTGCACAGAGCGTTTAACCTCGGCAATGATCGGTTGCAGCTTGTCCAGAAAGCGGTTGAACCAACCGGCCAGTTGGCCCAGTTCGTCTTGTTTGTCGTAGGCAAGACGACGTGTCAGATCCCCTTCACCGCTGGCAATGTCTTCAAGCATGTGCGCGACGCTTAGAATAGGCCTTGTAACGCTACGGGCCATCAGCCACACCAGCAGCAGGCCTATGATCGCCGCCAGTGAGCCCAAGCCAAGTTCAATCAGGGTGCCGACGGTATTGCGCGCTTCCAGCTCGGCCTGTAGGGCTTGGGCAGGTCCAACCAGTACTTGCTCAGGTACGTCGAGCAATACGCCCCAGGCTTTGCTGCCTGGAATCGGAAAAAACGGCGTCAGTACTTTGAGGCGTTGATGGTTGCGGATGCTGTGTGTTTGGCCCGCGCCAGTCATCAGCCCCATCAGTTGAGCACCATCGTCAGGGTCTACTTGATTCAGACGCTGGCTGAGCTTGCTGGCATCGGCACTGAAACCGGCCAGCACCCCGGCCGAGCTGATAATGCTCACATGGGTTTGCCCGTCGTACAGCTTCTTGCTTGCCGTCTGGCTCATGGCCTGCAAACTGTTGAGATTAATATCCACCGACAGTGACGCAATCACCTTGCCATTGACCATCAACGGGAAAACGATGCTGGTCATCAGCACTTTCTGCCCGTCAATTTCATAGAAGTAAGGTTCGATGATGCACGGCTTAAGAGTCGTGCGTGGGCAGGTAAACCATGAGTTATTGGCTTGGCCGCTAGGTCCGATACTGGTGTCAGACATGTCGGTTTCAGGCAATGCCATCGAGGTCAATTTGCCCGGCGTCGTTTGCGACCAATAAAGGGCGAAACGGCCCTTGTCATTGCTGCCCAGTACTTGCTGATGGTCAAACAACTGATCTTTGCCATCCAGTGCATTGGCCTCAAAAACCAGCGATAAACCCAACAACTCCGGGTTGGCCTGCAATGCGGATTTAACCTGGCGGGTCAGGTCTTCGCGAAGATCGAAGGCATCTAAAAAGCGTTTTTCAGATTGCTCACGCAAAAACAGGACCTGGCGGGCAAACCCGTTGCCGTACTGGTAGGCGTCCATAAACTGACGACTAATAGCTTGGGCCTGTGCTTCACCCTGAGCTTCAATGCGTGCTTGAGCGGACTCATTAAGCATCTTCGCGCTTGAGGCCTCTACAAGGTTGGAGGTGTACTCCATGCGGTAAAGAGAAAGCCCCACCAGCAGGGCGACAACACCCACGAGGCAAAGTCCGGCGAGGAGGGTGATTTTCCATTGAATGGAAAGCTGTCTGAGCGACATGGAAACATCCTAAAAAGAGGCTTAACCCGTTAACGGCAGTCAGACATATTTCTTTACGAATAGAACTGAAAAATCACGTTTAAAAATCACGCTTAAGCCTTGTAAACACTAGGGTTAAAGCGGTTTGCCTTATGGATGTTGATAGCGGCAGGCTTGTGCTTTGACAAGGCGGCGATGCTGCTGCAAAGTGTGCGCCCTCAAATAAGTCCTCCCTTCCAAATCCGGCGATTGGAATAGCAGCCTATTGCCCGGAATTTCCCGCTTTACGGTGTTTTTATCGTCATGCGCACTATGAGGTTGTAAAGATGAATGCAGTCATTGCCGCGGTCGGCATCATGTTGGTGCTCAGTTTGTCCCGTGTGCATGTGGTTATCGCCCTGATTGTAGGGGCCGTCGTCGGCGGTCTCGTCGGGGGGCTGAGCATCGAGGCAACGCTCGATGCGTTCAACAGCGGCTTGGGCGGCGGGGCAACGGTTGCATTGTCTTACGCCATGCTGGGCGCCTTCGCGGTAGCGATAGCCAAGTCCGGGCTGGCGCATGCATTGGCTGATAAAGCACTGGTCATGGTCAATAAACAGCAGGCGGTCGGTGGCAACCGGATCAAATGGCTATTGATTGGTCTGCTGCTGGTGGTAGCCATTTGTTCGCAAAACATCTTGCCGATTCACATCGCCTTTATTCCCTTGCTGGTTCCGCCTCTGCTGTATGTACTGACCAAACTGAAGATTGACCGCCGCTTGATCGCCTGCGTCATGACCTTTGGCTTGATCACGCCCTACATGTTCCTGCCTGTGGGTTTTGGCAACATCTTCCTCAATCAGATCTTGCTCGCCAACGTCAGTAAAAGTGGCGTGGACATCAGCCAGGTCAATGTCACCCATGCCATGGCAATTCCTGCATCAGGCATGCTGTTTGGCCTGTTGGTAGCGGTGTTTATCAGCTATCGCAAAAAACGCGACTATGACTTGGCCAAAATCGAGCAAGTCGAGCAGACCAGCATTAGCTACAACCCGATAACCCTACTGGTGGCCGGGATTGCCATCGCCGCAGCGTTCATTATTCAGCTATGGCTGGGCTCGATGATCATCGGTGCGTTGGCGGGTTTTCTGATCTTCTCGGTGTCAGGCATTGTGCGTTGGCGCGAGACGGATGACCTGTTCACCGAAGGCATGAAAATGATGGCCATGATTGGTTTCATCATGATTGCCGCCTCAGGTTTTGCTGAAGTCATGAAAGCCACAGGCGAAGTGAAATCACTGGTTGAAACCTCTGCGGGCTGGATCAATCACAGCAAAGGCTTAGGTGCATTACTGATGCTGTTGGTTGGCTTGCTGGTCACCATGGGCATTGGTTCTTCGTTTTCGACAGTGCCGATCCTGGCTGCGATTTTCGTCCCGCTGTGCGTGCAACTGGGTTTCAGCCCGATGGCCATCGTTTGCATCGTCGGAACGGCGGGCGCCTTGGGCGATGCGGGGTCTCCTGCGTCAGACTCAACCCTGGGCCCGACTTCCGGCTTGAACATTGACGGCCAGCACCATCACATTTGGGACACCGTGGTCCCGACGTTCCTGCACTACAACCTGCCGCTATTGGCTTTTGGTTGGGTCGCCGCGATGGTCTTGTAAATCAGGGCAATTCGATACGACCGTCTTCTCCGGGGACGGTCGGCCAATCACCTGCCGCCCAGCGTGTTCTGGCCTGTTCAATCAGAGCGGGGTCGCTGGCAACGAAGTTCCAGTTCATGCGCCGTGGTCCATCCAGTGGCGCGCCACCGATCAGCACCGCGTGGCAGTCACTTTTGGCACACAACGTCAACGCTTCCCCGCGCGGCAGTACCACCAGGCTGAGGGGTTCAAGGGGCTGGTCTTCCAGCAGCGCTTCGCCTTGCAACACATACAGCGCCCGCTCCTGATGTTCGGCTGGAATAAGCAGGGTCGTGGCGGTCTGCATCTGCACTTCGGCATATAGCGTAGGTGAAAGGATTGGTACGGGTGATTCCAGACAAAAGCCTGATCCTGCAATCAACCGTATTCTTACACCCAGGTTATCGATCACGGGCAAGCTGTCGGCTGTGTGGTGGCTGTACAGCCCTTTACCTTGCTCGTGTTCTTTTGGCGAAGCCAGCCACACCTGCAGCCCGTGCAAAGTCGAGCCCTGTGCCAGTAGCGAGGAGGGCGTACGTTCAATGTGGGCAATCGCCGCGCCGGCTGTCATCCAGCTGACTTCGCCGGGCCCAACTTGCTGGTCCGAGCCCAAACTGTCTTTGTGTTGCAGTTGGCCTTCAAACAGATAGGTCAGGGTGGACAGGCCAATATGCGGATGCTGTCGGATATTCATCCCGCGACCGGGTGGATATTGCGTCGCCAGCATGTGATCGAAAAATACAAAGGGCCCGACATTGCGGCATTTGGCAGAAGGCAGCGGGCGCAAGATAGGTTGGCCTTCAACATCCTCGGCGCGTGGTTTGATCACGGTGAATGTAGGCATGGGCCTGTCCTGGCAATGAAGGAGCGCTGAGCATAACCCAACGCTCCGGCCCCGGCATTACTGGCTGAACGCGCCTTCAGACAAGTGAGTTTCGATGCTGACTTCGGCGGTGGTCATCAATTTATGCACGGGGCATTTGTCCGCCACGTTATGCAACTCTTGGCGTTGTGCGTCCGTCAACACGCCCTTGAGGGTCAATTTGACGTGCAGCGTATACTTGCCTTTTTGCTCATCACTGGCATCGTGTTTGACTTCAACCGTGACGCCCGTGAGCGGGATGTCTTTCTTTTTCGCATACAGCTTGAGGGTCAATGCCTTGCAGGCGCCTAGGGCGGCATCGAAGTAATCATGCGGGCTTGGGGCGGAGTCATCGCCACCTAATGTTTTGGGTAGATCAGTAAACACTTCGTGATCGTCGATTTTAATGCTGTGACGAAAACCTTCTTGGGACTCAGTATTGACGGTAACAGTCATGGCAAACCTCGGAGTGGAGTGATAAAGGTCCTGATCTTTATAGAGCACCCTGCGCGTTGTGCGTTCCATGAGGTAAAAAAAATGCCCCGACCAGGTCGGGGCATTTTTATTGAGCGGGCGGGGGGCTTACTTGCCTTCCCAGCGCTTCAGAACCAGCGTGGCGTTAGTGCCACCGAAACCGAAGCTGTTGCTCATAACGGTGTTGATAGTGGCATCTTCACGCGTCTTGGTCAGGATTGGCATGTCAGCAACAGCCGGATCCAGTTCATCAATGTTGGCGGAGCCAGCAATGAAGTTGCCTTCCATCATCAGCATGCAGTAGATCGCTTCGTGAACACCGGCGGCGCCCAAGGAGTGACCCGACAGGCTTTTGGTCGAGCTGATAGGTGGCGCTTTGTCTGCGAAGACTTCACGAATGCCTTTCATCTCGGCTACGTCGCCGACCGGAGTCGAGGTGCCGTGGGTGTTGATGTAGTCGATAGGCGCATCAACTGTCGACATTGCCATCTGCATGCAGCGGATAGCGCCTTCGCCGCTCGGTGCAACCATGTCGTAGCCGTCAGACGTTGCACCGTAGCCAACGATTTCAGCGTAGATCTTGGCGCCACGGGCCAGAGCGTGTTCCAGCTCTTCGACCACTACCATGCCGCCGCCACCCGCGATGACGAAACCGTCACGGTCGGCGTCGTAGGCACGGGAAGCTTGTTCCGGGGTGTCATTGCGCTTGCTGGACAGAGCGCCCATGGCGTCGAACAGGAACGATTGGCTCCAATGCTCTTCTTCACCGCCGCCAGCGAAAACGATGTCCTGTTTGCCCATCTGAATCTGTTCCATGGCGTTACCGATGCAGTGAGCACTGGTGGCGCAGGCAGAAGCGATGGAGTAGTTCAGGCCCTTGATTTTGAACGGGGTCGCCAGACAAGCCGAAACGGTGCTGCTCATGGTCCGCGTTACACGGTATGGGCCGACGCGCTTCACGCCTTTTTCGCGCAGGATGTCGAGCGCTTCCATCTGGTTCAAGGTCGACGCGCCGCCAGAACCGGCGATCAGGCCGGTACGCGTGTTGGAGACTTGCTCCTCGGTCAGGCCCGAATCAGTGATGGCGTCTTTCATGGCCAAGTAAGCGTAAGCAGCTGCGTGGCCAACGAAACGATAAATCTTGCGATCGATCAGCTCTTCGAGGTTCAGGTCAATGGAGCCGGAAACCTGGCTACGCAGACCCATTTCGGCATATTCCGGGTTGAATCGGATACCAGGGCGACTTGCACGCAGGTTAGCGGAGACGGTCTCTTTGTCATTGCCCAGGCACGAAACGATGCCCAGACCAGTGATAACGACGCGGCGCATGCGGATAACCCTTAAAAGTTGTCAGTGGAAGTAAATACGCCGACCCGAAGGCCTTCGGCAGTATAAATCTCGCGACCGTCGACAGTGACCGAACCATCGGCAATGGCCAGGTTCAGCTTGCCCTTGAGGACGCGCTTGATTTGAATGTTGTAGGTGACTTTCTTGGCAGTCGGCAAAACCTGGCCAAAGAACTTCACTTCGCCCGAACCCAAGGCACGACCGCGGCCAGGCAAACCTTGCCAGCCCAGGTAGAAACCTACCAACTGCCACATGGCGTCAAGGCCCAGGCAGCCCGGCATTACCGGATCGCCTTCAAAGTGGCAGGCAAAGAACCACAGGTCTGGATTGATATCCAGCTCGGCGACCAATTCACCTTTGCCGTACTTGCCGCCTTCTTCACTGATATGGGTGATGCGATCCACCATCAGCATGTTAGGGGCGGGCAGTTGCGCGTTACCTGGGCCGAACAGTTCGCCGCGGCTACAGCGCAGCAGATCTTCCCGAGTAAAGGCGTTTTGTTTGGTCATGCGAGCTCCTCAATAATCCCATGTGGCAAGGTGGGGCAAATCTTCCCGACCAACCGAAACATGGTGTTCCAGTTCGCCAGCCTACACATAGACTATTGCGTTGTAGTGAAAGTCACAGCGCAAAGGACAGGAATGTACACTTGTGCACTGAAAATTTAAATCGGGCCGGTTCAGGGGCCCATTCGGGTGCCTAAGACTGCCGCACTTTTGCGTTTAACGCCAGTCGCAGGTGCCTCATTAGCCACAAGTTACAGGACCCAGCGCTGTAAAATCTGCTCCAACTCCGCTCGTTTGAACGGCTTGGCAAGGTAATCGTTCATGCCGGCTTGCAGGCAGGTTTCCCGATCGCCCTGCAACGCGTTGGCGGTCAGGGCAATAATGGGCACCGTGACACAGCCTGCCAGCTGACGGATTTGCCGGGTGGCTTCGTAACCGTCAATCACAGGTAAGCGGCAGTCCATCAGAATCGCCGCGTAGAGCGCAGTATTGGCGTGATGAATCGCTTGAGCGCCGTCACTGACCACGCACACTTCATACCCCAGGCTTCTCAGCGTTGCCTCAATAACGGCCTGATTGACCGGATTGTCCTCTACCAGCAAGACTTTACGGCCTTGAGTACTCAGCGGCTGTGCCGTGACTGCCAGCCTTTTACTGGTCGTCACAGGCTGATGCAGCTCTAGTGGAATCTCCAGGGTGAACACCGAACCCTGAGCTTCTTCACTCTTGGCGTGCAACCTGCCGCCCATACGTTCGGCCAGCGTACGCGCGATGGGCAAGCCCAGGCCTGTGCCGCCATAGCGCCGTGAAATCGAGCTGTCAGCTTGCTGGAAGGCATTAAACATCGACTCCAGCTTATCGGTGCTGATCCCGATACCGCTGTCGCGCACTGAGCAGGTAAACCAGATCAATTCGTGATCCAGTGGCTGCCATTGGGCTTCGATACTGACGCTGCCGCGCTCGGTGAACTTCAAGGCATTCCCGATCAGATTGACCAGAATTTGGCGTATCCGGGTCGGGTCGCCGAGCACATGTAAAACCTTCAGATCGTCGGGAATCGTCAGTTGCAACAGCAAATCACGTTGACCTGCACTGAACTGGAAGGCTTGGGCGCAGTTGTCGATCAAATCCAGAAGGTTGAATGGAATGTGTTCCAGCTCCAGCGTCGAACGCTCGATGCGCGAAAAATCGAGAATATCGTTGATCACCTTGAGCAAGTGTTCAGTGGATTCGCAGGCGAGGGCGGCATATTCCGCCTGTTCCTCAGTCATCCTGGTGGTTTCCAGCAATTGCAGCATCCCCAGTACGCCATTCATCGGGGTGCGCAGCTCATGGCTCATCATCGCTAAAAAGTCAGTTTTAGCGCGGTTGGCCCGTTCGGCTTCTTCGCGGGTTTGAATCAGTTGAGCAATGGCGGTCTGTTGCTCACGGCTGGCCTGCTCAAGGCCTTCGGCCAGATTATTGATGTGTTGCGCGAGACTCCCCAGTTCACCCTCGTCAACCACCGGCAAAAGCGCTTTGTAATCGCCTTGCTGGATGGCCTTGACCGCCTTGCTCATGTCACTGATGGGTTTGGACAGATTAGAGGCCAGGCGCCTGGCCAGCAGGAAGGTGAAGCCCAATGCAAACAGCGCGAGAATCACTGCTTTGAGCAAGATCTCTTGCTGGCGCTTGCTGAATGCATCATTCGACATGCCGACCAATACACGGCCCAGATAATCTTCTTCTGGCACAGTGGCTTGGCTGTTCCTCATTAAAAAAGCATCGCCAGAGGTACTTTTCTGCCATCGCACGGGCGCCTGAAATACTTCAACGGGCGTTGCATGGTTCTGAGAAAACGCCGGTTGCTCGGCTTGAGCCAGCGTATTGCCTGCGCGATCTTGTACCTGCACGAACTCGACGTGGGGCGTATTCAGTGACGCTTTTATCAAGGATTCCAGTATTTGAACGTTACCGGACATCACCCCGTATTCAGTCGCTGGGGCGAGTTGGTTGGCAATCAATTGGCCCGTGTAATCCAGTTCCTGACGCAAGTCCTGGATGCGTACGAAGGTAAAAAAACTGATGAGCAACAGGGTTAACAACAACGCTGGCCCCAGGCTCATCATCTGTGTACGGGTGTGAATATCCCAGTGACTACGTGCTGTCATGAATGAGCAATCCCTTCAGTTGTGCACATGTCAGCCGTCATTTTGTCCATGTGTACTGTCATCCTTGACTTGAGATGGGTCATTCGTGTGCGCAGCTGAGCTGCCCTTGGCTGTTGAAATCAAGGCGGCATGGTAACTGAGCTTTCATACTTTGCCAGTCAGAGCCCGCTTTTCTTCGGCTAAATCGTTCAAAACCGCGGGGTGCCCCACCCTCGAGTCACTGCGCAAGGAAACTTAACACGCGCAATCATCACGTGTGCAATCGCCGTCTTAACTATCCTGCAACAGCAGTGCGCTGGGGCTGGTCGTCGAGCATGCGCCCCGTATAATGCCGCGATTGCCACAGCTAGATGGATGACGGGATTGCATATGACTGAACAGCACGCTATTGCGGTCTTGGGAGGCGGAAGCTTTGGCACCGCCGTGGCCAACTTGCTGGCAGAAAACGGCCATCGTGTGCACCAGTGGATGCGTGACCCCGAGCAAGCCGAGGCCATTCGCCTCAATCGTGAAAACCCGCGTTACCTCAAAGGCATCAAAATTCATCCGGGGGTCGAGCCCGTCACCGACCTGCAAGCGACCCTCGATGGCTGCGAACTGTGTTTTGTGGCGCTGCCATCCAGCGCCTTGCGCAATGTACTGGCAGACCACGCCGAGCGTTTGAGCGGCAAAATGCTGGTCAGCCTGACCAAAGGCATCGAAGCCCACAGCTTTAAATTGATGAGCGAAATTCTTGAAGAAATCGCCCCTCAAGCCAGAATCGGCGTGCTGTCGGGCCCTAATCTGGCCCGTGAAGTGGCAGAGCATGCGTTGACGGCCACCGTGGTTGCCAGCGCCGATGAGGCGCTCTGCACCGCTGTACAGGCGGCGCTGCATGGTCGTACGTTCCGGGTCTATGCCAGCGCTGACCGATTCGGCGTCGAATTGGGGGGGGCGTTGAAAAATGTGTACGCCATTATTGCTGGCATGGCCGTTGCGCTGGGTATGGGGGAAAACACCAAAAGCATGCTGATTACCCGTGCTTTGGCAGAAATGACCCGTTTTGCTGTCAGCCAGGGTGCCAATCCCATGACTTTTCTTGGCTTGGCGGGCGTAGGCGATTTGATCGTCACCTGTTCGTCGCCTAAAAGCCGTAACTATCAGGTCGGGTTTGCCCTCGGCCAAGGCTTGAGCCTGGAAGACGCGGTTGCCCGTTTGGGCGAAGTCGCCGAGGGCGTGAACACCCTTAAGGTGCTCAAGGCCAAGGCGCAGGAACTGAACGTTTACATGCCATTGGTCGCGGGCCTGCACGCGATCCTGTTTGAAGGCCGCACGCTCAACCAGGTGATCGAACTGCTGATGCGCGCAGAGCCCAAGACCGATGTCGACTTTATTTCCACCAGTGGTTTCAACTGAGTCAGCACAGGAGCAGCACATGAGTGACAGCAAAAACGCCCCCAAGTACGAGTCCATTGTTTTACGCGTGTTGTGGATGCTGGTTTTTTTTCTGGTTTGGCAAGTCGCGCAATTCGTGCTCGGCGCGCTGGTGCTGGTGCAATTGATTTATCGCTTGGCTTACGGGGCACCCAATGGCGGGCTCATGAACTTCGGTGACAGCCTAAGCCTGTATCTCGCCCAGATCGGGCGCTTTGGCAGCTTTCATACCGAACAAAAGCCGTGGCCTTTTGCTGATTGGCCTGCTGCGCGTGCCCCGGAGGGCGAGGCGCCTTACGTGGCGCCTGCTGACGGTACCGAGAGCAAGCCATGAAACTCTGGATCTTGCGTCACGGCGAAGCCCAGGCCCATGCCCGACGTGATGCCGAGCGCGAGCTGACCGCCCATGGCCGGGAACAAGTGTTGCACAGCGCCGCACAGATGCTCGGCGAGCCACTGGACAGCATCTTGGTCAGCCCGTATGTGCGGGCTCAGCAAACCGCTGAGTTGGTACGCAAGGCTTTGGGTTTCACCTCTGAACTCATCGTCGTGCCGTGGCTGACACCCGACAGCGAGCCGAAGTACGCCATGAGCAAATTGCCTGACAGCGGCCATGTATTGCTGGTCACACATCAGCCGTTTGTTGGGGATTTGATCAGCCTGCTGCAATTTGGCCATCTGCGTGAGCCCCAGCCAATGCACACGGCCAGCCTGGCCGAGCTTGAGGGGGAATGGCCGCTGGCTGGCAGCATGAAATTGCTCAGTGTGCGCCACCCCCGGTAGAAAAATACCCGTTGTAGCCGCTGCCGCTGAAATAGAAAGCGAACGTCCTGCGAACCACATAGCAGCCTGCGGCAGCGACTACAGTTTTTTAGTAACGGTTGCAGAGTCGGGTGTGAGTGAAAGATAGTTGGGTCAAGGTTGCCAAAAATCCTACGAAAAAATGGCAATCAACACTCACTGAGCAAGGAATGACCCATGAGCTTGTGGACCACCCAGCCAGATCTGGCGCACCTCAACGAGATGCGCAAAAACACCATCTGCGACGTGCTGGATATTACCTTTGATGCTTTCGATGACCAGTCCATCAGTGCCAGCATGGTGGTGGATTCCCGCACTCATCAGCCGTTCGGCTTGTTGCATGGGGGCGCCTCGGTTGTGCTGGCCGAAACCCTTGGCTCGATGGCCAGTTACATGTGTGTCGACACACAGAAATTCTATTGCGTGGGGCTTGAAGTCAACGCGAATCATCTGCGCGCGGTGCGCAGCGGCCGGGTCAACGCTATAGCACGGCCGGTTCACATCGGGCGTACCACCCATGTGTGGGACATTCGCCTGACGGACGACAACGGCAAACTCAACTGCATTTCTAGGCTGACCATCGCTGTCGTGCCCTTGGGTGAAACACCGCCCGCACGTTGATTGGGCAGTGCAATGGCCGTAGTGGCGTCATTCATGGCGCATACGGTCGTTGATATGGTGAATCTTCCTACAGACAATAAGGCGTATTTCCTATGTATGGACGCCTTGTATGTCTAGGCAGATTTTTTTCGCCCATGCCAATGGCTTCCCGTCAGGTACCTACGGCAAGTTATTTGACGCTCTGGCCCCGGATTTCAGCGTCACCCGGCTGTCTCAGCACGGGCATGATCCGCGTTTCCCGGTGGACAATAACTGGCACAACCTGGTCGATGAACTGATCTATCACCTGCAACAGCAAGCCGAACCGGTGCTGGGCGTTGGCCACTCGCTGGGCGGCATGTTGCACTTGCACGCGGCATTGCGTTGCCCGCAGTTGTACAAAGGTGTGGTCATGCTCGACTCGCCGGTATTGACGCTCACCGATCAATGGGTGATTCGTGCTGCCAAGCGTTTTGGCTTTATCGACCGTCTGACCCCGGCGGGCCGCACGTTGGGGCGGCGCGAAGAATTTGCGGATCGTGCTGCGGCCCGTGAGTATTTCGCGGACAAGTCACTGTTTCGCAGTTTCGACCCGGACTGCTTTGAGGCGTACCTGGAGCATGGCTTACAGCCCGTCGATGATCGTTTACGCCTGAGTTTTGACCCCGCTACAGAAATCAACATCTACCGAGGTGTTCCCCACACCAGTCCCGGACGGATCTTTCAATTGCAGGTGCCATTGACTGTGGTTCGTGGGCAAGACAGCCGCGTAGTCATGCGCCATCATGCGCGGGCCGTGGCGCGTATGCCTCGCGGTGAGTCTCTGAGTGTGCCAGGCGGGCACATGTTCCCGCTGGAGCAGCCGCAAAACACCGCCAGCCTGCTCAAACACATTTTTGCCCGCTGGGAACTGCATCACCCCGGCCCCTGAAGAGCACCCTGCATGAACCCTGTGGTTGAAGAAGTCCGTCTGAGCCTGCCGCATATCGAACTGGCCGCGCATCTATTTGGTCCCGAAGACGGATTGCCGGTCATTGCCCTGCACGGCTGGCTGGACAACGCCAACAGCTTTGCGCGGCTGGCGCCCAAGCTGTCCGGCCTGCGCATCGTGGCGCTGGATTTTGCAGGCCATGGTCACTCCGATCACCGACCGCGTGGCGCCGGGTACGCGCTGGCCGATTACGCCTTCGACGTGCTGTGCGTCGCCGAGCAATTGGGGTGGGAGCGTTTTGCATTGCTGGGGCATTCGCTGGGCGCGATTGTCTCGGTGATCGTGGCCGGCTCATTCCCTGAACGTGTCACCCAATTGGCGCTGATCGACGGCATCGTGCTGCGCAGCGGCCCTGAAGGCGACACGGCCGAGCGCATGGGTCAGGCCTTGCAGGCGCAACTCGGTCTGGCGCACAAGCGCAAGTCGGTGCACCCGACCCTTGATCGGGCGATAGAAGCGCGCATGAAAGGCATGGTCGCGGTCAGTCGCGAAGCCGCCGAGTTGTTGGCCCAGCGCGGGTTGATGCCCGTACCCGGCGGCTACAGCTGGCGCAGTGACAGCCGCCTGACATTACCGTCGCCCTTGCGCCTGAGCGATGAACAGGCCATGTCCTTCGTTCGGCGGATCAGTTGCCCGACGACCCTGGTGGTCGCAGAACAGGGCATGCTGGCCAGCCATCCCGAGTTGCTGGATCGTCTACCCTTTACGTTGAACCGGTTGGCTGGCGGCCATCATTTGCACCTGAATGACGAGGCGGGGGCAATCCTTGTTGCAGACTGTTTCAATCGGTTCTTCGCCGTTCCTTGACTTGCGGCGGCCAACTGCCGAGGCTTGGCGGGTTGAAATGGGAGACAACCATGATGGATCACTGCAACGCTGCGACCCCGAAAGGCCATCCGGTCTCTATCGTGAGACGCCGATGAACATACCTAATCGCTTTATTCTGGCGCTGGGCCTGAGCTGTTTTGGCCCTTGGGTATGGGCTGCCGACGTGCCTGGCAGCCACGACTTAAAGGACCTGCCACGGCTGGCCGACGCGCAAATAGTCGATTACACCGTACAACCTGACGTCGAGCGGATTTACCCGATGGGCTCGATCCGCAAAATCAGTGGCCGCCTGCGTTTCGAGGGGCAGGTCAACACCCGCGGTCAGACCACAGCCGTCACCTACGAATTGCCTGCAGAACACACGGCCACTGAAGCCTTCACGGCTGCTCGTGAAGCGTTGCAAAAACAAGGCGCAGATTTGCTGTTCTGGTGCCAGGGCCGTGATTGCGGCGAGAGCAGCCTGTGGGCCAATGAAGTGTTCGGCAACTCCAAACTGGTCGGCGCTGACGACCAGCAAACCTACTTGTTGCTGCGTCGAGCGGCTCCCGATCACAACCAGCTCGTTGCCTTGTACGGTATTAATCGGGGCGGTCGTAAAGCTTACCTGCATGTTGAACAACTTCAGGCGAGTGCCGATTTAGGCGAGCTGCTGCCCACCTCGGCGACCTTGCAGCGCCAGTTGAAAAACACGGGCGAGCTGGACTTTCCCAAGCTGGTGGGTGAGCCGGACGCACAATGGGTCACCCTGATCGCCAGGGCATTGAACCTTGATGTCACCTCCCGAGTCAGTTTGACCGGCACCAATGCATTAGCCTGGCGTGATGCTTTGATCAAAGGCGGTGTGCGCGCCGCTCGCATGGACCTGGGGACCAAGCCAGCCAATGGCCTGCATCTCGAGTTATTGCGCTAAACCCTGCAAAACGACGGCTACACTCTGGGTAGTCGTCGCCTCATTTCGAACCTTCAATTGTCTGCGGAACCTACATGCTCAATAACGATCGCCTGTTGGTGCAGATCCTGCTCGTGGTGCTGTTCGGCGCCACCCTGTGGGTGATGGCACCGTTTTGGTCGGCTTTGTTCTGGGGGGCTGTGCTGGCGTTCGCCAGTTGGCCCCTGATGCGTCTTTTAACACGCTGGCTCAACGGGCGTGAGTCGCTGGCGGCGAGCATCCTGACCCTTGGCTGGATGTTGCTGGTGGCCGGGCCACTGGTGTGGCTGGGCTTTAACCTGGCAGACCATGTGCGTGACGCCACCACATTCGTCAAAGACGTGCAGCTCGAAGGCTTGCCCGAGGCGCCGACCTGGCTGGCGGGTATCCCGTTGGTCGGTGAGCGTTTAGTGGGCATGTGGAACACCATCGATGAGCAGGGCGCGGCCATGATCCTGGCCGTCAAACCTTATCTGGGGCAGGTGGGCAACTGGCTGCTGGCCCGCAGTGCGCAAATTGGTGGCGGCATTCTTGAACTGACGCTGAGCATTGTCTTTGTGTTCTTTTTCTACCGTGATGGCCCGCGCCTGGCGACCTTCGTCCACGGGCTGCTGGTGCGGCTGATCGGCGAGCGTGCTGATTATTATCAAGAACTGGTAGCGGGTACGGTTCAGCGCGTGGTTAACGGGGTGATCGGTACGGCTGCGGCGCAAGCCTTGCTGGCGCTGATCGGCTTTTTGATTGCCGGTGTACCGGGTGCGCTGGTGCTTGGACTGGCCACTTTCCTGCTCAGCCTGATACCCATGGGGCCGCCACTGATCTGGATCCCGGCCACGGCCTGGCTGGCCTGGAAGGGCGACTACGGGATGGCGATTTTCCTTGGTATCTGGGGCACGCTGATCATCAGCGGTGTCGACAACGTGCTCAAACCTTACCTGATCAGCCGGGGCGGCAACCTGCCGCTGGTGATCGTGTTGCTCGGTGTGTTTGGTGGGCTGATAGCTTTTGGTTTCATCGGCCTGTTTATCGGCCCCACCTTGCTCGCCATCGCCTACAGCCTGCTGGTCGACTGGAGCGCCAGCCAGCAGAACAAAGACAAGGTCTAGCCGAACTTTGGCCCGGAGCGGGTGTTATTGCCCTTGGCCATACGGTCGTAAAGCACCACATTGACCGTGGCTGCCAGGTTCATGCAGCCATTGGTCGGGATGTAAATCACATCTTCGCACCAGTCCAGAATCTCTTTATCCAGAGAGCCATCTTCTGGGCCAAAGATGTAAATCGCTCGATCCGGGTGTGTGTATTCCGGCAAAGAGCGTGCGCCCTCGACCAGCTCAACGGCGACCGGGATGCAGCCCAGCGGGATAATTTTTTTCAGGTCGTCGATACCAATCAGCGGAATATCCTGATGGATCTTCTTGGTGTCGGTGATGAAATCGCGGGCGCGTTCATAGCGTTTCCCCGTGTAAAACACCGACGCCACGTTGTAGCAACCAGCCGCACGCATCACCGAGCCGACGTTTTCCGGTGATTTGGGGTTATACAAGCCAATGCAGCTGTACCGTTTGTTTGCCACGTGCCGGTGCCCTTCAGAAAAAGACGCGAGTATACCAGCACCCCTGCAGGAGCGAGCTTGCCTCGCGATCTCTTGATCTTTTTAAAGATCAAGAGGCAAGCTCGCTCCTGCACGAACCGGTGACTTAGTCGTCTTTCTTCATCAGCCCGGCCAGCGCGGCAAACGGGTTATGCGTCGCCTTGGCCACTTTCGGGCTGCTGGTCGAGCTGTCCGAGAAGTACTGCTGGTCGGTGTAACGCGAGTGCTCGTTGTCGTGGCAGTACAGGCACAGCAGCTCCCAGTTGGAGCCGTCCTGCGGGTTGTTGTCGTGGTTGTGGTCACGGTGGTGAACGGTCAGCTCGCTCAGGCGCTTGCCAGCAAACTCGCGGGCGCAGCGGCCACACACGTGCGGGTACATTCTCAGGGCTTTGTCGCGGTAGCCCATTTCACGATCACGCTGGGCATCGGCCAGGATGCGGTCCAGCTTGGCGGTGTGGGACGGTGGGTTCGCTGAACTCATGGGGTTCACCTTTAAGACGAATGACGGTTATGTCGTGAAGTTTAGCTGTTGATCAGCCTTTGATTTTTTCAGCAATCCAGATCGTGTGGCGCGTGCCCTTGTTGCCGTGGGCGAACACCTGGACCTCTTCGGCTTTAAAGCCGGCTTTGCGCAGCTTGTCCGAAAACTGTTTGTCAGCACTGGCCGACCACACCGCCAGTACACCTTTGGGGCGCAGCGCCTTGGCACAAGCACTCAAGCCACCAGCCGAGTACAGCCAGCTATTGGCTTTTTGGGTCAGGCCTTCAGGGCCGTTGTCGACGTCGAGCATAATCGCATCAAAGCCGTTGGGCTCGGCTTGCAGCACCTTGGCCACGTCTTCCATGCGGATCACGGTGCGCGGGTCTTGCAGCGGGTTGCCGGCTTTTTCGCCCAGCGGGCCGCGATTCCACTCCACAACGCCTGGCACCAGCTCGGCGACCACCACTTCGGCGGTCTTGCCCAAATGCTTGAGCGCCGAGGCCAGGGTAAACCCCATGCCCAAGCCGCCAATCAACACCCGCGATTGCGGGCGACCGGCGACTTTACGGCACGGAATCTCGGCCAAGGCATCTTCGGAGCCATGCATGCGAGTGTTCATCAGTTGGCCGCCGTCACCGCCCTGAATCTTGATCACGAAGTCTTCGCCATACTCGAACAGGCACAAGGCACCGCCGTTTTCGGGGATCGGGGTGGTGTCGAGCAAAACAAAACGTTTCATGGAAATCTCATAGAAATGGGACAAAAACAGCTGGTTACGAGTAGCCTGATGGCAGATAAGCCGTCTGGCAACGGAGTGATTGATGAAACGCACTATTCTAACGGCCATTGTGTGGGGGGCGCTCTCGATAAGTGCAACCCAGGCAGCGGAATTAACCTCAATTCCTAGCGTCCCCGTGACCCCTGCGCCGGGCTCGCCGGGTACTGCGACGCCCACCCCATACCCGCAGATTACCCCGCGCGCGGTGCCAAAGCCCGTTGCCGGGAGCAGTCAGGTCCCGCTGCCGCCGATCGACCTGCCGCAGCCGCCCCCCAAAGATCAACCGCTGCCGGGGCTTGAGCCGAAAGATTCGAAAGTTAAGCCAATGTCGGAGTGACCCTGCTGGCACTTTATTCAACGTATGCGTAGCAGTTGCCGAGTTCCGCGAGGCTACGTCCGATTGCGAAGCGATCGTAAATGCTGAGAGCCAGATCTAACTGGAAATCCGCGAGGGCGTATTTACGACGACTGCGTCGCCGGACGTAGCCTCGCGGAACTCGGCAACTGCTACGTGGGGGGTTAAATTCCCAATACCTTGAACACAAACGCGTATTCCAGCGCGACGTCGCGCAGGCCCTGGTAACGCCCGCTCATGCCGCCATGCCCTGCGTCCAGCTCGGTCTTGAGCAACAATAAGTGGTCGTCAGTCTTGGTGGCGCGCAGCTTGGCCACCCACTTGGCCGCTTCCCAATATTGCACGCGACTGTCGTTGTAGCCGGCAATCACCAGCATCGCCGGGTACGCCTGCGCGGTTACATTTTCATAGGGTGCGTACGCCTTGATCCGCTCATACACGTCAGGCTCTTGCGGGTTGCCCCATTCGTCGTATTCGGTGACTGTCAGCGGCAACTCAGGGTCGAGCATGGTGTTGAGCACATCGACAAACGGTACTTCGGCAATTGCGGCCCCGAACAGTTCTGGACGCTGATTGAGCACGGCGCCGATCAACAGGCCGCCCGCGCTGCCGCCACTGATCACCAACTGATCGCTGCGGGTCAGGCCCTTGTCGATCAAGTGTTCAGCACAGGCAATAAAATCGCTGAACGTGTTGTGTTTGTGCTCTTGCTTGCCCGCGCGGTACCAGGCTTCGCCCAACTCACCGCCGCCACGAACATGTGCAATGGCAAACGCCACGCCGCGCTCCAGCAAACTCAGGCGGGCATGGGAAAACCACGGATCAAGGCTTTCGCCATAGGCGCCGTAGCCATACAGATACAGTGGTGTCGGTTTACCCAGCGCCTCACGCTTCACCACCAGGCTGATCGGCACTTGAGTCCCGTCAGGCGCGGTCGCCCACAAGCGCTGGCTAATGTAGTCATCGGCATTGAACGGTCCAAGCACCGGGGTTTCCTTGAGTACCGTTTGCTCGCCATTGGTCAGCGTCAATTGGCGCACCTGTGCCGGGCGGTTCAGCGATTCGTAACGCAGGCGAATGTGCTCGCTGTGAAACTCCAGGCTGTCTTGCACATACAAGCTGTAGGCTGCGTCTGGAAGTTGCACGCGGTATGCCGGTAAACCATTAGGACGAATCTCAATGATTGGCAGGCCGCCTTCGCGCAGGCTCAGGCACAACGCGTTGGCGTTCAGGCTGAGGCCTTCAAGCATCACGCTGTCGTCGTGGGCGATCAGGCGCTGCCAGTCATCACACTGCGGGGCGTCACCCAACGCGTAATACAGCGCAAAGTTGATGCCGTCCTGATTGGTGCGAATAAACCATGCCCATTGCCCTTCGTACAGGCCATGGTCGACGCTGTAATCGTGGCCCTCAACCCGCGGCGCCAGGCAAGTGAATGCCTGTTGCGGCTGATCGGCGTCCAGTACCCAGGTTTCGCTGGTGGTTTTGCTGTTGAGCAACAGAATCAGTTGACGCTCTGAGCTTGAGCGGTAGCAATGTAGAAAAAATCGTCCATCGGCCTCATGAAACACCTCATGTGCCGCCGTTTCACTCAGCGTGTGGCGAAACAGCTTGTGCGGACGATGGGTCTCGTCCAGTTCCGCGAAAAACAGCGTCTGACTGTCATTGGCCCACGTCATGCTGCCATCACAGTCTTCAAAGGGCAGTTCAGTCACCGCGCCGTTGTTCAACTCTTTCACGAACAGGCGATAAGTCTCTTCGCCGCTGGTGTCCAGGCTATAGGCCAAACGCTGGTGATCCGGGCTGATGCTGAACGCACCCAATGAAATAAAGCCGCCGTCAGCCAGAACGTTAGGGTCCAGCAGCAATTGCTCGGCATTTTCGTCGACGTGCTGACTGTCATCGGCCGGCCGCGGGCAGCGGTAATGGCGCGGGTACTCGTCACCGGCATTGGTGCGGGTGTAATACAAATACGGGCCCCAAGGGGAGGGCAGTGACAAATCTGTCTCGCGAATTCGGCCCTTGATCTCTTGAAACAGCGTCTCACGCAGCTCGGCCTGATCGGCCAATTGAGCTTCCTGGTAGGTGTTTTCCGCAGTCAGGTAGTCCAAAACCTCTTTGCTATCGCGGTTTTGTAACCATGAGTAGGGGTCAGAACCCTCGACCTTGCGTGCGATAGGGGCGCTGTTTGCGTAGGCTGATTCGGTCATTGAGCGATCTCTGAAACCTGCATGAATAGAAGTGGCGCTGACGGCGGTGCAGCCGCACTCTCGAAAAGCCGTTATCATAGCGCCTCATTGCCTGCCGACCATGGATACCATGACCGAGAACGACTATCTGATCGCCTGGGGCTTTTACGCCTTCGCCGCTTTAGGCTGCCTGCTCGTATGGTGCCGCCTGACCCGTTTCATGTGGCGTTGGTTGCGTGAGCCATTACGCGTGCTTATGGCGGTGCTGCTGCTCAGCCCGACCATCATTGACCCGGTCAAAGAGCAATTCGCCCCTGCGCTGGCCATTACGGCCCTGGACCTTGCGTTCAAGGTGGGTAATAACGCGTGGCGTGCGGTGTCTGACCTGTTGATGTACACCATCATCGCGTTTTGCGTGTATGCGCTGTTTGTGCTGATTCGTTGGCCCATTGAACGTGCGCGCAAGGCGCGTCTGGCGCAAACCGCAGCAGCAGAACAAACCCGCCGTATTGACCCTGAAGACGACCAGCCGTTCGGTTCGGCCGGTGATGACCGCTATGGTCGTCCGGCCGCGCCACGTCCAGCAGGTCCGTCGCGGGTTGAACCACGGGTGTAATCTTTTTTCGTTGAGCTTGAATGCGAGAGTGCGAGCGTGTGTGAATTATTGGGCATGAGCGCCAACGTCCCGACCGATATTGTGTTCAGTTTTACTGGCCTGATGCAGCGTGGCGGGCGTACCGGCCCGCACCGCGATGGCTGGGGTATCGCCTTCTACGAGGGCCGTGGCCTGCGTTTGTTTCAGGATCCTGGCGCCAGTTGTGATTCCGAAGTCGCGTTGTTGGTGCAGCGTTATCCGATCAAAAGCGAAGTCGTCATTGGCCATATTCGTCAGGCCAACGTGGGCAAAGTGTGCTTGTCCAACACTCACCCATTTGTCCGCGAGTTATGGGGGCGCAACTGGTGCTTCGCACATAACGGCCAATTGGCAGACTTCTCACCCAGCACGCGTTTTTATCGCCCGGTAGGCGATACCGACAGCGAAGCGGCGTTCTGTGATTTGCTCAATCGCGTGCGTGAGGCGTTTCCTGAGCCGGTGGATGTCGAGCACATCCTGCCGGTACTGGTTAAGGCCTGCGCCGAATTCCGCAGCAAAGGTGTCTTCAACTGCTTACTCAGTGATGGCGAATGGCTATTTTGCTACTGCTCGACCAAGCTGGCGCAAATCACCCGGCGCGCACCGTTTGGCCCCGCTCGGTTGAAAGATGTCGACGTTATCGTCGATTTTCAGTCAGAAACCACCCCCAATGACGTGGTGACTGTGATTGCCACCGAGCCGCTGACTGAAAACGAAACCTGGACTCGCTACGAGCCTGGCCAATGGAGCCTGTGGCGACGCGGAGAATGCGTCCGCCAGGGTTCAACCGAATAAGGAAAGGCGTGTATGTGGCTGAGCTACCTGCGGTTGGTGCTGTTTACATTGGGGTTGTTGCTCGGCGTGCAAGTGCCGGGGTTTATCAACGATTACGCCAACCGCGTTGAAGCTCACCTGATCGAGGCGCAAACCGGGCTTGCCGGTTTCCAGAACACCGCCAATCAGTTTTTCAAGGGCGACTTGCAAGCGCTGGTTGCGCATTATCAGGCCAGTGATGACCCGGTCTTTCGCAGCGATGCCAACAGCCTGAGCACCTTGCTCAATCGCCAGCGTTTGCTCGACGCTCAATTCCAGGCCATGCAAGGCCCGTGGTACCTCCGTGCGCTGCAAGTGGCCTACGCCGCTGACCCGGACATCCGACAAGAAACCCTCAACGCCTACACCTACCAAGTGCTGCTATCGCCTTCGGCCATAGGCTGGGCAATGGCCGGGGCATTGCTGTTTTCGTTCATCATCGAAGGCTTCTTCCGACTGGTGGACTGGGTTGTGCTGGGCGGTAAGCGCCAACGCGAGCGTATCGCCCGGCGTGAACGCAACAGCTGAAAAACACCTGCCTGTAATTACATGGACTCGCCCAAGCCGAGGCGTCTGTGCGCCACGGTGGCATTCTATTAGAAGCCAACGACAGCGAGGGCGAGTCCATGAAAAAGAATACGACGACCAATCAGTCCATGCCAACCGATGTTTCGAAATGCACCGTCATCGCCGTAGACCTGGCTAAAAGGGTCTTCCAGGTGGCTGGCCAGGATGCCTTTGGCCTAACGGTGTATGAGGAGCGCATCAATTCACGTGAGGCCTTTCATGCATTTCTTCGGAAATTGCCAACAAGCGTAACCGTGTTGGTGGAGACAGGTCCGGGGGCTCAGGCATGGGCGCAATTGCTGAAAACCCAAGGCAATCCTGTCCGGATATTGCCAGCCCAGCATGTCGCCAATCACCGCAGCGGACCCAAGAACGATCGCAACGATGCACTGGCTATCTTGCGCGCAGGGCGAGATATCAATATCTCGTCGGTACCGGTCAAGAGTGCTGCTGCCTTGGCCATGCAAGCTCTTCATCGTGTCCGGCAAGGTTACGTGCGCCGTCGCACAGCAATGAGTAATCAGATGCGCGGCCTGTTGCTAGAGCATGGTCTTGCCATGGCGCAGGGCGAAGCAGCAATCAGCCAGGTTATCCCCCGGATTCTGGAAGATGCCAGCCAACCATTGCCTGATCTGTTACGCGAATTGATAGATGAGTTGCTGGGCGAATGGAGTCAGTTGGGCGAGCGCATCAATGTACTGACCGGTCGACTGGAAACAGCGGCAAAAAATGACGAAACAGCCAAACGGCTGATGACCGTACGCGGTATCGGCCCAATTATTTCTACAGCAGTGATCGCTAAACAAACCGAACCTGAGCGCTTTGCCAACGCGCGGCAGTTCGCTGCTTACTTCGGCTTGGTGCCCAAGCAGCACAGCAGCGGCGAGAAAGTCCGATTGGGCAAGATGAGCAAGCATGGCGATGCCTACTTGCGAAGCTTGGCGATTCAGGGCGCTCACGCGGTGTTGAGACAGGTACGCACTGATTCAGAGGATCCAGATGACCGGCGCTTGCAACGCTGGGTATCAAAGTTGGGTCGCAAAGAGGCGGCCGTTCGGTTAGCCAACCGAAACTTGCGCATCATCTGGGTGCTGTTACAAAACGACCAAACGTATCGCCGCCAAGTGAGCAACGGCCAGGAGGCAGCGATGAGTTAAGGATCTAAAGAGTTCTGCCACCGGGGTGTAAACCGCTCCAACCCATGCTTAAGAACATTGATCACAGGTCAGACCGTCGCGAATTTATGCCTGCGCTCCTACCGGCCCTTGAGGCCTAACTGTAATTGGCATATCGCGAGCTCATAAAATGTTGGCCAGAAGCCGATTATGGCTTCCCAAAATAGGCCTTATACATAGATGCAGCCGGGTATCAGTGGGAAAAAGCGGGTTGACAGTGGGGGCGAGTCCATACATAGGAGCGAGCTTGCCTCGCGATCTTTTGATCTTTAAAAGTCAAAAGATCGCGAGGCAAGCTCGTTCCTACAGGGGGATCTTATTTGGCCAAAAATCGCATCCCTTCTTCTAGCCCGTCCAGCGTCAGCGGGTACATGCGATCTTCGATCAAATCCCGCACGATGCCAGTCGATGCCGTGTACTTCCAGGTGTCTTTCGGGTACGGATTAATCCAGATCAGCTTTTTGTACTTCTCCATAAAACGCTGCATCCACTTGTAACCCGGCTCCTCGTTCCAGTGCTCGACACTGCCGCCTGCATGGGTGATTTCATACGGCCCCATCGACGCATCACCGATGAAAATCACTTTGTAGTCCGCGCCATACTTGTTCAGCACATCCTGAGTCGCGATACGTTCAACATGGCGGCGCTGGTTGTTTTTCCACACCGATTCATAAATGAAGTTGTGGAAGTAGTAATACTCCAAATGCTTGAACTCGGTTTTGCAGGCCGAGAACAATTCCTCGCAAATTTTTACGTGGGAATCCATCGAGCCGCCAATATCAAACAGCAACAGCAGTTTGATGTTGTTGCGCCGCTCAGGCCGCATCTGAATATTCAACAGGCCCGCGTCACGTGCGGTGTGATCGATGGTGCCGTCGATGTCCAGTTCATCTGCCGCGCCTTGGCGGGCGAACTTGCGCAGGCGGCGCAACGCAACCTTGATATTGCGCGTGCCCAATTCGACCTGGTCGTCGAGGTTCTTGTATTCGCGCTGTTCCCAGACTTTTGCGGCCTTGCCCTGACGAGCACCGGCATCGCCTACGCGAATCCCTTCGGGGTGATACCCGCCTGAGCCAAACGGGCTGGTGCCGCCAGTACCGATCCATTTGTTGCCACCGGCATGGCGTTCTTTCTGCTCTTCAAGGCGCTGTTTGAACGCCTCGATCAGCTTGTCCAGGCCGCCCAGAGACTGCAACTGAGCGCGGTCCTCATCGCTTAGCGAGCGTTCGAACTCTTTGCGTAGCCAGTCTTCGGGGATCAGCGCCTCAAGGTGTTCATTGAGGTTTTGCAGGCCGTTGAAATAGGCGCCGAACGCACGGTCGAACTTGTCGAAATGGCGTTCGTCTTTCACCAGAATCGTACGCGCCAGGAAGTAAAACTCGTCCATGTCGGCAAAGGTCACGCGGTTCTTCAGCGCGTTGATCAGGTCCAGCAACTCGCGCACCGAAACCGGCACCTTGGCCGCCCGCATTTCATTGAACAGATTCAGCAGCATGCTTATCGCCTTCTGGAAAAATCAGCGATTACCGCGACGGCTCATAAACGCCAGACGCTCCAGCAACTGCACGTCTTGCTCGTTTTTAACCAGCGCACCGGCCAGCGGCGGAATGGCTTTAGTCGGGTCACGCTCACGCAACACCGCCTCACCAATGTTGTCGGCCATCAGCAGCTTGAGCCAATCCACCAGTTCGGACGTCGACGGCTTTTTCTTCAGACCGGGCACTTTTCGTACGTCAAAAAATACGTCCAGCGCTTCACTTACCAGTTCTTTCTTGATGTTCGGGAAGTGCACGTCGACGATTTTTTGCAGCGTCGTGCGATCCGGAAAGCTGATGTAGTGGAAGAAACAGCGGCGCAGGAACGCGTCCGGCAGCTCTTTTTCGTTGTTGGAGGTAATGATGATGATCGGGCGGACCTTGGCTTTGATCGTTTCATCGGTCTCGTAAACGTAGAACTCCATCTTGTCGAGTTCTTGCAGCAGGTCGTTGGGGAACTCGATGTCGGCCTTGTCGATTTCGTCGATCAGCAGAATCACTCGTTCCTCGGCCTCGAAGGCTTCCCACAACTTGCCTTTTTTCAGGTAATTGCGCACATCGTGAACTTTGTCGACGCCCAATTGCGAGTCGCGCAGGCGGCTCACTGCGTCGTACTCATAGAGGCCTTGATGGGCCTTGGTGGTGGACTTGATGTGCCAGGTAATCAACTTGCAACCAAAGGATTCAGCCAGTTGCTCGGCCAGCATGGTTTTGCCGGTACCGGGCTCGCCCTTGACCAGCAATGGACGTTCCAAGGTGATCGCTGCGTTGACCGCCAGTTTCAGGTCATCGGTGGCCACATAGGCGCGGGTGCCTTCAAACTTCATCTGCAAATCCTCAAACCATGAGCCGAACCCTGCAAGGGCAGGGCGCGAAGACTAAAAAGTATGCCCGACTATAACGCGCTGTCCGCTTCAGGTGAACGCACACGCCTTATTCAGTCTCTGAATGGAGCGTCACGTCATGACTGGACGCCTTGAATCGTGAAGCCTACCCTTGGGGCCTTCCCAAAAGGTGCATAAGGACCCCGCCATGAGCCGCATTTTTGCAGACAACGCGCACTCCATCGGTAACACGCCTCTGGTTCAGATCAACCGGATCGCGCCGCGTGGCGTGACTATTCTGGTCAAAACTGAAGGGCGTAACCCTGGCTATTCGGTGAAATGCCGCATTGGCGCCAACATGATCTGGGACGCCGAGAGTCGGGGTGTGCTCAAGCCGGGCATGACCATTATCGAGCCGACCTCCGGCAACACCGGGATTGGCCTGGCCTTTGTCGCTGCGGCTCGCGGTTACAAATTGGTGCTGACCATGCCGTCTTCGATGAGCATTGAGCGGCGCAAGGTGCTTAAAGCGCTGGGCGCTGAGTTAGTGCTCACCGAGCCAGCCAAGGGTATGAAGGGCGCTATCGACAAAGCGGCAGAGATTCAGGCCAGCGATCCGGAGCGGTACTTCATGCCGCAACAATTTGAAAACCCGGCCAACCCGGCCATTCACGAAAAAACCACTGGCCCGGAAATCTGGAACGATACCGACGGCGGTATTGATGTACTGGTTGCCGGCGTCGGCACGGGCGGCACCATTAGCGGTGTTTCGCGTTATATCAAACACACCCGGGGCAAGCCGATCTTGTCGGTCGCGGTTGAACCCATCACCTCGCCGGTGATTACTCAGGCGTTGGCCGGGGAAGAGATCAAGCCTTCGCCACACAAGATTCAGGGTATTGGCGCCGGTTTTGTGCCCAAAAACCTCGATTTATCGATTCTCGACAAAGTTGAGTTGGTTAGCGATGACGAGTCCAAGGCCATGGCGCTGCGCTTGATGCAAGAAGAAGGGATCTTGTGCGGTATTTCCGGCGGTGCGGCTGTGGCCGTGGCTGCGCGTTTGGCCGAAACGCCGGAAATGCAGGGCAAAACCATCGTCGTGATCCTCCCTGACTCGGGCGAGCGTTACCTGTCGAGCTTCCTGTTCAGCGACATGTTCAGCGAGCAGGAGTTGCAGCAGTAAGCGCTGAAAATAGTGCAGATAGTGTGGGAGCTGGCTTGCCAGCGATTCAGGCGCTTTGATTTTTCAGTGATACCGCGCTGATGCAATCGCAGGCAAGCCAGCTCCCACAGAGGTCTCTGCACCTGATTCAAATCAAACGATTTAAAAGCCTGCTTATGCATAATTGCGCCGTTATTACGCAATCCATAAAGCTGAATGTTGGAATACGCGGGTTTTGTCCTGCGTCGGTAGTGTTTATCATGGCGGGCTGCCACGGCGGGCTTTGATGCCGCACGGTATTTTCGAGGAGTTGTTGCATGACCTTATCCTTCGCCATCAAGGCAGGGCTGATACTGCTGTTTGTCGGCAGCATTCTTTACGTGCATTTGCGCGGCAAGGCGCGTTTGCCGGTGTTACGACAGTTCGTCAACCACTCCGCGTTCTTTGCGCCTTACAACGCCTTGATGTATCTGTTCTCGGGCGTGCCGTCCAAGCCTTACCTGGATCGCAGTAAATTCCCTGAGCTGGATGTGCTTAAAGACAACTGGCAAGTCATTCGTGAAGAAGCCATGCACTTGTTCGACGAAGGCTATATTCGCGCCGCCGAGAAGAACAACGATGCCGGTTTCGGTTCGTTCTTCAAAAAAGGCTGGAAGCGTTTTTACCTCAAGTGGTACGACAAAGCACTGCCATCAGCTGAGTTGCTGTGTCCTAAAACCGTTGAGCTGGTCAACAGCATCCCCAACGTCAAAGGCGCGATGTTCGCCTTGTTGCCGGGTGGCAGCCACCTCAACCCGCACCGTGACCCGTTTGCCGGTTCGCTGCGTTACCACCTGGGCCTGTCGACCCCGAACTCCGACGCGTGCCGCATCTTCGTCGATGGCGAGGAATATGCCTGGCGCGACGGTGAAGACGTCATGTTCGACGAGACCTACGTGCATTGGGTCAAAAACGAAACCGACATCACCCGCGTCATTCTGTTTTGCGACATTGAACGTCCGCTCACCAGCCGCTTCATGACCCGCATCAACCGTTGGGTCAGTGCGCAGTTGGGCAAAGCCACCGCGCCGCAAAACCTTGATGATGAGCGCGTAGGCGGTATCAACAAGGCCTACGCCTGGAGCAAAACCTTCAGCGATCGCTTCAGTGGTGTGGTCAAACAATGGAAACGCCGCAATCCCAAGCTGTACCGCATAGCGCGGCCGATTTTGGCCGTGATTGTGTTGGTCGTGCTGTGGCGCTGGTTGTTCGGTTAAGTCATTGCAATTTATGTCGAGCGCTGGTTATAGTCAGCGCTCGATGAGCCAAACGCTCACTCACCTATTCATAAAAGATCAGCCCATGCCGGTTTCCCTTACTCACCGCGTTGTCGTTCCAGCAGTAGTTGCTGGCGTCGTGCCGTGCGGGGACAAACAGCCTGCGCAGATCAGTCACTATCCTCCTCCTGTCAGCCGCACAGTGGTGTACGTCGTCGTATCGCCACCGGGTATTGCGGGCTGAGCTGATCGTTCGGTTGCCCGCACCCGTCTAAAAAACCATTGAATTTCAGCTTCGGCTGAGTTGGCTTTTTTTGCCTGATGACAGGTGTTTCCCATGTTTTCGATTTCTAAAGACTCCGCGTTGGCGGCTGCTTCCACGAGCTTGTTCGTTTTGCTATGGAGCAGCGGTGCGATTTTCTCCAAGTGGGGGTTGGCCCATGCGTCGCCCTTTGCCTTTCTGTTGATTCGCTTTGCCATCGCTCTGTTGGCGTTAGTGTTGTTGATCCCGCTGATGAAGTTCCAGATGCCCCGTGGTCGCAAAGCGATTGGCTATGCGCTGGCCACCGGGATGGTGTTGTTGGGCGCGTATCAGATTTTTATCTGCTGGCGCTGGACCTGAAAGTGACGCCGGGCGTCATGGCGACAGTGATGGGCGTGCAGCCGATTCTGACCGCCGTGATCATGGAGCGGCGCCATTCATTCAGTCGCTCCCTGGGCTTGGGGTTGGGGCTGACCGGATTGATTTTGGTGGTGTATCAGGGTATCGGCCTGGCAGGTTTGTCATGGGCCGGGATGCTGTACGCGTTGCTGGCGCTGGCGAGCATGACGGCGGGCACCTTGATGCAGAAACGCATCACCCAAGACCCGCTTGGCACGCTGCCTTTGCAATACCTCGCCGGGTTGCTGCTGTGTGCGCTGTTTGTGCCGTTTCAACCCTTTCACTTCGAACACAGCGCAGGCTTTGTCGTGCCGGTGTTGTGGATGGGGTTGGTGGTCTCGGTGCTGGCGACTTTGTTGCTGTACCGGATGATTTCGAAGGGCAACCTGGTCAACGTCACCAGCCTGTTTTACCTCGTGCCTGCGGTCACGGCGATCATGGACTACCTGATTTTCGGCAATAAACTGGCCGCGCTGAGCGTGCTGGGGATGGCGTTGATCATCATTGGCCTGGTGTTCGTGTTCCGCAAAACCCGCTAAGCCAAACATCGTTTTAGCCGCTGCCGCTGCCGCTGCCGCTGCCGCAGGCTGCGCAGCGGCCCCGTTTTTTGAAGGCCCTGCGGTCCTTATCGCAGCCTTCGGCAGCGGCTACAGCTTCAAGGCTTGGCGGGCTTGAGCACCAGCCACAATGCGGCGCCAATCAGCAGTCCGCCATACACATGCGCCATTGAAAGCGGCTCACCCAGAAACAGCGCGCCCCACAACACGCCAAACGGCGGAATCATAAAGGTCACGGTCATGGATTTGACCGGGCCTATGCTGGTCAGCAAGCGGAAAAACAGGATGTAGGCAAATGCCGTACAGACCAATCCCAGCCCCAGCAATGACAACCACACGTTAAGACCGCCCCAATCGGCAGGCGGTTGATTGATCAGGCTGATCGCAAGCAGCGGCAGCAAAAACAGTGTGGCGCCCAGCATACTGCCGAGCGCCGATAAACGTGGATCAAGGCCACCTTGTTGGTCCAGCCAGCGACGTGCCAAAAACCCAGCAAAGCCATAGCTGGTGGTGGCCATCAGGCAGGCGAGGGCGCCTATGAGCAAGTCTTTGTCAAAGGCCATCGGCCCCGCGCGAGTCAAAACCCCGACGCCGAACAACCCGAGAAAAACCCCGGCCAGTTTGGCTGGGCTCAGCCGTTCACTGAAAAACAGCCCGCCAATCAATACGCCCATCAAGGGCGTAGTCGCGTTAAAAATGGCCGAATAACCGGCTGGCAGCACTTGCGCGGCCACTGAATACAGGGTGGCCGGCAGCCCGGAGTTGATCACCCCCAGAATCAACACTGCCTTGAGCTTGCCTTCGAAGTTCCACTTCACGCGCATCAGCGCCAGGATCACCAGCAAGCCGACAGCAGCAATCGACACCCGGAAAAACGCTGTGGGAATTGACCCAAGCACTGGCGCGATAATCCGCATAAACAGAAAGCTGGCGCCCCACACTCCGGCCAGCAACAGCATGCGTATAAAATCGGCGAATCTCACAGGAATTCTCTTACAAAGATTAAGCCGCGCAGTGTAGGGGATGCAGCCCGCAAGGCAATGGTTGCGCACAACTCCTACAGATTCGTGCACAACCGCTTAAATCTGCGACAATCCGCCCCCGGCCTTTACCAAGACTTTTGCGCACCTGATGACTGACGAATCGCCTGCTATCGACTCATTGTTGAAAAACCTCGATCAAGCCATGATTGCCGACCGCCATAAGCTGCGTCGGCAGTTGCATGAGCTGCGCAAAAAGCCTGACGACGCCAAGCTGGCGGCGTGGGCCGAGCGGGTGCAGGCGTCGTGCGCGCAAGTCACTGCGCGGGCGGCCAGCGTGCCGCTGATTCGCTATGACGAAAACCTGCCGATTGCCGCCAAGCGTGACGAGATCAAGGCCGCGTTGCTCAAGCATCAGGTGTTGATTCTGGCCGGCGAAACCGGCTCGGGTAAAACCACGCAGTTACCGAAAATCTGCCTCGAAATTGGCCGTGGCCAACATGGCTTGATCGGCCACACCCAGCCACGCCGGATCGCTGCGCGCAGTGTGGCCAGCCGGGTTGCCGAAGAGCTGGGCACGCCGCTGGGCGCGCTGGTCGGGTATCAGGTGCGGTTTGAGGATCAAAGCGATTCCAATACCCTGATCAAGCTGATGACCGACGGTATTTTGCTGGCCGAAACCCAGCACGACCGTTACCTCGAA
This sequence comes from Pseudomonas sp. CCC3.1, assembly GCF_034347405.1. Taxonomy (NCBI): domain Bacteria; kingdom Pseudomonadati; phylum Pseudomonadota; class Gammaproteobacteria; order Pseudomonadales; family Pseudomonadaceae; genus Pseudomonas; species Pseudomonas sp. CCC3.1. The sequence continues at coordinate 1,754,706 of NZ_CP133778.1, forward strand.
CGCTATGACACGATCATCGTCGACGAAGCGCACGAGCGCAGCCTGAACATCGATTTCCTGTTGGGTTATCTGAAGATCTTGCTGCCGCGTCGTCCGGACCTGAAAGTCATCATCACCTCGGCCACCATCGACCTGGAGCGCTTCTCCAAGCATTTCAACGATGCGCCGATTGTTGAAGTGTCGGGCCGCACTTTTCCGGTCGACACCTGGTATCGCCCGCTGACGTCCGAGCAGGACGAAGAGGGCAACAGCGTCGAAGAGGATTTGAGCGTCGATCAGGCGATCATTGCCACCCTCGATGAGATCGCGGCCTTTGAACGCAGCGAGCGCAAAAGCCCCGGCGACGTGCTGGTGTTTTTGCCCGGCGAGCGCGAAATCCGCGATGCCGCCGACATGCTGCGCAAGGCGCAACTCAAGCACACCGAAATTCTGCCGTTGTACGCCCGGCTGTCACCGGCTGAGCAGCAACGCATTTTCCAGTCGCATCCGGGGCGTCGTGTGGTGCTGGCGACTAACGTCGCTGAAACCTCGCTGACTGTGCCGGGCATCCGCTACGTCATCGACAGCGGTACTGCGCGTATCAGCCGCTACAGCTATCGGGCCAAGGTGCAGCGCCTGCCGATTGAAGCCATCTCCCAAGCTAGCGCCAATCAGCGTAAAGGCCGTTGCGGTCGGGTTGAACCGGGGATTTGCGTGCGTTTGTACGCCGAGGAAGACTTCAATGGGCGCCCGGAATTCACGGACCCAGAGATTCTGCGTACCAACCTGGCGGCCGTTATCTTGCAGATGCTGCACCTGCGTCTGGGTGAAATTACCGCGTTTCCGTTTATCGAGCCGCCAGATGGCAAGGCCATCACTGACGGCTTCAACCTGTTGCAAGAGCTGTCGGCGGTTAACCGCGAGAATCAGCTGACGCCGCTGGGTCGCCAATTGGCGCGCTTGCCGGTCGATCCACGCATGGGCCGCATGTTGCTGGAGGCGGCCAAGCTCGGCAGTTTGCAGGAAGTATTGATTGTCGCCAGTGCGATGTCGGTGCAAGACCCGCGTGAACGTCCGCCCGAGCGTCAGCAGGCGGCGGACCAGGCCCACGCGCAATGGAAAGATGTCGACTCGGACTTTGCTGCGCTGATCAACGTATGGCGCGGTTTTGAAGAGCAACGCCAGGCCTTGACCGCCAGCCCGCTGCGCAACTGGTGCCGCAAGAACTTCCTGAATTATCTGCGGCTGCGCGAATGGCGTGATTCTCATCGTCAACTGAGTTTGATCTGCCGCGACTTGCAACTCACGATCAATAAAGACCCGGCTGACTATCCAAAACTGCACAAGGCGGTGTTGTCTGGCTTGTTGAGCCAAATCGGACAAAAGACCGAAGACGGCGACTACTTGGGCGCACGTCAGCGCCGGTTCTGGATTCACCCCGCGTCGGGGCTGGGCAAAAAGCGCCCCCAATGGTTGATGACCGCTGAGTTGGTCGAGACCACCAAACTGTATGCGCGGATGGTGGCCAAGATTGAGCCGGACTGGATCGAGCCGCTGGCCGGGCACTTGATCAAAAAGAACCACTTTGAGCCGCATTGGGAGAAGAAGCGCGGGCAAGTGGTGGCTTATGAGCAGATCACACTGTTCGGGCTGATCGTGGTCGGCCGTCGGGCCGTGCATTACGGGCCGATTGATCCGGTGCTGTCGCGTGAATTGTTCATCCGTGAAGCGCTGGTGCGCGGCGAGATTCAATCGCGGGCCAAGTGCCTGACGGCCAATGCGCAATTGCTTGAACAGCTCGATGAACTGGAGGCCAAGGCCCGGCGGCGCGACATTCTGGCCGACGAAGAAACCCTGTATGCGTTTTATGACGCACGCCTGCCGGCCGAGATTCATCAGACCGCGACCTTTGACAGCTGGTATCGGGTCAACAGCCAGAAAGACCCGCAATTGCTGATCATGCGCGAAGAAGACGTGCTGGCGCGCGAAGCCACCGAGATCACCGCCAAACATTACCCGGATACCCTGCATCTGGGGGATTTGACCCTGGAGCTGAGTTATCACTTTGAGCCTAACCACCCGCGTGACGGGGTGACGGTCAAAGTGCCTGCGCCGCTGCTGCCAGTGCTGCCGCCTGAGCGTCTGGAATGGCTGGTGCCGGGCATGATCGAAGCCAAGTGCATTGCGCTGGTGCGCAGCTTGCCCAAGGCGTTGCGCAAAAACTTTGTGCCGGTGCCTGACTTTGTCAAAGCCGCCCTGCAACGCATGGAATTTGCCGAAGGCTCGCTGCCGCAGGCGCTGGGGCGTGAGCTGTTGCGCATGACCGGTGCGCGGGTCAGTGACGAGGCGTGGGCCGAGGCTGCGCAGCAGGTCGAGAATCATCTGAAGATGAACCTCGAAGTTGTCGACGGCGAGGGCAAGTTCCTCGGCGAGGGCCGCGACCTGGCCGAATTGACGGCGCGCTTCGCGCAAGCCAGTCAGGCCGCCCTGGCGGTGCCGCAAACGGCGAAAAGCCAGCAGCCGGTTGAGGCCAAAGTGTTTGCGCCGGTGGCTGAAAAAACTCAGCAAAAGATCGCCGGATTGTCGATGACGGTCTATCCGGCGCTGGTAGAAGAGGGCAACACGGTCAAGGAAGGGCGGTTCTCGACGCCAGCCGAGGCGGAGTATCAGCATCGGCGTGCCTTACAGCGTTTGCTGATGCAGCAGTTGGCCGAGCCGGCCAAGTTCTTGCGCGGCAAGTTGCCGGGGCTGACTGAGCTGGGCTTGTTGTACCGCGAATTGGGCCGGGTCGAGAGTCTGGTTGAAGACGTTCTGCTGGCCAGCCTCGACAGCTGCATCCTTGAAGGCGAAGCCGTGTTGCCGCGTGATGGCGCAGGCCTGGCATCGCTCGCCGAGCGCAAGCGCGGGGCCTGGACTGAACACGCGGAAAAGCTGGCCAAACTGACACTGGACATCCTCAAGCTGTGGCACGGTTTGCAAAAACGTTTCAAGGGCAAGATTGACCTGGCCCAGGCTGTGGCCTTGAACGACATCAAACAGCAACTGAGCCATTTGGTGTATCCGGGCTTTGTGCGTGAAACGCCAGCGGTGTGGCTCAAAGAGTTGCCGCGTTATCTCAAGGCGATTGAAATGCGCCTTGAAAAACTCCCGAGCCAGGTGCAGAAAGACCGAGTCTGGAGCGGTGAGTTGAGTGGCTTATGGGCGCAGTACCAGGCCCGTGCCGCCAAACACGCACAAGAAGGCAAACGCGACCCGCAACTTGAGCTATACCGCTGGTGGCTGGAGGAATACCGCGTGTCGTTGTTCGGTCAGCAACTGGGCACTAAAGTGCCGATTTCGGACAAGCGGTTGAGCAAACAATGGAGTCTGGTGGACGCTTAAGCTTTTTGTAGGAGCGAGCTTGCCTCGCGATCTTTTAAAAGATCAAAAGATCGCGAGGCAAGCTCGCTCCTACCGGAGGACGTGTTTTCAATATTCGCCAGATAACGCCAAAAGTTGCCTTTTATGGCAAACTTCGCGGCTATAAGTACCTGACACGACTATTTTCTGCTTGAACAGAATAAGAGGAACGACCGTGTATAACGTCGTCATCAGTGGCACCGGCCTGTACACCCCGGCCAACAGTATTTCCAACGAAGAGTTGGTGCAGTCCTTCAACGCGTATGTACAACAGTTCAACGCCGACAACGCTGCCGCCATCGAGGCCGGTGACATCGAGCCTCTGGCCGAGTCCAGCGCGCCTTTTATCGAAAAAGCTTCAGGTATCAAAAGCCGCTTTGTGATGGACAAGGACGGCATTCTTGACCCGCAACGCATGCGCCCGCGCTTGCCTGAGCGCTCCAACGACGACATGTCGGTGCTCTGCGAAATGGCGGTCGGTGCGGCCAAACAGGCGCTGGAACGTGCGGGCAAGACCGCTGCCGACATCGACGGCGTCATCGTTGCCTGTTCCAACCTGCAACGCCCGTACCCGGCGATCGCCATCGAAGTGCAACACGCGCTGGGTATTCAAGGTTTTGGTTTTGACATGAACGTGGCCTGTTCGTCGGCGACGTTCGGTATTCAGACAGCCAGCAACAGTGTGCAACTGGGCCAGGCTCGTGCGGTGCTGCTGGTCAGCCCTGAAGTGTGCACCGGTCACTTGAATTTCCGTGACCGCGACAGCCACTTTATTTTTGGCGATGCCGCCACCGCGGTCATTGTTGAACGTGCAGACCTGGCAACTTCCGAGCACCAGTTCGACATCGTCAGCACCAAACTGCTGACCACGTTCTCGAACAACATCCGCAACAACTTCGGTTTCCTCAATCGCGCATCCGATGAAAACCCGGACAGCCCGGACAAACTGTTCGTCCAGGAAGGTCGCAAGGTATTCCGTGACGTCTGCCCAATGGTGGCTGAGCTGATCGGTCAGCACCTTGAAGAAAACCAGTTGAACGTGGCTGAGGTGAAACGCTTCTGGTTGCATCAGGCGAACCTGAGCATGAACCACCTGATCGTCAAGCGTCTGCTGGGCCGTGAAGCCTCGGTCGAAGAAGCCCCGGTGATTCTCGACACCTACGCCAACACCAGCTCGGCAGGTTCGGTCATTGCGTTCCATACGTATCAGGATGACCTGGCCAGTGGTTCGCTGGCTGTGCTCAGCTCGTTCGGTGCAGGCTACTCAATTGGCAGCGTGATCCTGCGTAAACGCTAAGGCAGGCCCAAAGCCACATCGTGTGGGAGCGGGTTTGCATCGCGAGCAAGCCCGCTCTTTCTGATCCGGGAGCGCTAATGGCCGCTGCTGACGATTCTGAATTACTGCAGCGTCTGCTCGCTGGCGAGCAGCAGGCTTTTCGGCTCTTGGTCAGCACCTACCAAGGCGCCATGCGCGCCGTGGCGTATGCGATTGTCGGCAGTCGCCATGCCGATGAGGCCGTGCAGGATGCCTGGCTGTCAGTGGTGCGCAATCTGTCCGGGTTTGAGGGGCGTTCGAGCCTGAAAACCTGGCTGTTGACCATCACCGCCAACGCCGCCAAAAATCGCCTCAAACACAACCGCCGCGAAGTCTTGTTCGACGATTTGCCGTCGCCGCACGGCACGATTGATGATGATCGTTTCGCCTCCGATGGCCACTGGTTGCTGGCGCCCTTTGCCTGGCACCAAGACACGCCAGAAGCGTTACTGACCGAAGACGAATTGCGTGAGTGCCTTGAGCACACGTTGCTCAGCCTGCCGCAGTTGCAAAGCGCGGTGCTGGTGTTGCGTGAACGTCAGGGGCTTGAGCTGGAGCAGATTTGTAATCTTCTCGACATCTCGCTCTCTAATGCTCGAGTGCTGGTGCATCGCGCCCGGCTTAAAGTGTTTGCGACCGTTGAGCATTTCGAGGAGACCGGCGAATGTTGAGCTGCAAGCAATACGTTGCACGAGTCAGTGACCAACTGGATGGGCAATTGAGTGTTCGTGAGCGTTTGCAGGCGCGTCATCACCTGATGTTCTGCCCCAATTGTCGGCGCTTTATCAGGCAAATGCGTTTGATGGGGGCAACCTTGAAGGCGCTGCCTGAACCGTTACCCAGTGACCTGGAGGCGACGGTTGCGCGAATGATGAGTGAGCAATCGCGTGAGGGGTAGGGCAGGCGCGTGAACACCGTCGGTGGATTTGAAGGGGGCCGACGCCATTCACGCTCTGCTTTGAGGACACAAAACGCTGAATGACTTCAGCGTTCTGTTTGCTGCGTAAAACGGTGTTAGAACTTGGCTTCTACGTCCAGTTGCAGGGTGTTGGTGCTTGCATCTTTCTGCGTGGAGGTTGCGTAGTCAGCTTTGGTCAAGAAGTACGTCACGCCGACACCGAAGTTCTTGTCGATTTCGTAACCCACTTTGACCTTGTGACCGCGTGAACCGGTAGTACCGTTAGCGAAGTCAGAGTCGGTGAAGGCACCGACCACGGCGTTACGCTGAGTATCGCGGTAGTTGTAGTCCAGGCTGAACGCGTTGAGCTTGCTCTTGAAACCCACCAGCCAGGCATTGTCCTGATCGCTGTCGGTCGCGGCGTTATGCACATATTGGCCGTACAGCGACAGAGGAACTGGCAGGTTGGCGATGTCGAGTTGACCGAAGCCTTCGTACAGACGGAACTTGCTGGTGCTGTTGCCGTTGACTGCCAGGGCGCAAGGCGTGGTCTTGGTCCCGGTGGTTGGGCAGGTGCTGTCTTCGTCGTTGTGGTAGTCGTAAACGCTACCGCCCAAGGTGACTTTCAGGCTGTCGGTCGGTGCGAAACGAGCGCCCAATTGACCCGCGTACAGGCTCAAGTCGTTCTTGAACTGCACACCATCGCCGTTCACGTTGTCTTTGAGGGTGTAGTAACCGGCGCTGCCGAACATCTCGACGCCGCTGTTACCCAAGTTGGTCTTGTAGGACGCGGACAGACCTTCTGGGTTGATGTCGCTATCCCAGATCACGTCGCCCATGCTGACCCACTGTTGTGGCATCTTGCCGCCGACCAGATGCAGGTTTTTGACCGCAGTCGGGTGGTAGTCGATGTAGGCCATGTCCAGCCACAGCTGCTTCTTGTCGAAGTAGTTGTCGAGGTCTTGGTTGGTGGAGCGGGCATCATCGCCGCCGCCAGTGGCGATACGGATGCCAGTGTTCACTTGTGGATCGATTTCGGTGTAAGCGCCCAAGCGAGCACGAATACGTTGGCGGTCCTTGTTTTTGCCGTCAGATTCGCCGTCGATTTTGACGGTTTCCTGGCGGACGCGGACGTCACCTTTCAGCTCGGTTTTGGCCGCCCATGCCACTTTTTGCTCAAAGGCTGAGAGGTCGGATTTCTTGACCTGATCGGAGGCAGCTTCTTGCTGAGCTTGTTTCTCGCTGGTCAACTCGGTCTGCAATTCGGCGTATTGAGCCGGTGAAATAGAGCCGTTTGCTTTGAGCATTTCAAGCAGTTTTGCATCAACGCCAGCGCTCGCTGGAACACTCATGGCCAACACCAGCCCGCCACACAGTCCCGCCGCAACCCGTGTAGAAACAAGACGCATATGAATCTCCCAGTAGTGAAATGGCCCTGGCCATCCCATGAACAATCGGCCCTTGATGGGCTCGCTAATAAGGGGCTTGAGTGTGCCGCTCACGTGTTGGCTGGCTGACCACTCATAACCTCGACTTCTAAGAAGCGGCGTCAGTATCGCGGCTGGATATGACAGAAAAGTGGCAGGTTGATAGCAAGTCTGTGACAGCGTGCTAGAGCGGTTGCGGGACTGAAAAGGGTCATTGCAAGACGTAGCAGTTGCCGAGCTCTGCGAGGCTACATCCGATTGCGAAGCGATCGTAAAATCTTGAAGCCTGATTATTCCCAAACCACTGAAGCTGCTCAATTTCGACGACTGCGTCGTCGGACGTAGCCTCGCAGAGCTCGGCAACTGCTACGGGGTAACGCAAGTCAGGTGATACCATCGCCCGCTCTAAGCAGTGCTCCGGGGACTATCAATGCCGTTACAACGACTGGACAGTTTGTCTGCCATCTCGGCTGCGCAATGGGATGCACTGGTGCCCGTGGCGCAACCGTTCTTGCGTCATGCTTTTCTCAGTGCGCTGGAAGACAGTGGCAGCCTTGGCCCGCATTCCGGCTGGCAACCCGAGCACTTGCTGCATTACGAAAACGGTGAACTGCTGGCGGCATTGCCCAGTTATCGCAAATGGCATTCCTATGGCGAGTACGTGTTTGATCACGAGTGGGCGCAAGCCTGTGAGCGCGCCGGCATCGAGTACTACCCCAAACTGTTGACGGCGGTGCCGTTCAGTCCGGTCTGTGGCCCGCGATTGCTGGCGGCCCGTGCCGAAGACGGTCTTGAGTTATTGGGCGCATTGCCCGGTTATCTGGAGATCGAAGGGCTGTCCAGTGCGCACATCAACTTCACCGATGCGCTGGCGGATACGGCATTAGCGCAACAGCCCGGCTGGTTGCAGCGGCTGGGGTGCCAGTTTCATTGGCAGAACCGTGAGTACCGCGACTTTCAGGACTTTCTCGATACGTTGAGTTCACGCAAGCGCAAGCAAATGCGCAAAGAGCGTGAGCAAGTGGCCGGGCAGGGTTTTGAGTTTGAATGGCTCGAAGGGCAGCAGGTGACAGAGGCACAGTGGGATTTTGTGTATGCCTGCTACGCCAATACCTACGCTGTGCGGCGGCAAACGCCGTATTTAACGCGTGATTTTTTCAGCCTGCTGGCCGAGCGCATGCCCGAATCGATTCGTCTGGTGCTGGCTAAACAGGGATCCACTCCGGTGGCAATGGCATTCAGCCTGATCGGCGGGGGCAGCCTGTATGGGCGCTACTGGGGCTGTGTGGCCGAGTACGATCGCCTGCATTTCGAGACCTGTTTTTATCAGGGCATGGATTACGCCATCGCCCACGGCATTCAACGTTTTGATGCGGGTGCTCAAGGTGAACACAAGCTGATACGCGGCTTTGAGCCGGTGATCACGCGCTCTTGGCACTATCTGCGGCATCCGGGTTTGAAAGCCGCCGTCAGTGATTTTCTAGAGCGTGAGCGGGCCGGTGTGCTGGCCTATGCCGAAGAGGCGAGAACGGCGCTGCCTTATCGGCAGGCCTGATTCTCGCCAGATTCGCGTTCAGCGCGCTTCCTTGCCCAGCCAGCGATACGTCAGGCCACCCATGGCCGCACCCAGCAGTGGCGCGAGCCAGAACATCCACAACTGCTCAAGCGCCCAGCCGCCCACGATCAAGGCCGGGCCGGTGCTGCGCGCCGGGTTGACCGAGGTGTTGGTGACTGGAATCGAGATCAGGTGAATCAGGGTCAAGGCCAGGCCGATGGCAATCGGCGCCAGACCCGCCGGGGCTCGTTTATCGGTGGCGCCCATGATGATCAGGATAAACATCGCGCTCATCACGACTTCGCACACCAGCCCCGCGATCATGGAGTAACCACCGGGTGAGTGATCGCCATAGCCGTTGGCCGCCAGCCCGCTGGCGGCCAGGTCAAAGCCGGGTTTGCCGCTGGCAATGAAATACAGCAGCGCTGCCGCAATGATCCCGCCAAGCACTTGGGCCACGATGTAGGCGGGTAATTCTTTAGCAGGAAAACGGCCACCCACCCACAGCCCAAATGACACGGCAGGGTTGAGGTGACAGCCAGAGATATGTCCGATAGCGAATGCCATGGTGAGCACGGTGAGGCCAAAAGCCAGGGCCACGCCAAGCAAGCCAATACCCACGTTGGGGAAGGCGGCGGCGAGCACTGCGCTGCCACAACCTCCCAGAACCAACCAGAAAGTGCCGATCAACTCCGTTGCCGAGCGTTTGAGCAAGTTCATGTAAAGATCCTGGATAGATAAATCTATCGTTCAAAAACACGATTGTGCATCCTGCAATTGACGACAGAATTCATCCGAATCCTTATTTGATTACAGCAGGCGAACGAAGATTTTCCAGGGTAAAAAAAACGCCAGAGCCCTTTAAAATCGGGCGCTGGCGATGTGTTTCAGAGGCTTTACAGTTGGGGTTTTTTTGGATCAGTCGAGGCCGACAAATCCACCCGTTTGGTGTTGCCAGAGCCGTGCATACAAACCGCCATGGGCGAGCAGTTCACTGTGGCTTCCGCTCTCGGCAATCCGGCCTTTTTCGAGCACCACCAAGCGGTCCATGCGGGCGATGGTTGAAAGCCGGTGGGCGATGGCGATCACTGTTTTGCCTTGCATCAGGGTTTCGAGACTTTCCTGAATCGCCGCTTCGACTTCTGAGTCCAGTGCCGAGGTGGCCTCGTCCATGATCAGGATCGGCGCATTCTTGAGCAGCACCCGCGCAATGGCGATGCGCTGGCGCTGGCCGCCTGACAACTTGACCCCGCGTTCGCCCACGTGTGCGTCAAAACCGGTGCGGCCCTGGGCGTCTGACAACTGCGGGATAAACTCATCGGCACGGGCTTTGCGCACCGCTTCCCAGAGTTCTTCGTCGGTGGCGTCCGGCTTGCCGTACAGCAAGTTATCGCGGATTGAGCGGTGCAGCAGAGACGTGTCCTGAGTGATCATGCCGATTTGTTCGCGCAGGCTTTCTTGCGTCACTTCAGCGATATTCTGACCGTCGATCAGAATTCTTCCGCCTTGCAGGTCGTACAGGCGTAGCAGCAGATTAACCAGCGTCGATTTGCCCGCCCCCGAAGGGCCGATCAAGCCGATTTTTTCGCCGGGTTTGATCACCAGATTCAGGTCGCTGATGATCCCGCTGTGCTTGCCGTAGTGAAAGTCCACGTGCTCAAAACGCACTTCGCCGCGATCAACCGTCAGGCGTGGAGCGTTATCGCGATCGTTAACGGCCACGGGTTGAGCAATGGTCTGCAAACCATCCTGAACCATGCCGATGTTTTCGAAAATACCGTTGACCACCCACATGATCCAGCCGGACATGTTGACGATGCGAATCACCAGGCCCGTGGCCAGGGCAATAGCGCCGACGCTGATCAGTGACTGGCTCCACAGCCACAGTGCGAGGCCACTGGTGCTGACAATCAACAGGCCGTTCATGGTGGTGATCGTCACGTCCATGCTGGTCACGACGCGGCTGGCCAGTTGGGTTTTTTCGGTTTGCTCGATGATTGCTTCGCGAGCGTACTGCTGTTCGAAGTTGGTGTGAGCAAACAGCTTGAGGGTGGTGATGTTGGTGTAGCCATCGACGATGCGGCCCATCAATTTTGAGCGCGCGTCGGAAGACACCACCGAGCGTTCCTTGACCCTGGGCACGAAGTAATACAGCGCGCCGATGTAGAGCACGATCCAGGTCAGCAGCGGGATCATCAGTCGCCAGTCGGCTTCGGCAAACAGCACCAGCGAACTGATGGCGTAGATCAGCACGTGCCACAGGGCATCGACCGCCTGCACCGCCGAGTCACGCAACGAGTTGCCGGTTTGCATGATGCGCTGGGCGATGCGCCCGGCGAAGTCGTTCTGGAAAAAATTGAGGCTTTGTTTGAGCACATAACTGTGGTTCTGCCAGCGGATCATGCTGGTCATGCTCGGGCTCAGGGTCTGGTGCACGAGCAGGTCATGCAGGCCGAAAAAAACCGGGCGGATGATCAGCGCCACCACGGCCATCCAGATCAGTTCAGCGCTGTGAATTTTGAAAAAATCGGCGTTGGGCGTGCCTTGGGCCAGATCAATCAGGGTGCTCAGGTAGCTGAACAGCGCGACTTCAATCAAGGCGGCCACGAGCCCGACCACCAGCAAGGCGGCAAAGATTGGCCAGACTTGACGCAGGTAGTAGAGGTAGAACGCCCAAACGGTGTTGGGCGGGGCGGCGCTGGGAGCTTCGCGAAAAATGTCGATCAGTTGTTCAAAACGACGATAAAGCATGGTCACTGACGCCCGCGACGCGGGCTCTCCTTTAGTGGTGTGACCGGCCTTGGCCGGTCAGGCTCCCCGCAGCATTCGAAGCGTTAGTCGATGCGTTTGGCAGACTTGATGTAGATCGGATCGAGCGGTACGTTCTGCATGCCGGACTTGTTGCCGGTCTGCGTATTGACGATGTTGTCCACGACGTCCATGCCTTTGACGACCTTGGCGAATACGGCGTAACCGGCGTCACGGCCTGGATCAAGGCTCGGGTTATCGGCCACGTTGATAAAAAACTGGCTGGTGGCGGAGTTCGGGTTGGAGGTGCGCGCCATCGACAAGGTGCCACGTACGTTATGCAGGCCGTTGCTGGCTTCGTTTTTGATCGAATCGCGTGTGGGTTTTTGCATCATCTGCGCAGTGAACCCGCCGCCTTGCGCCATAAAGCCCGGGATTACCCGGTGGAAGATAGTGTTGTCGTAAAAGCCGCTGTCGACATAGTCCAAAAAGTTTTTAGAGCTGATGGGTGCCTTGACCGGGTCCAGTTCGATTTCGATCGGGCCGAAGCTGGTGTCCAGCAGTACATGCGGTGCCTTGTTTGCTTGGGGCGCTTTGTTTGCCGCAGGTGTCGCCGCCATCAGGTTGGCAGCGAACAAAAGAGCACTGGCGGCAAAGGCAATTTTTTTCAACATGGGTCAAGGATCCTGAGAGGTAGAAGCAGTGGCGTCAGTGAACTCACGCACTGTGTGTTGAATAGAGAGGTGTGAAGAGGCCAGCTCCAAGTGGGCTGGCCGCGAACCTTGGACAGGATATTCGTGATCGATGTTCCTGCCCATCGTTGTGATTAATCAGGGTGTCGTGTTCACGCCTGCTGAGGCGCTGCAAATGCGGCGTCCAGCGGCGCGGTGTCAAAGGTCCGTAACAACTCGACAAGAATCTGCGTGGCCGGGCCCAGTGGTTTGTCCTTGTTGGCGTACAGAAAAAACACCGGGTGACGATTGCCGCCCTGATCCAGTGGCAACGCCTTGAGCACGCCCTCCTTGAGTTCGCGCTCGATCATGTGCCGTGGCAACCAGGCAAAGCCCAGGCCGCTGCCCACAAAGGCGGCTGCGGTGGCCAGGCTGCCCACGGTCCAGCGCTGCTCGGCGCCGAGCCAGCCCATGTCGCGTGGTTGCTGGCGGCCCGAGTCGCGAATCACCACTTGCAGCTGGCTTTCAAGGTCCTGGAAGTGCAACTCACGTTGCAGGCGGTGCAAGGCATGGTCGGGATGGGCCACGGCGACAAACTCGACCGGGCTCAACTCAGTGCCCAGATAACCGGGAATATTAAAGCTGCTGATGGCCAGGTCGGCCACGCCTTCCAGCAGGACTTCTTCGACGCCGGACAGCACCTCTTCGCGCAAGCGCACACGACAACCACGGCTTTGCGGCATAAAGGCGGTCAAGGCGCGCACCAGTCGCGCGTTGGGGTAGGCGGCATCGACCACTAGCCGGACTTCGGCTTCCCAGCCTTGTTCCATATGGTGGGCGAGGTCCTCAAGCTGGCTGGCCTGCTTCACCAACTGGCGTGAGCGGCGCAGCAATACATTGCCAGCCTCGGTCAGCACGGCTTTACGCCCGTCGATGCGCAACAACGGCACGCCGAGCTGATCTTGCATACGAGCCACGGTATAGCTGACAGACGACTGCGAGCGGTGCAGGACTTCGGCAGCCTGGGCAAAGCCGCCGTGATCGACTACAGCTTGCAGGGTGCGCCATTGATCAAGGGTCACACGGGGCGCTTTCACGTTGTATTCCTCTGGTTTTACGATCGCTTTGCAATTGGACGTAGCCTGCGGCAACTGCTACGGGCTGATGCCTAACGTTCGGTTTGTGGCCGAATCCTCGCATTCCTCGCCCAACAAATAAACAAATAAACAAATTTATAGATGGGTTGTAGCAGATTTTTGCGCTTTTTCATCGATCCAATGCTCTCTACTCTTTCCTCCATCGCCTTACAGCATTTTCAGATGGAGCCTCTCTACCATGTCTAATGTTCTGATTATTGAAAGCAGTGCTCGCCTACAGGGTTCGTTTTCTCGCCAGTTGACTCAGCAGTTCATCAGCCAATGGAAAACGGCCCATCCGGCTGATCGCGTGACTGTCCGCGACCTGGCGTTGAACCCGGTGCCGCATATGGACGCCAACCTGCTGGGCGGCTGGATGAAGCCTGACGCGCAACGCAGTCCCGCCGAACAGGCCTCGTTGCAGCGCTCCGATGAACTGACAGATGAGCTGCTGAACGCTGACGTGCTGGTGCTGGCGGCCCCCATGTACAACTTTGCAATTCCCAGCACTCTTAAGGCCTGGCTGGATCATGTGTTGCGTGCGGGCGTTACATTCAAATACACCGACACCGGCCCGCAAGGTCTTTTGAACGGCAAGAAAGCATACGTGCTGACTGCGCGGGGCGGGATATATGCAGGTAGCACCACCGACCATCAAGAACCGTATCTGCGTCAGGTACTGGCGTTTGTCGGCATCCACGACGTGACCTTTATCCATGCCGAAGGGATGAATCTTGGCGGCGATTTTCAGGAAAAAGGTTTGAACCAGGCCAAAGCCAAGCTCTCTGACGTGGCATGAACCATGACCTGTTAATCGACAGATAATCACGCCATGACTTAATTCGCTTCATTGCTCCTTCAAGCAAGCGGTTCGCGCATCGAACCTCCCTTGGCACTCTCGTTGAGTGCTATCGCCCGATCAGCCATTGCGCCAGATCGGGTTTTTTTTGCCTGCGGCTCAGGGGCAGATAGCGCAGGGCGATTAAAAAACGCTAAGGTCGCGCTCATTCAACTGAGCTGACCGGCATTTGCGCTCATCAGCAGTCACGATTTTCTGGGCGAGAGATTTATGGGCTATCTGTTATTTGTGACGCTGATTCAGGCGTTTTCCTTCAGCCTGATTGGCGAGTATCTGGCGGGGCACGTCGACAGCTACTTTGCGGTCCTGGTGCGCGTGGTGTTGGCCGGTCTGGTGTTTATTCCCCTGACGCGCTGGCGTCAGGTCGAGCCCGGTTTTATGCGTGGCATGTTGCTGATTGGCGCCTTGCAGTTCGGCATCACCTACGTCTGCCTGTACTTGAGCTTTCGAGTGCTGACGGTGCCTGAAGTGCTGCTGTTCACCATCCTGACGCCGCTGCACGTCACGTTGATCGAAGACGCGCTCAACCGACGCTTCAACCCGTGGGCCTTGGTCGCCGCGCTGGTGGCGATATCGGGTGCCGCCGTGATTCGCTTTGACAGCATCAGCCCGGACTTCTTCAAAGGCTTCCTGCTGCTGCAATTTGCCAACTTCACCTATGCCGCCGGTCAGGTGATGTACAAACATCTGGTGGCCCGCTACCCGAGTGAGCTGCCGCATTATCGGCGTTTCGGGTTCTTTTATCTGGGCGCGCTGGCCGTGGTATTGCCGGCCTTTCTGCTGTTTGGTAAAGCGCACTTTCTGCCCGATGCGCCCCTGCAATGGGCTGTGTTGTTGTTTCTGGGCCTGGTGTCGACGGCGTTGGGCATGTACTGGTGGAACAAAGGCGCATGCCTGGTCAGTGGTGGCACCTTGGCGGTGATGAATAACCTGCATGTGCCGGTGGGTTTGCTGCTTAACCTGCTGATCTGGAACCAGCATGAACCGTTGGGAAGGTTGTTCCTGGGCGCAACGGTGATTCTGCTGGCCGTCTGGATCAGCCGGCTAGACCGCAGGGCGATGAGGGACTAAGGTCATCCAGACCTATCTAGCGCTTTACAGGAGAGCCGGGATGACTGTCAAAGTGTTGATCTTGCCGGGTTTGCGCAATTCGGGGGAGGATCATTGGCAAACGTTGTGGGAGAAGAACTACAGCGGGCTGAAACGGGTGAAGCAACATGATTGGGAAACGCCAGTCTGCGCAGATTGGGTGCAGCGATTGCACGAGAAAGTCACTTCCAGCGCCCGTCCGGTTGTTTTAGTGGGGCATAGCTTGGCGTGCAACCTGATAGCAACGTGGTCGCAGCAATACCCAGAACAGGCCAAACGAGTGCGCGGGGCGCTGTTGGTCGCTCCCAGCGACACTGAAGCGCCCAGCTACCCATCAGGGACTTCGGGGTTTACCCCTATGCGCCTGAGCCCATTGCCCTTTGATTCGATTACAGTGGCCAGTACTGATGACCCTTATGTCAGCGTTGAGAGG
This sequence comes from Pseudomonas sp. CCC3.1, assembly GCF_034347405.1. NCBI lineage: Bacteria > Pseudomonadati > Pseudomonadota > Gammaproteobacteria > Pseudomonadales > Pseudomonadaceae > Pseudomonas > Pseudomonas sp. CCC3.1. Next base: position 1,770,215 of record NZ_CP133778.1, read on the forward strand.
GCTGCTGCCTTTAGCGAGGCATGGGGGAGTGAGTTGGTGTGGTTGCAGGCGGCGAAGCATATTAACGACCAAAGCGGTCTCGGTGCTTGGCCTGAGGGCATCAGGTTGCTGCACAAACTCACCGGCGATACGCAGTTCAAACTCAGCTAGCCCTATGGTTTTCTGCAGGAGCGAGCGTGCTTGCTCCTGCAAAGGTTATAGAAAAACTTTTATTCAGCGTCTTGGGACACAGCCAGCGGCGTCTGGATTTTGTTCAGCAAGCCTTTGCGCAAGTCATTACCGCTCGGTTGCTGATACACGCTCAGCCCGAACTCGGGCATCACCGACAACAGATAGTCAAAGATGTCGCCCTGGATTTGTTCGTACTCATCCCACACGGTGGTGCGGGTAAAGCAGTAAATCTCTAGCGGCACGCCTTGGGGGGTGGTTTGCAGTTGGCGCACCATGCACGTCATGTTCGGTTGAATCTGTGCGTGGCTTTTCAAGTACGCGAGCGCGTAGGCGCGGAAGGTGCCGATGTTGGTCATGCGTCGACGGTTGGCAGACATCGCGGCGACATTGCCCTGCGCCTCGTTCCAGCTTTTAAGCTCGGCCTTTTTGCGCATCAGGTAATCGCTTAGCAAGCGCACTTGCTCCAGACGCTGTTCCTGTTCATCGGTCAAAAAGCCGATTTCCCCTGCATCAATAAACACACTGCGCTTGATCCGTCGCCCACCGGACTGCTGCATGCCGCGCCAGTTTTTGAACGACTCGGACATCAATCGCCAGGTCGGGATCGAAACAATGGTTTTGTCGAAGTTCTGAACCTTGACCGTGTGCAAGGTAATGTCGATCACGTCGCCGTCAGCGCCGACCTGAGGCATTTCGATCCAGTCACCGACCCGCAGCAGGTCATTGCTGGTCAGTTGCACGCTGGCCACAAACGACAAGAGTGTGTCTTTGTAAACCAGCAAAATAACCGCTGACATCGCCCCTAGGCCTGACAGCAGCAACATGGGAGAGCGATCAATCAGGGTCGCGACAATGATGATTGCAGAGAACACATACAGCAGCATTTTTGTCAGCTGGATGTAGCCCTTGATCGGTCGGGTTTTGGCGTAGTTGGTGCGCGAGTAAATATCGAGCAGGGCGTCGAGCAGTGAACTGATGACCCGCGTCAGCACGAAAATGGTGATGGCCAACGCCAGGTTGCCGAGAAAATGACGACCGTTGTCGCTCATGTCCGGCACCAGGTTGCGTCCGAATTGCACCATCAAAGAAGGCGTCATTTGCGCTAGGCGGTGAAAGACTTTGTGTTCACGTAAATCGTTGATCCAGTGCAAGGCTGGCTGACGGCCGAGCATTTTGGTCACGCGCAAAATAAGGATGCGTGCGATGTAACCGGTGAGCAGGGCGATGCCCACCAAAATGATCAGGCCGAAAATAGACGACACCCAAGGATGTTGATCCAGGTTGGCCCAAAGGCTTTCGATTTGGCTCCAGAGTGTTTGAGTATCCATAGGTTAAAGCGTTATCCCAGAAAGAAATGGCCCTGGGATTAGAGCATCTCAGGGCTATTTAGGGGCTTTGATTGGACTAAAGACCCTAAAAAATCATTTGTTTCGCGCCGTTCGTGCAAAGAGACTCGGCCTGAGCGCTCGAAACCGTTACTCTATGCCGCTGATTTTTTGTATTTCTTCGAGGTAGCACCCGTGTTTTCCGATTTCGCCCTGCACGAACGCCTGCTTAAAGCTGTGGCCGAGCTTAAATTTGTCGAGCCTACACCTGTGCAGGCAGCGGCCATTCCGCTCGCGCTCGAAGGGCGTGACCTGCGGGTTACAGCTCAAACCGGAAGTGGCAAAACCGCCGCTTTCGTCCTGCCGATTCTCAATCGCCTGATTGGTCCAGCCAAAATCCGTGTCAGCATCAAAGCGTTGATTTTGCTGCCAACCCGCGAGCTGGCTCAGCAAACACTGAAAGAAGTTGAGCGTTTTTCACAGTTCACGTTCATCAAGTCCGGTTTGATCACCGGTGGCGAAGACTTCAAGGTTCAGGCCGCGATGCTGCGTAAGGTGCCGGATATTCTGATCGGCACGCCCGGCCGTCTGCTGGAGCAACTGAACGCTGGCAACCTGGACTTGAAGGAAGTCGAAGTGCTGGTGCTCGACGAAGCTGACCGTATGCTCGACATGGGCTTCTCCGAAGACGTTCAGCGTCTGGTCGATGAGTGCCCGAATCGTCAGCAAACCATGCTGTTCTCGGCCACCACCGGCGGTTCGGGCCTGCGCGACATGATCGGCAAGGTGCTGAACAACCCTGAGCACTTGCAGCTCAACCAGGTCAGCCAACTGAACGCGACCACGCGTCAGCAGATCATCACCGCTGACCATAATCAGCACAAAGAGCAGATTCTTAACTGGCTGCTGGCCAACGAGACCTACCAGAAAGCCATCGTTTTCACCAACACCCGCGCCATGGCGGACCGTATCTACGGTCGTCTGGTGGCTCAGGAGTACAAGGCGTTTGTCTTGCACGGTGAGAAGGATCAAAAAGACCGCAAGCTGGCTATCGATCGTCTGAAGCAGGGCGGCGTCAAGATCCTGGTTGCCACAGACGTGGCGGCGCGCGGCCTGGACGTTGAAGGCCTGGACCTGGTGATCAACTTCGACATGCCGCGCAGCGGCGACGAATACGTGCACCGCATTGGCCGTACCGGCCGTGCCGGCAACGAAGGTCTGGCGATCTCGCTGATCTGCCACGGTGACTGGAACCTGATGTCCAGCATTGAGCGCTACCTGAAGCAAAGCTTCGAGCGCCGCACCATCAAGGAAGTCAAAGGCACCTACGGCGGACCGAAAAACGTCAAGGCCTCCGGCAAAGCGGTTGGTGTGAAGAAGAAAAAGACCGACGCCAAGGGCGTCAAGAAGAAGTCAGGCGCCAAGGCTCCGACCAAGCGCAAGATCGCTAACCGTCCTAAGACCGACGCCCTGTCGCTGGTCAGCAAAGATGGCATGGCGCCGCTCAAGCGCCGCAAGCCAGAAGCACCAGCGGCTGAGTAAAGCCCGCTTTTCATTGTAGGAGCAGCCGGTCGCCGTTCGATTGCCTCGTGATCTTTTAACAGATCAAAAGATCGCGAGGCAAGCTCGCTCCTGCAAGGCCTGCTTTGCGTTTCCCCTCAATAAAACGTGCGTTCAGCCTTGAACGTCAACAAGCCATCGCACTGTGCGTTTTGCCCTGAATAGGCAGAACATTCACCCCCGTCGAGGCTGGAGTCGCTGTAGATCACGTTCAGGTCTATGCCCATCCAGGGCCGCGAGAAGGTGATCGACCAATCATTGAAAGCGCGTACGCTGCCGCCCTCGGCAATGGACACGGGTGTGCCCAATTGGTGGCTGGTGTATTTCATGCTGACGCCGATGCCGAAGGGCCGATTGACGCCAAGGTCTGCAAATACAGTGCTGTCGCGCCGGTCGGGATCATTACTGAAGGCTGCACCCAAACGAGTGCCTAGCAGGGTGAGGCCGGCATAAAACTGCTGGCTGTCCATAGGCCTGACCTTGGGGTAGCTGTAATGAATCATCCCCAATTCGTAGCTCAGGGTCTTGTCGAAAGGGTGTTTGTACCCCAGGTAGGAGTCGACTTCGAGGTTGCTGCCAGGCTTGATCCCCATGGTGGGTGCCCATTGGCCGATGTACCAGCCGCTGTCATGCGTCAGGTCCAGACCTCCATGAAAGGTCGAACCGGGGCTGGTGGGCTTGACCAGGCCCTGCGCCATGCTGCGGCTCGGCTGGGTGCCCAGCTTGAGGTCGAAATCGCCTAGCTCACGCGAGAACACCTGCGCATTCGCAACTGCGCTGGACAGCAATGTCCCGGTGAGCAGTAAAGCCCGTGTGAGCATGGTTCACTCCCTTGACAGCTGGATGCAGTGATTGGCTCGAAGGCTTGATCTAGAGGGGTTTAAGAATACGGATGAATGCCGGTAGGTGAGTACCGTTCGTCGATTTATCGATTTGAAGGGTAAAGCGAGGGGCCTGGCGCTTTGGGAAGGCAAAGCGCACTAGGACCAGATAATGCGGAGGGGGTATTACTTTTTGCCCAGCGTGATTTGCTTGGACGGGCCGAAAGTTTGGCCGCTGACGCCTTTATCAATTTGCTGGATCTCGCCACCGGACTTCAAGAATGCGGCAATTTGCGCATTGATTGAATCACTGGTTTCAACAGCGGGAGCTGGCTTTGCTTTGCTGGCGGATGCTTTTACACGCATGGCGGCTATTGACCTGTAGAAAATAACTTGGCCAGCGATAGTACCTGAAATACTTGACAATTGCTTGTTAAATATCTTCCTAAAATAAACAGGGAGGCATATTCATGAACATAAACAACAGCGCAATAACCCGCTAACTCGCTGTTTTAATTCACAACCCTGTGGGTGATTTGAGGTCCTTTGCGCGGTCTGAGGCATACCTCCGGCTGACGAATGGTGTTTGGGGCGCTGCAAAAAATCCTGATAAATCAGGCCTTTTGCAAAAAATGTGGACGTCGGGCTGCGGCGCTCCAATTCAGTCTTCTAAACTCGGGTAGAATGCTGCCCACGTAATGAGGGTATTGGACATGGCTTTAATCGGTCGCTACAACAGTTTGCAAGTGGTGAAACATACAAACTTCGGTTTGTATTTAGATGGCGGGGCTGACGGCGAAATTCTGTTGCCCAATCGTTATATACCCAAAGATATTCCCAGTGAAGATGAAGACTGGCTCAATGTATTTGTTTATTTGGACAGCGCTGACAAGTTAATTGCCACCACTGAAAAACCCAAAGTTCAGGTCGGTGAGTTTGCCAGTCTTAAAGTCGTCGAAGTTAATAGCATCGGTGTATTCCTTGATTGGGGCCTGCCGAAAGATTTGCTATTGCCGTACTCCGAAGAAAAACGCCAGATGACCGCCGGCGAATATGCAGTGGTGCACGTCTACCTCGACAAGCACACGCGTCGCATCACCGCCACGGCCCGCCTGGACCGTTACCTGGACAAAACCCCGGCCAATTATCAGGTCGGTCAGGAAGTTGATCTGTTGGTGGCTGAAGCCACAGACATGGGCTTTAAAGCCGTGATCAACAACAAGCACTGGGGTTTGATTCACAAAAACGAAGTGTTCAAGTTTCTGCGTGCGGGCAAGCAAGAAAAAGGCTTCATCAAGGAAGTTCGCGCTGACGGCAAGATCAGCCTGAGCCTGCAACCGGTGGGTCAGGAAGCTGCCAGCAGCCTAAACTCGAAGATCCTCAGCAAGTTGCGTGAAAACAATGGCGTGCTGCCGGTCAGTGATAAAAGTGCTCCGGAGCTGATCAGCAGCCTGTTTGGTGTCAGTAAGGGCAACTTTAAAAAAGCCATTGGCGCGCTGTATAAAGAAGGCAAGATTGCGATCCACCCGGACCGCATCGAACTGGTCTGAGCCAACGGTAATCGAAAAATACATGAGTGATTGCGGCCTGCGTGACTCTGGCAGGCTCGACATATCCCCTGTGGGAGTGGGCTTGCCCGCGATGAAATCGCGTGCGGTTTAACAGAAAAACCGCAGCGCCTGCACCGCTGGCAAGCCACGCCTCCACAGGTTTTTCGTTATATTTGAAACAGTGTTCGCTTAATTGATTGGAATCAGGGCTTGCCCGGCTCCCACAAGGGGTGGAGTGCTCGTGTAACCTTAGGCGTCAGAGCAATTTCAAATAATAACAACGGCCAAAAGGGTGTGTGGCATGAGGAAAGTAGTGTGGGCGTATGTCGGTGCGTTGCTGGCTTTTCTGGTACTCGACGGCCTTTGGCTGGGCGTGCTCATGAGTTCTACCTATAAAGAACTGTTGGGTACGTTGATGCTGGCTCAACCCGAGTGGGGCCCCGCGACGGCGTTCTACCTGCTGTATGTGCTGGGCGTGGTGTGCTTCGTTGTATTACCCGCCCTGGCTCGCGGCAGTGCCCGCAGAGCCGCGCTGATGGGCGCCTTCTTTGGGCTGGTTGCTTATGGCACATACGACTTGAGCAACTGGGCGACCCTGCAAGGCTGGTCTGCCCAGTTGGCCTTGATGGACATGGCCTGGGGCGCGCTGTTGACGTGTCTGGCATCGTTGTCGGGCTATTGGGCGTCACGCAAGCTGGCGGCCTGATTCATTCCTTTATGACACGTCCTTTTCTGCGCTGTCTTTGATCTTTTAGGTGTAGCTATGAGTGTTTCGCGGCGAGCAACGGATGCTTTCGCACTGCAAGTCATGTTGGGTCTGTGCCTGATCTGGGGCGTGCAACAGGTGATGATCAAAGTCGCAGCACCCGACATGTCGCCGGTCCTGCAGGCCGCCGCCCGCTCCGGTATTTCGGCGTTGCTGGTGGGCCTGCTGATCTGCTGGAAGGGCGGCTGGAGCCAGGTGCCGAATACCTGGCGCGGCGGCTTGCTGGCAGGCGCTCTGTTCGGTCTGGAGTTCTTCTTTATCGCCGAGGGCCTGCAACTGACCACCGCGGCGCATATGTCGGTGTTCCTTTACACCGCGCCTATTTTTACCGCGCTTGGGGTGAACTGGCTGTTGCCCAGTGAACGCCTGCGGCCGTTGCAATGGCTAGGGATCTTCCTCGCGTTTCTGGGGATTGCCTTCTCCTTTGCTGGCGGCATTTCGTTTGCCGACATGGACCGCGACATGTTGCTGGGTGATATCTACGGAATCCTTGCGGGCATGGCCTGGGGCGTCACGACTGTGGTGATACGCGGGTCCAGACTGTCTGAAGCCCCCGTCACGCTGACCCTGTTTTACCAATTGATCGTTGGTTTCGTCGGGCTGCTGGTGATTGCTCTTTTCAGCGGGCAAATCACTCATTTCAACCTGACGCCAGTAGCCGTGGGCAGCGTGTTGTTTCAAGGGCTGGTGGTGTCGTTCTTCAGTTACCTGGTGTGGTTCTGGCTGCTCAAGCGTTATCTGGCCTCCAATCTGGCGGTGTTTTCGTTTATGACACCCCTGTTTGGGGTGACTTTCGGCGTCTTGTTGCTGGACGAGCCCTTGAGTTTCAACTTCGCCGTGGGCTCGGTGCTGGTGTTGCTCGGCATCACGTTTGTCAGCGCGGAGCAGTGGGTACGTCGCAAGGTGCGTGCACTGCTGCAAAATTAATCAACTGCAAGGCCAGCACCCCGGCCAGCAGCAACCCGCTGGCGGCGATGATCAGCGCCGGGTGCAGGCTACCGCTGAAGTGACTGCTGAGGGCCGCCAGCAACGGGCCGCACAGCTGACCTACGGCAAAACAGGCAGTCAGTAAGGCGGCGTTGCGCTGGGTGGCATGGGGCGCAATATCTCTTGAGCTTTGCATCACCAGCGGCATGCAGGCCAGGAAGGGCGTGCCGCACAGGATCACACCCAGCGCCAGACCTGCACTGCTGGGTAGCAAGCAAGCCAGAACGCCAACTGCCTGAACCCATAGCGCCGCCATCAACCACAGGCGGGTTGTCCGGGGCGAGGGGCGATGAAAGCTGATCAGCACCACACCTATCGCCGCGCACAGTCCAAAGGCTGGCCAAAACAAATCGGCTTGCCATTGGCCGTGAAATTGGGCGCTGGCTATTTGCGACAAAAACGTTGCCGGAATGATGTAGCCCAAGCCATACAAGCCATAAATCGCACCCAGACGGCTGATGCCGGGATGGCGAGTACCCGAGGATGCGGCCTGCACTTGGGGAGCAAGGGCGCTTGATTGCGGCAGGATCGGCATGATCACCAGCATCATGAGTAGGGCTGCGACGGCGTAGATCAGCCATAGCATGGACGAGTTTTGCCCCCATACATTGGCAAGCAGCGCCAGCAAGCCGGTGAACACCACCCCAGCGCCAGGCCCGGCGAACACCAGAGCCCCCAGACGGGGACGATTGGCGCTAACGGCGATTTGCTGGCTCAACGAGGTGATCATCACCATCACCCAAGCACTGGCTACCCCGGCGCCAAAACGCAGGAGCAAGTGCGGCCAAAAACCTTGGGCCCAGTACGAAACCAGCGTCAGCAGCACACAAAGCCACAACCCGACATGCAGGCGGCCACGCACTTGCTCCGGGCGTTTGGCGCGAATGGCGTCCAGTGCGCCGATTAAATACCCCAGGTAGTTGGCTGCCGCAATCAAACCGGCGCCGGTCAGGTCGATCTGGCCCTCGCTGATCAAGTGCGGCAGTTGCGGGGTCAGTGAGAAACGGCCAATACCCATGGCCATCATGAGTGCGATAAAGCTGGCGAGTAAGCGGGTCAGGGGTGACATGGTGCTGATTCCTGCGGTGGGACAATGACCGTCAGGCTAGTGGCAATTGACTTTCTCTAAAATTAAATAATAGTGAGTAACTTGTTCAGTTTTGGAGAATAGTGTGGAGTTCAGCCAATTACGGATTTTTCAGGCTGTGGCCGAAGAAGGTTCAATCACCCGTGCGGCTGAACGTCTGCATCGAGTGCCATCCAACCTGTCGACCCGGCTCAAGCAGTTGGAAGAACAAATGGGTGTCGAGCTGTTCATGCGTGAGCGCCAACGTCTGCAATTGTCACCTGCGGGCAAAGTGTTGCTCGATTACACCGCTCGTTTGTTTGCTTTGCGCGATGAAGCCTTGAGCGCGGTGCAGGGCGGAGTGCCGTCCGGCAAATTCACCCTCGGCACCATGTACAGCACCGCCGCGATCCATTTGCCCAGTTTGTTGGCGAATTACCACCGCACCTACCCGGCGGTGAACCTGCACGTGCAATCGGCACCGAGCGGTGAATTGCTCGAAGGCTTATTGACCGGGCATCTGGACGCCGCGCTGGTGGACGGCCCGCTGGAGTTGGCCGGTCTGGATGGCGTCGAGTTTTGTGAAGAGCAACTGGTGCTGATCAGCGATCTGGATCACCCGCCGATTACCCGGGCTCAGGACGTGCAAGGGCGCGAAGTGTTTGCTTTCCGCCAAGGCTGCTCCTACCGGGCGCGGCTTGAAGCCTGGTACGCCAGTGATCGGGCGAGCATGGGCCGAGTCATGGAGATCGAGTCCTATCAGGGCATGCTGGCCTGTGTGGTCGCCGGGTCGGGTGTGGCGTTGATGCCCGCCTCGATGCTGGCCAGTTTGCCGGGGCGTGAAAGTGTCGGTGTACATCCTTTGAAACAACCTTTTGCCACTGCCACTACGTGGTTGATGTGGCGAAAAGGCATGCTGGGCGCCAACTTGAATGCGTGGATAGAGCTGCAGCAGACGTCGTCGCTTAAAAACACGGCTAATGCAGCGCAACGATTGGCATTGGCGTGAGTCAACAAGGGGGTGGAATTAGCCTAAAGTTCATTGACCTTAAGCAAGCATCTTGTAGGACTTAGGACTATTATCTGTACGAAGCGACCACAGAATCCTGTCGCCAGAGTGGCCCCAAGGGGGAAATATGAAAGACAAACTGAAAACTTGGCTACATGACGTTGGCGTTGCATTGGGCCTGATCGAACCGCCTCTGCAACCGGTACCGATTCCGGTCGAAGATCCACGTCGCCGCCCGCAACGCCGCCGCTGAGGCCGCGATTGCCCCGTACGCCGACTGGCTGCTCTTTGTGTCTGGTACTTGACTTGCCGAGAGGAGGTCAGGTCCATGGTTGTGCACCTGACTGATAAGAGCAGCCTGAAGGTGTGCCACTAGGTCTGTACGAAATGTATCTACGCTCGGTTATGCAGCATTGAAAACAGGCTCGGAATGCTCATTTACAACCCGTAAACTCCGCTTCCTCGCCTGTTTTCGCCTTGCCTGACCTTCGCTCGAAAACATTTCGTACAGACCCTAGCACTCAGTCCGATCAGCCCATTGAAAACTGTACGCTGTAGTTCAGCGGAACATCGTCTGTTTTTTCGGTGACCCGGGCATGGCACATGACATCCTCAACTCCCGTCGACGTTGCGCTGGCTGATCGTACAGCTGTGACTGTCGGGCGCAGCAGGCCGAATGATTGGGTAACTCTCAGCTCGGTAGTGAACGTACATTCGCGATTTCCCCAGGCGTAAGAAATAACCTCACGCAACGTTGCGGGGGTTTTTCTTGGGTAGCCGAAGTTGGTTCTATAGTTCGCCTCGAAAGAATGTTCGCTGAGCGGGTCTACATCAAAAAAGCCAGGTTCAGCCAGCGCCTTGTCCCAGCGGGAACTGTTGAGGATGATCGGTCCTGAGGTTTTATTGATGATCTCGAATGTCAACGTGGTGACATCGGCTTGAGCTTGGGTGGCACTGCATGCCAGCGCGCTCGCGATCACAGCAGCGCTCAATTTTTTTCCAAAAATAGTCATAGGGCTAAGTCCATTTAATTAAGAAGTTCTTAAGGTGTGCAGCAACATCCCTTGTTGCCACTGTTTCAAGCGTAGTTGTGCTCAATGAAATGGACGCTGTGAATGAAGCGCTATGAAAGGCGGGAACTTGCAGTGGGGCTTGTACGAAAGTTTTGCCCCGAGGGTGTGGCCGGTACAGCGTTGACGTTCTGAAAAAAGGGGCACGACCTCCGACGTCGTGCCCCTGAAGAAAGCGTGTATCAGGCGACGCTGGCCAATGTGGCGGGGCGCCGATCCAGCAGGCTGACCACGATAAAGCTCACAAGCGCTATGCCCAAGCTGTAGTAGATGGGTGTGTTGGCGTCCAGACCGTCCTTGATCATAAAGACCAATGCAGTGATAAAGCCCAGGCTCATGCTGCTAATGGCGCCTGCGGTTGTGGCGCGCTTCCAGTAAATCGCCCCGATCAATGGCACCAGCATGCCGCCAACCAACAGGTTGTAGGCGAGGGTGAGGGCGCTGATCACATCGTTGACCACCAGTGCGATGGCCAGCACGGCAAAGCCAGTGAACAGGGTGAAGATGCGGTTGATCTTCAGGCTCGATTGTTTGCCGCCGCGCAGCTTGGGCAGCAGGTCTTCGGTCAATACGGTGGAGGCTGCGAGCAAACCTGCACTGGCGGTCGACATCATGGCCGCCAGGGCCGCTGCAATCACCAGCCCGCGAATACCGTCTGGCAGCGACACTTTAACGATGGCTGCAAACGCGTTGTTGACGTTGTCCAGGTCCGGGATCAGCACATGGGCAGCCATGCCGATCAGGGCGCAGGTCAGGCCGTACAAAATGCAGTAGAAGCCCGCGAACGTACCGGCGTACTTGGCCACCTTGGCTGTTTTGGCGGTAAATACCCGTTGCCAAATGTCCTGGCCGATCAGAATTCCGAAAAAGTAAATCATGAAGTAGGTGGTGATCGTGTCCCAGCCGATGCTGGTGAAGCTGAAGTCCGACGCTGGCAGCTTGCTCACCAATTCATACCAGCCGCCGACGCGGTACAGGCAAATTGGCAGCAGGACGAACATCAGGCCTACGGTCTTGATTACAAACTGCACGATGTCGGTCAGGGTCAGCGACCACATACCGCCAATGGTCGAATACACCACGACCACGCCGCCGCCCAGCAGCACCGACACCCAGAACGGCAGCCCGAACAGCACTTCAAGCACCGTGCCGATGGCCAGAATCGAGGTCACGCCGATCATCAGGGCATAAGCCAGCATGATCACGGCGCTGGCCTGGCGGGCCATCGGGTTGTAACGCTTCTCCAGCACTTGCGTCACGGTGAAGATTTTCAGCTTGAGCAGCGGCTTGGCCAGAAACAGGTTGAGCGCGATGATCCCGCACCCCAGCGCTGCACACAGCCAGAAACCCGAAATCCCGTGCACATAACCCAAGCGCACGGTGCCGACGGTCGACGCGCCGCCGAGTACGGTGGCGGCCATGGTGCCCATGTACAGCGTCGGGCCCAGATTGCGTCCGGCAACCAAATAGTCTTCGTGGGTTTTTGCCTTGCGCATGCCGTAGTAACCCAGCACCAGCATGGCCGCAGCGTAGATAAGGACGACTAATAGATCTAAAGCCATGATGGCGAGTCTCCGATTATTTTTTTTATGAGGCGGTCAGGCGATGTGTGGCATCACCGGTTTTTTGGCTGTGGTCGTGGGCGTGCTCCGTGGATCGCCGGGTGCGAACACCGCCGCGGGTTCCGGGAACAGGCTGAGCAGGGCCAGGTACATCAGCGACGCCAACCCGAGGGTGACCGGCAAGCTGATATCAATGCCTTCGGCCAGATTACCCAGCGGCCCGACGAACTGTCCCGGCAAGTTGACGAAGCACAGGCCCACCAGCGCGCTGGGGATCCAGGCGCCCAAACCGCGCCAGTTCCAGCCGTGCTTGAACCAGTAACGGCCGCCACTTTCGCCACGGGTGAAGACTTGCAAGTCATCCGGGCAATAGAAGCCGCGGCGCACGATCAGGCCGATGATCATGATCACCATCCATGGCGTGGTGCAGGTGATGATCAGCACGGCGAAGGTCGACACGCTTTGCACCAGATTCGCCGCGAAGCGTCCGATAAAGATGAAGGCAATCGACAGCACGCCGATCAGCAATGTCGCTTTTACCCGCGACAGCACCCGTGGAAACACGCTGGACAAGTCCAGGCCGGTGCCATACAGCGACGTGGTCCCGGTGGACATGCCGCCGATCAGCGCGATCAGGCACACCGGCAGGAAGAACCAGCTCGGGGCGACGGCCAGCAGGCCGCCCACGTAGTTATTGGCCGCGATATAGTCCGGCGCCTTGCTGGCGACGATGGTCGCGGTGGCGAGGCCAAACAGGAACGGGATCAAGGTCGCGATTTGAGCCGCAATCACCGCCAGCATGATTCTACGTTTCGAGGTGTTGCGCGGGATGTAGCGTGACCAGTCACCGAGGAACGCGCCGAAGGAGATCGGGTTGCTCATCGCCACCAGCGCGGCACCGATAAAGGCGGCCCAGAAACCGGTTTGGCCCATCGCCACAGTGCCCGCGAAATGGCTGTCGAACGTTGGTGCAAAGGCGAAAATGCCCAGCAGAAACAGCCCGCTGGCGGCCCATACGGCAATCCGGTTGACCCACAGCATGAAGCGGAAGCCGTAGATGCACACCGTCAGGACCAGAATCGCGAACACGCCGTAGGCCAGGCCCAGGCTCAGGTCGGTTTCTGGAAGGCCTACCATCCGTTTGGCGCCGCCGATCAACGCATCACCCGAACTCCACACCGACAGTGAGAAGAAGGCGATTGCAGTGAGCAGCGAAAGAAACGAACCGACAATGCGTCCGTGCACACCAAAGTGCGCCCCCGAAGACACCGCGTTACTGGTGCCATTGATGGGGCCGAACAGGCCCATCGGTGCCAGGATCACGGAGCCCAGCAGCACGCCGAGCACAATGGCCCAGGCGCCGGCCTGGAACGACAAGCCAAACAGCACCGGAAAACTGCCCAGCACTGCAGTGGCAAAGGTATTGGCGCCGCCGAAAATCAGTCGAAACAAATCGCTGGGTCTGGCACTGCGCTCGTTATCCGGAATCTGTTCGACGCCGTGGGTTTCAATTTGACGCACATTATTTGGGTTATTTTTATTATTCATGATCATCTCCGATCACATTGGCTAAGGGGGCGGCAGCCCTTCCGGCATAGCGGATAAATGTTCGTGACAGGCCAGCCACAGGCCTTTTTGTTCTTGTGTGCCAGACTGTTGTCTCTTGAAGACAATGGTCTCGCGCTCCTGGCTAAAGAATTGCTCCCCTTGCATGCGCAGCTCGGTGGCCACGTCATGCACAAAAATCGCCACGTCACCTTGCAGGCTGACAAAGGCGTTGCTCGAGGTGCACGAGAGCACCTCGAACCCTTCCTCCTGCCGCCAGCTGTCCCACAGCGCCTGGTAGGCATCGCGACTCAGCAGCGGTTGGGGCAAGGTGTAAAACACAAAGCTGGCATCTGCGCTGAAGGCGCCGAAATAAGCCTCGCGGTCATTACGGGCGAAGGCTGACACCAGATCGGCGGCAGCGCTTGAAACCTCATCGTGTGCGCTCATGATCGGGCCTCAGCGATGGGCTACGCCAGGCAACACACAGAGCATTTCGTAGAGCAGGTTTGCGCCCAGCAACGAGGTGTTGCCGGTGGTGTCGTACGGCGGCGAGACTTCTACCAGATCGCAACCGATCAGGTCGAGGCCCTGGCAGCCGCGAATTACCTCAATGGCTTGAATGGTGGTCAGTCCGCCGATTTCCGGAGTGCCGGTGCCGGGGGCCCATGCAGGGTCGATGCCGTCGATGTCAAAGCTCAGGTAGACCGGGCCATCACCGACTTTCTCACGCACTTCGGCCATTAGCGGGGCCAGGGATTTGTGCCAGCACTCTTCGGCCTGAACCACGCGGAAACCTTGTTTGCGGCTCCAGTTGAAGTCTTCAGCGGTATAGCCTTGGGCACGCAGGCCGATTTGCACGACCCGGTCACAGTCGAGCAGGCCTTCTTCTACGGCGCGGCGGAACGTGGTGCCGTGGGCGATTTTTTCGCCAAACATGTGATCGTTCACATCAGCGTGCGCATCGATATGCACCAGGCCGACTTTGCCGTGCTTTTTATGAATCGCCCGCAAGATCGGCAGGGTGATGGTGTGATCTCCGCCCAAGGTTAACGGGATCACGTTGTGCTCAAGGATTTCGTCGTAGGCCTCTTCGATGATGCGCACGGCGTCCAGCAGGTTGAAGGTATTGATTGCCACATCGCCGATGTCGGCAACCGACAGCGAGTCAAAAGGCGCAGCGCCTGTGGCCATGTTGTAAGGGCGGATCATCACCGACTCGGCGCGGATCTCGCGGGGACCGAAACGGGTGCCGGCGCGCAATGACGTGCCGATGTCCAGAGGCACGCCAATAAAGGCGGCGTCCAGGCCAGCAGCCGATTGCAGGTGCGGCAGGCGCATCATGGTGGCGATGCCGGCGAAGCGCGGCATTTCATTACCGCCCAGTGGTTGATGAAGAATTTTATCCACGGGATAGGCCTCGTCGTTTGTTGTGGTTATTGCGGCCGATTCTGCGAAAGGTGCGCGACGGGAAGAATCCCTATGGGCAAATACTTAGTTCAGGTTTTTCTAAACTAACGAGGGTGTGAGAGGTTAGACTCCGGTTATTAAAAATAATAGAGATCTCCTGTGGGAGCGGGCTTGCTCGCGATAGCATCACCACGTAATAGGTTTAAACCGAGTCGCCTGCATCGCGAGCAAGCCCGCTCCCACGGTGGTAAGTGAGTTATCAATGGCCAACGCTTTACCCGATCTAAAACTATTACGAATCTTTGCCAGCGTGGTCAGGCATCAGGGTTTCGCCAATGCGCAGCAGGCGCTCAACCTGTCGACGTCAGCCATCAGCACCTACATGAGCCAGCTTGAGTCCAATCTGGGGCTGGTGCTGTGCCACCGCGGCCGAGGCGGGTTCACCCTGACCAGCAAAGGTGAGCTGTTTCATCAGGAAACCTTGCGCCTGTTAGGCGAACTGGAAGGTTTTGAGCAATACGCCGCAGCGCTCAAGGGCGAATTGCGCGGCACTCTCAATCTGGGGGTCATCGACTCCACCGTCAGCGATAAGGCCTTGCCCTTGGCCGAGGCCATCGGCGCTTACAGCCAGCAACACCCGGCCGTGCACCTGCATTTGTCAGTCATGAGTCCCTACGAATTGCAGCTGGGAGTGCAAGACAATCGCTTGGACCTGGCCATCGGCTCGTGTTCTACGCGCATGAGCGGTCTGGTCTATCAGCCGCTGTATCGCGAACAGCACTGGTTGTATTGCAGTACGCGGCACCCTTTGTTCAGCGAGCGGCGGATTCCCGAGCCGGTGATCACTCAGCAGCGCATGGTCGGACGTGGTTATTGGAGCCAGGCCGAACTGGCGCGGCACGGCTTCAAACACAGTGCGGCGACCGTCGACAGCATGGAGGCGCAACTGATTCTGGTGCTGTCGGGTGCTTATATTGGCTACTTGCCCGAGCATTACGCCGAGCCGTGGGTCGAAAAGGGTGACTTGCGCGTGCTGTTGCCTGCGACCTTTGGTTATCAGGCACCGTTTTCACTGATCGTGCGCCGTGGCCGTAGTCGAGAACCGCTGATCCAAACCTTCCGTGACCTGCTCAAAGCGCAGCTCAATCAACCCTGAACGAGAGCTTTATCTCTATGTCCCGAGCCCAATGCCCTCGCTGCTTGCGCCCGCAAACGCACTGCCTGTGCCATTTGATCCCGCAACTGGACAGCCGCACCCGTGTCTTGCTGTTACAGCATCCGAGTGAGGTCAACCATGCGCTGAACACCGCGCGCCTGGCGGCTTTGGGGCTAACCAATGCTGAGTTGCGGGTAGGCGAAGTGTTTGAGGATCTGCCAACTTTACTCAGCCCTCCGGGGTATCAGGCGTGCTTGTTGTTTCCGGGGGAGGGCGCGCAATTGCTCCAGCCGGGCATCGCGGCGGATCAAGCAGTGTTGCTGGTGGTGCCGGACGGCACATGGCGCAAAGCGCGCAAGCTGCAGCACCTCAATCCATTGCTGGCGCAATTGCCCCGCGTGAGCTTGCCCGAAGGTGCACAGTCGCGTTATCGGCTGCGCAAAGCCCCTGGGCCGGGTGCCTTGTCGACGCTGGAAGCCATCGTGCAGGCGCTGGAAATTCTCGAAACGCCCGCTTCATTCGCGCCTTTACTGCGCCCGTTTGAAGCGCTGATCGAAGGGCAAATACAAGCCATGGGCGCTGAGACTTATCAGCGCAATCATGGCGATAACCTTAAGAAAACATGAAATCTCTGTAGGAGCGAGCTTGCTCGCGAGCTTTTAAAGATCAAAAGATCGCGAGCAAGCTCGCTCCTACAGGTCCTCTGTTCGGCTCAACGTTTTTCCAGGGTTTTCTGCCGCAGGATGTAAATGCTGACCAGCACTGCGCTGGTCAGCATAAAGCCGCGTGCCCAGGGCAGCGGCACCAGGTAGCAAGACACGCCAATGCTCAACCACATCAACCCAATGGCATAGACTTTGCCCTTGAGCGGAATGCCGTTGCCGTCCAGATAGTCTCGAATCCATGGCCCCAGCCGAGGGTGCTCGACCAGCCATTGGTAAAAGCGCGGGGAACTGCGCGCAAAGCAGGCGGCAGCCAATAACAGAAAGGGAGTAGTCGGTAAAACCGGCAGGAAGATGCCGATAACCCCCAGCGCCACGCTTAGCCAGCCAATGGCAAACAGCACATAGCGCAACAGCCGCGAACGGCTGTTGAAAGGGGGTTGAGTCACTGAATCAGTGATGACGCGGCTTGAGGATGGCCGGTTTTTCGTCAGGTGCGTTGCACAGCAGGTACAAAGCAGTCAGGGCTTCCGGGATCTGCACGATCATGTCGTCCATCAGGTTGGCGTCTGTAGCGATGTCGGCGAATTCAGGCTGGTCGTCGAACAGACCCGAACCCACCATGATCGGCAGCAGCATTTCGCTGACTTCTTCTTCGGCAGTTTCGAACCAGGCGGCTTCGCGCAGGAATACGCCTTCCATGAAACCGATGCACCAGCCGCGCAAATCAGAATCGTCTGGCTCTTCGCCCAGATCCAGATCACAAGGCAGTTCGAATTCTTCGTCCGAAGCCAGTTGGCGAGCGATATGCGCCTTGAGTTGAATCAGGGTGCCTTCGATCTCGGCGCGCTGGGCGTCGTCCTTGTAATTCGGGGCTTCGGAGAAGATCGCATCAATCCATTCGCGATCAGGGACTGCTTCGGAGCAGATGGAAAGGGCTGTCAGGAAGCCGTGAGTGGCTACGTAGTCCAGCGCCTCGTCATGCAGCTCGTCAGCGTCGAGGAAGACTTGCAGGCGGGTTAGTTGCTCAGCGAAGGACATTAAAGGACTACCTAGAAAATAAACAATACCGAATTCTAGGCTTTCTTGAGCCTCCAAGCCAGTCGCAGGGCACATTTGCCATCACTTCCCGGCGATCGGCACTGCAATCACAGCGCCCTGCGCGAGGGAGTGCTCGGGTATACTGCCGCGTTTTGTGATGCCCTGCGGTTCATGCAGCGGATCCAGCGCCCTGCGCCCGAGCTTTTTCAGACGCTTGAGGCCGCGCCTGATCCCGCTGGCGCAGGGGTGTTTCGGCGATTTCTGGAGTTTCTATGCTCGAACAGGCTCAACGCGTACTCAAAGACATCTTCGGCTACGACAGTTTCCGTGGTCGACAAGGTGACATTATTGAGCGCGTGGCCAGTGGTGGCGACGCTTTGGTGCTGATGCCCACCGGCGGCGGCAAGTCCTTGTGCTTTCAGGTGCCTGCCTTGCTGCGGGATGGCCTGGCGGTGGTGGTCTCGCCGCTGATCGCCCTGATGGATGATCAGGTTGCCACGCTCGAAGAGCTGGGGGTGGCTGCTGCCGCCCTGAACTCGACGCTGAGCGCGGAACAACAACGTGACCTGGCCAGCCGGATCAAGCGTGGCGAAGTCAAAATGCTCTACCTGGCGCCTGAGCGCTTGGTGCAGCCGCGCATGATGGCGTTTCTGCAGGGCCTGGACATCGCCCTGTTTGCCATTGATGAAGCGCATTGCGTGTCGCAGTGGGGGCACGACTTCCGTCCGGAATACCTGCAATTGGGCCAACTGGCCGAAATGTTTCCGCATGTGCCGCGTATTGCCCTGACCGCCACGGCCGACAAGCGGACCCGCGAAGAAATCGTTACCCGCCTGCATCTGCAGGATGCGGAGCGTTTTTTATCGAGCTTTGACCGGCCGAATATTTTTTACCGCATTGTGCCCAAAGAGCAGCCGCGCAAGCAGTTGCTGGCGTTTCTCTCTGAGCGGCGCAGCGATGCGGGCATCGTCTATTGCCTGTCGCGTAAAAAAGTCGACGAAGTGGCGCAGTTCCTCTGCGATCAAGGTTTTCCTGCCCTGCCGTATCACGCGGGCTTACCCAGCGAGACGCGCGCCGCCAACCAAAAGCGCTTCCTCAACGAGGAAGGGCTGATCATGGTCGCAACCATCGCGTTCGGCATGGGCATCGACAAATCCAACGTGCGCTTCGTGGCCCACCTGGACCTGCCCAAATCCCTTGAGGCCTATTACCAGGAAACCGGCCGTGCAGGCCGTGATGGTTTGCCGGCCGATGCGTGGATGGCTTACGGCCTGCAAGACGTGGTGATGCTCAAGCAAATGCTGCAAAACTCTGAAGGCGATGAGCGCCATAAGCGTCTGGAGCACCATAAGCTCGACGCGATGTTGGCTCTGTGCGAAGAGACCCGCTGCCGTCGTCAGACTTTGCTCGCCTATTTTGATGAAGACATGCCCCAGCCTTGCGGGCATTGCGACAACTGCGTCGACGGCGTGCAAACCTGGGACGCCACCGAGCCTGCGCGTCAGGCGTTGTCAGCCATCTACCGAACGGGCCAGCGATATGGTACCGGGCACTTGATCGACGTGTTGCTGGGCCGCGAGAACGAAAAAATCCGCAGCATGGGGCATCAGCATTTGGCGGTGTTCGGTGTTGGCAAAGCCCGTGCCGAAGGTGAATGGCGCACGTTGTTCCGTCAATTGGTGGCCCGTGGCCTGGCTGATATTGATATCGAAGGCTATGGCGGGTTGCGTTTGAGCGACACCTGCAGGCCCTTGCTGCGCGGTGAAGTGACACTGGAACTGCGTCGCGAGCTCAAGCCGCAAACCTCGGTCAAAAGCAGCTCTGCCAGCCCTGCGAGCCAATTGGTTCGCGGCGACGAGCGCGAACAGTGGGAGGCCTTGCGTGCGTTGCGGCGCAAGCTGGCCGAAGAGCACGGCGTGCCGCCTTACGTCATCTTCCCCGACTCGACCTTGCTCGAAATGCTGCGCAGTCAGCCAACGTCGTTGTCCGATATGGCCAAGGTCAGCGGTATTGGTGCGCGCAAGCTGGAGCGCTACGGCGAGGCGTTCCTCGATGTGTTGGGCGGGCAGGCCGATACCCCGAAAGTGGTTGCGGACATTCGTCACGAACTGATCAGCCTGGCGCGCGCCGGGATGACCCCGCTGCAAATTTCCGGGCAGTTGCAATGCTCTGAAAAGAACGTCTACACGATGCTCGCAGAAGCCATTGGCCGTCAGGAGTTGTCGCTGGAGCAGGCCCTGGACTTGCCCGAAGAACTGATGGAAGAAGTGCAGGACGCGTTCCTGGATGGCGAAGGCGAGTTACCAAGCGTTGCCAGCATTGCCGAACAGTTCAAGGGGCGGGTGCCCGAAGGCGTGTTGTACTGCGTGCGTGCGGCTCTACAATCTGAGTTTGAGATGTAACGGTTATCGATATGTAACGATTTGATTGACTTACAGGCCTTGCCTATGAGCAAGCTCCATGCTTAGCTGACTAACAATTAGTTTCACTCTATTTCAGTCTAACCGTTGAGTTTTTTATGCCGTTAACCGATCAACACCGTTTTGGTATGCAACTGGCCCATATGTCCCGTGGCTGGCGTGCTGAACTGGATCGACGCCTGGCCGGCCTCGGCTTGTCACAAGCGCGCTGGCTGGTGCTGCTGCATTTGGCACGATTTGACACTGTGCCGACTCAACGCGAGCTGGCACAAAGCGTGGGTGTAGAAGGGCCGACCCTGGCTCGCTTGCTCGACAGCCTTGAAGCGCAAGGCCTGGTAAAACGGCATGCGGTGGCTGAAGATCGCCGGGCCAAGAAAATCGTATTAAGTGATTCTGCACGGCCTTTGATCGAACAGATCGAGGCCATTGCCACCGCGCTGCGCCAAGAGCTGTTTGTCGGTGTTGATGAAGAAGAGCAGCGCATCTGCATGCGCGTGCACAAGCAAATCCTGGAAAACCTCGAAAAGAATTAACCCGCCTTGCCTGTATCTGTAGGAGCGAGCTTGCCTCGCGATCTTTTGATCTTTAAAAGCAAAAGATCACGAGGCAAGTTCGCTCCTACAGAGCTTAAAACGTCTGCCCCAGGTTCAAATACAACGCCTTCTGATTGTCCGTGTTAACGCCATAGCTGAAATTCAGCGGGCCCAGCGGTGTGTCAAAGCCGATAAACAGGCTCGCTGCATTGATATAGCCGCTGTCGAATTCGTTGTCGTTGTTCCAGGCGCGGCCACGTTCCAGTGACGCACCGGCATACAGCGGGAAATCAAACGGCAAGTACGAGCGCGGCGTCAGGCGGCGGTAGTACACGGCACGCATCAGGCTGATGTTCTGCCCCGAAATCGAGTCCTGCCTGAACCCCGACAACTGCCGCGCACCGCCGAGCAAGAAACTCGACGTGACGATGTTGGCCTGATCCAGCGTTCGCCCATAACGCCCGCCCAAAATCCAAGTGTTCGGACCTGAGCTCAAGGCCTTGTCCAGATTGAACTCCCATTGGCGATAACGCTCATCCGAGCCAAGCCCAGGTTCAAATTGGCGCATGCTCAGGCTGATGTCTTCACCGGAGTGCGGGAAGTAGACGTTATCCAATGAGTCGAATGAATATTTCACGTCGTAGAAGCCTTCATTGAAGCTGGCGCTCGGCAAATCACGTTCGCCAATTCGTACATTGGCTTCGCCCCAGGCTTCACCGACGCCGACACGGATCTCACCGCTGTTGCCGATTTGACGACCCAGGTTCAGGCCAAATCCGTAACGCTCCAAGCGGTATTCGGCAATGGGGTCGTTATCGAGAATGGCTTCGATGTTCTGTGACTGGGCGTTGATATACGGCGCGACAAAGTAGCGCGAACCGGCATCCAGCGGCTGGTAGAACTCGCTGTACAACTCTTGCTGATCGCCAATCTGCACCCGCGTCAGCCACTCGGCGCCCAGCCGGTTGATGCCGTTGACCCGGTAACTGGCGCCCAGATTAAACGCACTGTCTCCGCGCATGTCGTCTGACAGATTGATCCCCAGCCGCAGGTAATCAGTGCCGCTGCGCTTGGCTCGGGCGGTGATCACCAGCGTTCGATCCGGCCCCTTGTGCACCACGCGGTATTGCACCTGGTCGAAATAATCCAGGCCGTACAGCGTGCCCATATCCCGTTGCAGGCGGGCCAGGTCCAGCGGCTCACCGACGGGCTGGCGAATGTAATAGCGGATGACCGAGTCATCGATTTTCGAGTCATTTTCGATCTTGATCGCCGTAATGACCGGGGTCCGTTCTTCGGCGGAGCGGGCGTTGGTCAGTTGTGCATCGGCGGGCTGGCGCAGGCTTGCCAACCGTTTTTCGAGGATCTGCGTGGCGCGATACCCTGCATTGATGATCTCTTCTGAGCGGCCAAAATCAGTCGCGCCAATGCTGGCAAGCGAAGGTTGAATCAATATGTCGTTGGGCTTCAATGACGCCAGCTGTACCTCGGCGTTGCTTCGGGTCATCAGGGTGATGGACTGGTTAAGAATGTCGAATACGGTGTTCAGTTGCTTGCGCCCGCGTAGCGGGGTTCCGATGTCGACCACAATCACCAGGTCGACGCCCATCTCGCGGGCCACGTCCACCGGGATGTTGTCGACCATGCCGCCATCGACCAGCAACTGGCCGTTGATTTCGACCGGCGCAAACACCGCCGGGATCGACATGCTGGCGCGGATGACCTGTGGTAAGTGACCTTTGCGAAACACAACTTTCTCGCCACTGACAATGTCGGTCGCCACCGCGCGGAACGGGATGGGCAGCTTGTCGAAGTCGCGAATGTCGCTGCTATGGGCCAACAGGCTTTCGAGCAATAGCGCGAGGTTTTGCCCCTGAATCACCCCCAATGGCAGGCCGAGGCTGCCATCGTCGCGAAAACTGAGCTTTTGTCTGACCAGAAAATCGCGGTCATCCTGTTTGCGCCGAAACGGTACGTCTTCACGGGCAGGGCTGTCAGACAAGGCCTCTTGCCAGTCGATGCTCAGCGCGAGTTTTTCCAGCTCGTCGATCTTGTAACCCGAGGCATACAAACCCCCGATGACCGCGCCCATGCTGGTGCCCGCGATGGCATCAATGTGAATGCCTTGTTCTTCCAGCGCTTTGAGCACGCCGACGTGGGCCAGGCCACGGGCTGCGCCGCCAGATAACACCAGGCCGATTTTCGGCTGTGGTTTTTCGGCGGCAAACAGCGCCAATGGGCATAAACACAGGAGCAGGCAGATCAGCAGGCGGCGCATCATGAGTCTCTGGGCAAGCGACAAAGGCGGCTATTATAGCGGCGCCTTTCACTCCAGGAGTTTGAGAAACATGTCTGCCAGTAAGCCACAAATTGTCATAACGTATTGCACACAATGCCAGTGGCTGCTCCGCGCTGCGTGGCTGGCGCAAGAGCTGCTCAGCACCTTCGCTGACGATCTGGGCCAGGTTGCGCTAGAGCCGGGGACTGGCGGGGTGTTCCGAATTACCTGCAACGGAGTGCAAATCTGGGAGCGCAAGGCCGATGGCGGCTTTCCGGAGGCCAAGGTGCTCAAGCAGCGGGTGCGAGACCAGATTGACCCGCAGCGCGACCTTGGTCATAACGACCGGGCTCAATGAGCCGCTGAATCAAGTGTCCCTTTAGCAGGCGTCGGGCCGCTGGCCATGCGACTCGACACGACAATCGCGACGATGATCAGCACGCCGCCGAGCAGCATGCGCATGGTCGGGGTTTCGTGGAACAGCAACCACGCCAAGGTGATGCCATACACCGGTTCCAGAGCGAAGACCACGGCGGCGGTGCGGGCCTTGATCACCGCCAGACTGGCGACAAACAGGCTGTGCGCAACGCCGGTGCAGAACACACCCAGCAGGCCGATCCACAGCCAGTCTAGCGGGCGCACCTCGCTCAGGCCCGGCGCGGCGAACGGCAGCAGGCACAAGGCGACCACCGCGTTTTGCCACATGGCCGCCTGAACGGCCGGAACCCGTCCTCCATTGGCCCGGTTATTAAGCGACAACAGTGAGAACAGCAAGCCGGAGGCAATCGCCCAGAGCAGCCCTTCAGTGGCCTGACTGGCCAGATCAAAGCTTGGGGTCACCAGCATCAGGCCCACGCTGACCAGCACCACCAGCACAACTTCATTAAGACGGATACGTTCGCGGAAAATCAGCCCTTCCAGAATCACTGTAAACGCCGGAAAGCTGGCAAAGCCCAGGGTCGCAATCGCCACCCCGGCAATCTTCACCGCCACGAAAAAGCTGACCCAATGCCCAGCCAGCAACAAACCGCTGATCAGCAAATTGCGGGCGTCGCGCAGCGCCAGTTTTTTCCAGCTCGTGCCTTTGGCCAGTGCAGCAAAGCAGGCGAGGGCCAGCACCGCGAACCCGGCGCGGCCAAACACAATAATGGAAGCCGACGCGGCGGCGAGTTTGCCGAACACGCCGGTCAGGCCGAACATCAACGCGCCAATATGCAGGGCGCCCAAGGCGGTACGCGGAGTCATTGCAATCCTTAAGTCGAAACAGGCAAGGCGTTCAGTTTAAGGTGCGGGCGGCTGAGCTGTCTGTCGCCAGACTGGTCTCAGTTGTCGCCAGACTCGCGGCGCAATGCCGAGGGTGAGGCGCCAAATTCGCGGAGCATCGCCGCACTAAAGGCGCTTTGCGACGCGTAGCCAACCCGGCTGGCGACTTCACCTACCGCCAGAGTGCTGTGACGCAACAGCTGCAATGCGCTGTTCAGGCGGCGCTGGCGGATGTAATCCATGGGGGTGAACCCACATTCACTGAGAAAGCGACTGTGCAGGCGGGCGCAGGATAAACCGGCGATACGTGCCAGATCCGCGACTTGAAGCGGGTAGGCAGCATGTTGATCGATGTAGGCATCTAGCGCGGCAAACGGCAGGCGTTTTGCCGCAACTGACTCGGCGGCGCTGTTATTCAGGCTGGCCAACAACAAAATGGCGCCCTGGCGTGCAATCACGGGGTCGTTCACCGGGCTACTGGCCAGCCAGCTCACCAACTGATGCTGTTTGGTGTCGAGGCTTAAATGCCCGGTGTTGTCGAGCAGGCGTCGGCTGGCGTCGGCATGGCTGCCCAGCGATTCGCCTAGCCAATCCTGGCCTGGTACATCGAGCACCAGGCAATGGCTGCCTTGCTCACTCTCGCAGGTGTGATGCGCGCCTGCGGGCACCACGATCAGATGTTGTTGGCGCAACTGGCGAGCACGGCCATCGATCTCGAAGTCGAGCTTGCCGGACAAACTGATCACCACTTGCGCGTGCTCATGGCTGTGCGCAATCACCTCGTGACGGTAATGACGCAGTGACAGAATTTGGCCCATGGTGACCTCTTGAATGTCTGTACCAATCGCTGTGTGAGCGAGCAAGCGCTCACACAGTCAGCAGGGCGTGTCGATTTAAATCAGTGCCGCCAAAACGCCGGAATACACAATACGAACACGGTAATGATCTCCAGGCGGCCAAG
This sequence comes from Pseudomonas sp. CCC3.1, assembly GCF_034347405.1. Classification (NCBI taxonomy): domain Bacteria; kingdom Pseudomonadati; phylum Pseudomonadota; class Gammaproteobacteria; order Pseudomonadales; family Pseudomonadaceae; genus Pseudomonas; species Pseudomonas sp. CCC3.1. Next base: position 1,795,371 of record NZ_CP133778.1, read on the forward strand.
CAACATGCCAACCGACAGGATCCACTTGGCGGCATCCGGCAGGCTGGCGAAGTTGCCAGATGGCCCGATGATCTCACCCAGCCCCGGCCCCACGCCGGACACGGTGCTGGCGGCGCCGGTGAGCGCTGTCATCCAGTCCAGCCCGAGCAGCGACAGCGCCAATGCAATCACGCAGATGGTGATAGCAAAGAAGAACGAAAACGTCAGAATCGAACGCACGATTTCTTCGTCCAGGCGGTGCCCGTTGTACTTCTGCTTGATCACCGCCCGCGGGTGAATCAATTGGTTAAGGTTGGCCTTGAGCAGGATATAGGCGACTTGAAAGCGGAAAATCTTGATTCCGCCTGCTGTCGAGCCCGAACAGCCGCCGATAAAGCCCAGATAGAAAAACAGCATCAATGAGAAATTGCCCCACAGGCTGTAGTCGCCCAGGGCAAAACCAGTGGTGGTCACCACCGATGTCACGTTGAGTGCCACGTGGCGGAAAGCATCCCACCACGGCATGTTTGTGGTCCACCACAACCAGGTGCCGAGTACGATCCAGGTCACTACCAGCAGCCCGAGCAAGCCTTGCACCTGTTGATCCTTGATCAGCGCTCGGCGATGTCCACGCAAGGTGGCGACGTACAAGGTAAACGGCAAGCTGCCGAGAATCATCACCGCAATTGCCACCCAATGCACCGCCGGTTGCGTCCACTTGGCCAGCGACTGATCGGAGGTCGAAAACCCGCCGGTCGAAATCGCTGACATCGCGTGGTTGATTGCATCGAACACGCTCATGCCTGCCCACCAGAACGCCAGACTGCCGACGATGGTGATGCCGACATAAGTGGCCACAATCAGGCGCGCCACCATGTGCGAGCGCGGCATGACTTTTTCGGAACGATCCGATGATTCGGTCTGAAACAGGCGCATGCCGCCGATTCGCAGCAAGGGCAGAATCGCAACCGCCATGGCGATAAAGCCGATGCCGCCCAGCCAGTGCAGCATCGAACGCCACATCAAAATGCCGGGTGACATGGTGTCCAGGCCACTTAACACGGTTGAGCCGGTGGCAGTGATGCCGGACATGCTTTCGAAAAACGAGTCGGTGTAACTGATGTGCTGCGTCAGCAAAAATGGCAGCGCGGCGAAAATACACACCACCAGCCAACTGGACACCGTCAGCAGGTACATATCGCGCGGGCGCAGGTGCACTTGCTCCGGGCGTCCTGGAATCACCAGCGCCAGACCGGCGACGAAGGTGATCAGACTGGCCCAGAGAAAGGACGGCAAGTCGCTCATGCGCTCAAAAATGACCAGCGTCAGCATCGGCACGGCCATGCTGACGGCGAGCGTAATCAGAAAGATGCCGATAATAAAACCGATGATCCGTAAGGTCGGCAACGCCATGAAGTCAGCTCGGCTGTGAAGGGGGGCGCCATTCTACCTGTGGGCCGGGTTATGTAAACCGCCAGACCTTCGGTGGATACCGTTAGAATAGCCGCACATTTTCTTCAGGAGGTGGCCAATGGAGGCTCTCGACGCTTTGCTTAACCGTGTTTCTGCTCCGCGCTTGCTGGACCCTGCGCCGTCGGCCGAGCAACGCGAAGTCCTGTTTGCGGCGGCCTTGCGCGCGCCGGACCATGGTCAACTGCGGCCTTACCGGTTTTTGACGGTTGAAGGTGAGGCGCGCAATCAACTGGGTGAAATCCTCGCCGAGGCTGTGCAGGCGCAGGGCGGCGAAGTCACTCAGGCCGCACTGGACAAGGCCCGCGCCATGCCATTGCGTGCGCCGTTGGTGGTCGTGGTAGTCGCTCGCTTGCAGGATCACTTCAAAGTGCCCAAGTCTGAGCAATTGATTACTGCGGGCTGCGCAGCGCACGCGATTGAACTGGCGGCCTACGCCCAGGGCATTGGCGCGGTATGGCGTACCGGCGAGCTGTCGTATAACACCCATGTGGCCGAAGGTCTGGGTCTGACCAATGGCGAAGAAGTGGTTGCGTTCCTGTACTTGGGCACCCCGCAGAATGAACTGCGCGCTGCGCCGAAAGTGAGCAGCGCCGAGTTCGTCAAGGCGTGGTCTGTGTAAGTCTGGACTCATGCCTTTTGTAGGAGCGAGCTTGTCTCGCGATCTTTTGATCTTTTTACAAGATCGCGAGACAAGCTCGCTCCTACAGTTTTTGTAAACTTGCTAAAGGCTGGCGTTGGGTTCCAATGGCAGCTCCAGCGTGGCAATGAACCCGCCATCAGGGTGATTGCCCAGCACCAACCTTCCGCCATGGCGTTCTGCCGCACGGCGGGCAATGGCCAAGCCTAATCCATGCCCGGCAGCCGTCTGGCCCGGTGCGCGGAAAAACGGCTCGCCCAGTTGCGCCAAATATTCTTCAGCCACGCCCGGCCCGTGGTCACGCACGCCAATGGCAATATGTTCGCCACTGCGTACGGCCGTCAGCTCAATAGGCTGCCCCGCCGGGTTGAAGCGTTGCGCGTTGCGCAGCAGGTTATCGACTGCCCGTTCGATCATGGTCGGCCAGCCACTGAGGCTTAAACCGGGCTCGGCATGGAGTTGCACCGGTTGTTCGGGCGCAGCCAGAGAGGCGTCTTTTTGCACGGCGTTGAGCAGCAGGTTCAACTCGATGTGTTCAGCGCTGGCCTGATCGGCATCTACCCGGGCCAATGCCAGGATTTCGCTGATCAATGATTCCAGGCGATCGCATTCACGCGTCAGGCGCGGCCAGAGCTTTTCGCGTTCTTCGGGGCCAGCACGTTCGGCCAGTGCCAGCGCGATGCGCAACCGTGCCAACGGCGAGCGCAGTTCATGGGATACATCGCGCAGCAGCTGGCGCTGGCTGCCAATCAAACTCTGCAGACGGGCGCCCATGCGGTTGAAGTCAGTCGCCAGCACGCCAAACTCATCACGCCGCGACGCCAGTTGCGCCAGGCTGTTTTGTTGGTAGGTGGTTTGCCCGAGATCATGCACCGCGACGCGCAAGCGGCTTAGCGGGCGGGTAATCGACAGCGTCACCAGCAGGCTGAACAACGTGAGCACCACCAGCGCGATCCCCAGTGCGCTGAGCGGCCAGATCAGGCTTTTGCGGTGCCAGGCGTCGAGTTCGGGGTTAGGAATGCGATAAATCAGCAAATAGGTTTCGGCGGTCTTCGGGCTGGTGTACTCGACGGTCAGGCGGCGCCAGGGCAGTTCTTCCTTGCCGTGCCCCTGACGAGCTTCCCAGGCGGCCGCCCGGCGCGGAAAAGTGCCTGCTACGACAGGGTCGCCACTCTCGTTGAGCACTTGTACGTCAATGTGATAGTGGCGTTTGCGCCGTTCGAGCAAATCCTGGGCGGCATCGGGGCCTTGGGTTTCGAAGCGTTCGGTCCACTGTTGCGCCAGATTATTGAGCCCGGGATGGCGGCTGAGGATCCAGGCGTCCTGATTGAGTATGTGCCCCAACAGGATCGATAACCCTGCGACCAAGGCTATTGCCAGCCAAAAGCTGGCCAGAATGCGCCAAAACAGTGATCGCACGGCAGTTCCTCACAAGTCGATGATTCAAACGACCAAAGCCCAACGGCTGGGGGCCGTTGGGCTTGGCAAACATGCAGATTATTGCGCTTTTGGAGCCTGTTGTGCTTTCCAATCCTTGAACTGTTTCCATTCGGCTTGACGTTCAGCGCGTTTTTTTTGCATCTCGTCGAAGGTTTTTTGCTGATCAGGTTTGAGCAAGGCACGAATATCGCTCTGGGTTTTCTGATGCTTGGCAGCGATTTCGTCTTTCAATGCTTTTTGATCAGCAGCTGGGAGTTTTTCCAGGTACTTCTCAACCAGTTGCTTACGATCGTGCATTTGTTCGCCCATCAACTTGCCAATCTGCTGGCGCTGTTCGCGGCTCAGGTCCAGTTGGCTATAAGGGGCGTCACCGCGACCGTGCTCACCGCCGTGACGTGGACCCATTGGGCCATCGCCACCAGGCATGGCCATTGCGACGGTTGGCAGGGCTGCAGCAAACATCAAAGCAATTAGAGTCTTACGCATGGTGTGTCTCCTTTATTACGATTCCGGTGAATCCGGATGCGCCCAGTTTAGGGAGATCAAGGTCAATCGCTGTCAATCAAGCGTAAAGCTTAGGTAAAGAGGGTTTGGAGGGAGGTTTACAAATGGGTTCTTCATTAGAACAACGCTCGAACCCTGCAAAAAACCGTAGTCGCTGACGAGGGACGAGGCTGCGATGGGTTACGGAGCGCGACTTCGGGCAGCAGTCCTGCGTCCCGTATCGCAGCCTCGTCCCTCGTCAGCGACTACAAGTCGGCAGTCAGGCGCTATAAAAATAGCCCCGGCTGCGCAAGGCGACGATGCGCGGGCGGCCATCGGGGTGCGGGCCTATCTTTTTACGCAGGTTGCTGACGTGCATGTCGAGGCTGCGGTCGTAGAGGGTCAACTTGCGGCCCAGGGCAATTTGCGCGAGTTCCTGTTTGTCCAGCGGCTCGCCCGGCTGGCGCAGTAACGCCTCAAGCAAGCGGCTTTCCGACACTGTCAGGACAATGTCGTGTTCATTGATGGTCACAACACCGCGCACCGGGCTGAAGCACAGGTCGCCCAGTTCCATTTGGCTGGACACCGCTGTCGGATGGCTGCGTCGCAGTACAGCACGCAAGCGTGCAGTCAGTTCGCGGGGGTCGCAGGGTTTGGCCAGATAGTCATCGGCACCCAGTTCAAGCCCCAGAATTCGGTCCAGCGGTTCGCCGCGCGCTGACAGCATCAGCACCGGTAAATCCGGGTGGTCGTGGCGCAGTTGCTTGAGCAACTCCAGACCGCTGCCATCCGGCAGCATGACATCCAGCACCACGGCGTCGGGGCTGGAATCGAGCAGCGCCTTGCGGGCGCTCAGGCCATCGTGGCAAGCGCGAACCTGAAAGCCTTCCTGGCTTAACCAACTGCTCAGGAGTTCACACAACTCCTGGTCATCGTCTATCAGTAACAGGTCGCTCATGTCTCACTCAATGTTTAGGTTCTGTACGAAATGTATCTGCGCTCGATTATGCTGCGTTGAAAACAGGCTCGAAATGCTCATTTACAACCCGTAGACTCCGCTTTCTCGCCTGTTTTCACCTTGCCTAACCTTCGCTCGAAAACATTTCGTACAGAGCCTGGCCAGTGGCCGCTGCAATCTGCGGCGGTCACTGGCAAAGATAGCCCGGATTAAGGCAGGACTTGCTTGAACGGTTTGACGATCACATTGGCATACACACCAGCGCCAATGTAAGGATCCGCATCGGCCCAGGCCTGTGCAGCGCCCAAGGACTCGAACTCGGCAACCACCAGGCTACCGGTAAAGCCGGCAGCGCCTGGGTCGTTGCTTTCGATGGCCGGGTGCGGGCCAGCCAAGACCAGGCGGCCTTGTTCTTTTAGCTGGGTCAAACGTTGAAGGTGCGCCGGGCGTACGCTCAGGCGTTTTTCAAGTGAGTTTTCAACGTCTGTGGAAATGATTGCGTAGAGCATGTCAGTCCTCGGATTTGCTGTTGGTCGGTGCAGAATCGGTGTCATGCAGGTGGCGTGACAGGTAAATGCCCTGAGCGATCAGGAACAGTACGGTCATGCCCAAGCTGCCGAATACTTTAAAGTCGACCCAGATGCTCTGGTAGGTGAACGCGACAAACAGGTTGGCCGCGCCGCAGAACAGGAAAAAGCCAATCCAGGCCAGGTTCAGGCGGGTCCATACGGCATCGGGAAGGGTCAATGCATGGCCCATGATGCGTTTGATCAGCAGCTTGTCGCCGATGAAGTGGCTACCGGCAAAGGCCAGTGCAAACAGCCAGTTCACCACGGGGGCTTTCCATTTAAGGAAGGTTTCGCTGTGGAAGGCCAAGGTCAGGCTGCCAAAAACCAGGCAGGCGATCAGGGTCAGCCATTGGCTCTTTTCGAGCTTGCGCTGTTTAAAAAACAGAATGCCGTATACCACCAGGGAGCTGATGATCAACATCGCCGTAGCGCTGTAGATGCCCCCGACCGTCAGGCTATGCCCGGCGATATCGACGATGCGTGGCTCGATTTTGTAGACGATGAAAAACAGTAACAGCGGGATGAAGTCGATGAATTGTTTCACAGTGGCAGCCAGAAGCAGGATGTGGCGGCATAATAACAAACATCAATGACAGCGAAAGCGTCAGCTAGAGGTTATTAAATCCCCGTGGAAATAGACTTGCATTGCCATAGCACGGCTTCTGACGGCGCTTTGGCGCCGGCGGCGCTGGTTGCGCGTGCGTTCGAGAAAGGTGTGCGAGTCCTGGCCCTGACCGATCACGATACACTTGAGGGCCTTGAAGAAGCCCGCGCAGCGGCGCATGGCTTGAACATGACGTTGATTAACGGCATCGAATTGTCCTGCACCTGGGGTGGGGCGACGATTCATGTGCTGGGTTATGGTTTCGACCTCAACGCCCCGGCACTGCTTGACGCCATTGCTAAACTGCATGATGGGCGCTGGCTGCGAGCCGAAGAAATAAGCCGCAAGCTGGCCCTTAAAGGCATGCCGGGGGCCCTGGAAGGTGCTCGGGCCATTCAGCAAGGGCTGGGCGACAGTGGCAACGCGCCGGCCCGCCCGCATTTTGCGGACTATCTGGTCCAGGCCGGGTATGTCAAAGACCGCGCCGAAGCGTTCCGAAAATGGCTGGGCGCAGGCAAGCTGGGTGACGTTAAACAGCATTGGCCAAGCCTTGAAGACACCGTGGGCACGCTGCGTGCTGCTGGCGCCTGGGTCAGCCTGGCGCATCCTTCGCATTACGATTTCACCCGCAGCAAGCGACGTCGGCTGATTGGCGACTATATTCAAGCAGGGGGTCACGCGATTGAAGTCGTCAACGGCTATCAGCCTGCCGATCAAGTGGGCAGCCTGGCGATTCTGGCGCGTGAGTTCGGTCTGCTGGTGAGTGCCGGCAGTGACTTTCATGGCCCTGGAGGTTGGTCCGAGATCGGCGAATACCGTCCCATCCCGGAAGATCTGCCGCCATTGTGGTGTCGCTTCAAATATGACCAGCCTGCTGCCAACGCCTGAACAGGAACATAAAGTGAGTCAATTTTTCCAGATTCATCCGGAAAACCCGCAGCCACGCCTGATCAAACAGGCAGTCGAGATTGTTCGCAAGGGCGGGGTCGTCATTTACCCGACAGACTCGTCCTACGCCGTGGGTTGTCAGATGGGTGACAAGGGCGCGATTGAGCGCATCAAGCGCCTGCGCAACCTGGACGACAAGCACAACTTCACCTTGATGTGCAGTGACCTGTCGCAATTGGGTTTGTTTGCCAAGGTGGACACTGGCGTGTTCCGTTTGCTCAAGGCCCACACGCCGGGGCCTTACACCTTTATTCTCAACGCTACCCGTGAAGTTCCGCGTTTGTTGCTGCACCCCAAGCGCCGCACCATCGGCATGCGCGTGCCGCAGCACCCGATAGCCCTGGCTTTGCTGGCTGAGTTGAATGAGCCGCTGATGAGCGTGACTTTGATCCTGCCGGGTGAAACCGAGCCCATGGAAGACCCTTACGAGATTCGCGATGCGCTCGAAAAACAGGTCGACTTGATCATTGATGGCGGGTTTGGCGGTCATAAAGCGTCGACCGTCATCAGTCTGGTCGATGACGAACCCGAAGTGGTGCGGGTGGGTTGTGGCGATCCGACGCCGTTCATGGTCGAGGCCTGATGTCTGACGTAGAAACAGTAGACGCCGTTGATTCGCAGGCTGGCGCCCAGCAAGAACTGCCGTTTGCCATGGTCTATGGCCAGGCCGTTATCGAAATGCCGATGGACCTGTACATCCCGCCGGATGCGCTGGAGGTGTTTCTTGACGCCTTCGAAGGCCCGCTCGACTTGCTGCTGTACCTGATCCGCAAGCAGAACATCGATATTCTCGACATTCCCGTGGCGGAAATTACCCGCCAATACATGGGCTATGTCGAGCTGATGAAGACTGTGCGCCTGGAACTGGCCGCCGAGTATCTGGTGATGGCCGCCATGTTGGCCGAGATCAAGTCGCGCATGCTGCTGCCGCGTTCCGCCGAGATCGAAGAGGAAGAAGGCGACCCGCGTGCCGAACTGATTCGCCGCTTGCAACAGTACGAGCGATTCAAGGCCGCTGCAGAAGGCATCGATGGCTTGAGCCGGGTAGGGCGCGATGTCATTGTGCCCAAGCTTGATGCCCCCGAAGCCCGCGCACGCAAACTGGTGCCGGATGTCGCGCTCGAAGAACTGCTGATGTCCATGGCCGAAGTGCTGCGCCGCACTGACATGTTTGAAAACCACCAGGTCAGCCGTGAAGCGTTGTCTACCCGTGAGCGCATGAGTGAAGTGCTGGAGCGTCTCAAGGGCGGCGGTTTTGTGCCGTTTGTTGAGTTGTTTACTGCCGAAGAAGGTCGTCTTGGCGTGGTCGTGACCTTTATGGCCATTTTGGAACTGGTCAAAGAGTCGTTGGTCGAGTTGGTGCAAAATGAGCCCTTCGCGGCAATCCACGTGCGAGCGCGAGCCGAATAAAGAGCTGAAACCATGAACCTGACTGAACCCCGCGAACTGGCCCCCTTGCTGGAGGCCTTTTTATTGGCCTCCGGAAAGCCGCAAAGCCTTGAGCGCTTGTTTGAACTGTTTGAAGAGGGCGAACGGCCTGAGCCGCCCGTGTTCAAAAAAGCCCTCGAACTGCTGCGCAAATCCTGCGAAGGCCGGGCTTTTGAACTCAAGGAAGTGGCGTCGGGTTATCGCCTGCAAATTCGTGAAAAGTTTTCACCCTGGGTCGGGCGACTGTGGGAAGAGCGTCCGCAGCGTTACTCGCGTGCCATGCTCGAAACCATGGCGCTGATTGCCTATCGCCAGCCGATTACCCGTGGCGAGATCGAAGACGTGCGTGGCGTGGCGGTGAACAGCCACATCGTCAAAACCCTGCTTGAACGTGAATGGATCCGCGTGGTGGGCTATCGCGACGTGCCGGGTAAACCGGCGATGTTTGCCACCACCAAAGGTTTTCTGGACCACTTCAACCTGAAAAACCTCGACGACTTGCCGCCATTGGCCGAGTTGCGCGAGCTTGAGCCTGACCCGATTCTCGACTTCGACGACGCCCCGGTGCCTGCACACCTGCAAGCCCTGGCAGACGAAAGCGCCGAGCCCGAAGAGCCCAAAGACGAAACCAGCTTCCGCACCCTGCTGGTGGAACTGGACACCATGGAGGAGGGTCTTAAAACTGACTTTGAGGACTTGTTGCGCGATGTTGCTGTCGGCGATCCGGCGGCCAGCGATGAGCCTCAAGCAGCAAGTGAAGAGCCAGAGCTACAGCTCGAGCCAGAACCAGAACCAGAACCAGAGCCAGAGCTGAGGCTCAGCGCCGCCGAGTTGGCGCGTGAACGGCTGCGTGCGGCCGTGGCGGCACTGGAAGCGAGGCCAACCCTGAGTGACGAAGAACTCGAAGCCCGGGCCCTGGCCGAAGCCATCGAACAGGAACGCCGCGAACAGGAAGACTGACGCACTCCCACTGTAGGAGCGAGCTTGCCTCGCGAGCTTTTAAAGATCAAAAGATCGCGAGGCAAGCTCGCTCCTACAGGGATTTTGAGAGATTCCACCATGAAAGATCCCTGCATCGACGTGTGCAAGTTTACCGATGACATTTGCATCGGTTGTGGGCGCAGCAAGCGCGAAATCAAAGCCTGGAAGAAACTCGACAAGGAAGAAAAACGCGCCGTGCTGGCCGAAGCATCCCAGCGTTTACTGGCCCTGAAGGCCACCGGTCGGCGGAAAAAGAAGTAAGTCTGGCACTTCAAGACCAGGCGTTGATGCGTAATGGCCAACATCCGCGTATGATTCGCGACCCCGCGGCGCTCGTTCGAGCGCCAGGACCTATTTTCAACACCTCAGGCATAGCCTGAATCGACACACCGGGAGGTGCCCAGATGAGTGATCTAGACCCTAAAGACAGCCAGGAAATTGGCCCAGCAGGCGAAAAACTGCAAAAAGTTCTCGCCCGTATTGGTGTGGGCTCGCGACGCGACGTAGAGAGTTGGATCAGCCAGGGCCGAATCAAGGTCAATGGCAAGGATGCAACCCTGGGTCTGCGCGTAGACCTGCATGACGCCATCTCCATCGATGGCAAGGTGATCAAGCGTGAAGAGGCCGCCGAATCGGTGCGCCGCGTGATCATGTACAACAAGCCCGACGGCGAAATCTGCACCCGTGATGACCCTGAAGGCCGTCCGACCGTGTTCGACAAGCTGCCGCGTCCAAAAGAAGGCCGCTGGATCAACATCGGCCGTCTCGACATCAACACCACCGGTTTGCTGATGTTCACCACTGATGGTGAGCTGGCTAACCGCCTGATGCACCCTTCCTACGAAATGGACCGTGAATACGCGGTACGTGTGCGTGGCGAAGTGGATGACGAGATGATCGAGCGCCTCAAGGCTGGCGTTGTGCTGGAAGACGGCCCGGCGCGTTTCACCGACATCAAGCAAGCACCGGGCGGCGAAGGCTTCAACCATTGGTACCACTGCGTGGTGATGGAAGGCCGTAACCGTGAAGTACGTCGCTTGTGGGAATCCCAGGGCCTGGTGGTTAGCCGCCTGAAGCGCGTGCGTTTCGGTCCGGTATTCCTCAACTCTGACCTGCCGATGGGCCGCTGGCGCGAAATGAGCCAGTACGAAGTCGACATCCTCAGCGCTGAAGTCGGTCTTACGCCGGTTGCCATGCCTGAGATGAACGCCAAGAGCAAAGACAAACTTGAGCGTATGCAGCGCAAGTCGTCGCGCCCTGTGGCACGTGCAGACCGCGTTGCGCGAGTTCTGCGTCCGGCCGAAGGTGCGCCATTGGCACCGCGTCCAGCGCGTCAGCCGCACATCGAAGGCGAGCGCCCAGGTCGTCCGGCCCGTGATGAAGCGGCCCGTCCTGCCCGCAAGCCAGCCGGCCGCACCGACCGCGTACCTGCGGGCCGTGGCGCGCCAGTGGCCGAGCGTCCAAGCGAAGTCAACAAGCGTCCAACCAAGCCAACCCGTTCGGGTCCAAAGCTGGTTGAAGATGCGCCGTCAGGCAAGCGTCGTGGCGCACCAGCCGGTTCCGGCCAGCGTCCAGGCTTCGGTCGTCGCAAGCCGCAGTAAACGCTTAGCGCTGTCATAAAAAACGCCAACCCCACCCAGGGTTGGCGTTTTTTTATGCCCACCAAAAATCTAAGATTTTTGTAGGAGCGAGCTTGCCTCGCGATCTTTTGATCGTTTAAAAGCTCACGAGACAAGCTCGCTCCTACAAACGCGGTGTTTAGGGTGGAAATATTTCTTTACGCATCGTAAAACTATCACTACGAAATCAATCGCTTACAGGCGATGAATGTAGGATTTCGGCCTTCTGTAAAGAAAACTTTCCGAATAAAAGCCCCTATGCACCATTTCTGCGCAAAAACTGGCTTGTTTCGTGTTGCAAACGGCGGTGTGATGAGAACTTGCCTACGAGCGGGTGTACAATGCGCCACGTTTTAACTGTGACCCAATTGCGTACCCGCGCATTTTGCGCCGCTCGGCGATGTGCTGATTGGCCAAAAAATCGAGGCTAACCCGCCTTGTTAATTCCGCATCGCCACAAGCGTTGCGGGTTCGATTCCGTCACAGATAAAAACAAACAGGTGACGCATGACTCGTGAAACAACCTTGGATTCCTGGCGCCTGCGCTGGGGTTTGATTTGTGTTGTAGACCCTTCGATCACTGCCTCTGGTGCTCACGTTACAACGCACTGAATCACATCAAACCTTGTGTAGGATCCTTTAAATGAGTGGACCAACCACGCATTCGGGCGAGCTTAAACGCGGCCTGAAAAATCGTCATATCCAGCTGATTGCCCTGGGTGGTGCGATCGGTACTGGCCTGTTCCTCGGCTCTGCCGGGGTACTGAAATCGGCCGGCCCATCGATGATCCTGGGCTATGCAATCTGCGGCTTTATTGCCTTTATGATCATGCGCCAGCTCGGCGAAATGATCGTTGAAGAACCTGTCGCCGGCTCCTTCAGCCACTTTGCCCACAAGTACTGGGGCGGCTTTGCCGGTTTCATGTCGGGCTGGAACTGCTGGGTGCTGTACATCCTGGTCGGCATGTCAGAACTGACCGCTGTCGGTAAATACGTGCACTACTGGTGGCCCGAGATCCCGACCTGGGCTTCGGCGGCCGCTTTCTTCGTGCTCATCAACGTGATCAACCTGACCAACGTCAAAGTGTTCGGCGAAGCCGAGTTCTGGTTCGCGATCATCAAAGTGGTGGCGATTGTCGGCATGATCGCCCTGGGCAGCTACTTGCTGGTCAGCGGCAGCGGCGGCCCTCAGGCGTCGGTCACTAACCTGTGGGAGCACGGCGGGTTCTTCCCGCACGGGATCACCGGTCTGGTGATGGCCATGGCCTTCATCATGTTCTCCTTTGGCGGCCTGGAAATGCTCGGTTTCACCGCCGCAGAAGCCGACAAGCCGCGCACCGTGATCCCGAAAGCGATCAATCAGGTGATCTACCGCATCCTGATTTTCTACATCGGTGCATTGGTGGTTCTGCTGTCGCTGACCCCGTGGGACTCGCTGCTTGAAACCCTGAATGCCGGTGGCGACAGCTACAGCAGCAGCCCGTTCGTGCAAGTGTTCTCGATGCTGGGCAGCAACACGGCTGCGCACATCCTCAACTTTGTGGTCTTGACCGCGGCGTTGTCGGTGTACAACAGCGGCACCTACTGCAACAGCCGCATGCTGCTGGGCATGGCGCAGCAGGGCGATGCGCCGAAAGTGCTGGCCAAAATCGACAAGCGCGGTGTGCCGGTCAACTCGATCCTCGCCTCGGCGGCGGTCACCGTGATTGCCGTGCTGCTCAACTACCTGATGCCGCACGATGCGCTGGAACTGCTGATGTCGCTGGTCGTGGCGACGCTGGTGATCAACTGGGCGATGATCAGCTTCTCGCACTTCAAGTTCCGCCAGCACATGAACAAAACCGCGCAAACGCCATTGTTCAAGGCGCTCTGGTACCCGTATGGCAACTTCATCTGCCTGGCGTTCGTGGCGTTCATTCTGGTGATCATGCTGATGATCCCGGGCATCCGTGTTTCGGTGTTCGCGATTCCGGTGTGGGTGGCCTTTATGGGGCTGTGCTACTGGTTCAAAGGCAAGAACCCGGAGCGTGCGCAGTCTGCGACCTACAGCTCAGCCAAATAAGCTGACGGGTTAAACCACACACCCGGCCATTGCGCCGGGTGTGTGGTTTGTGGGGTATCCTGCACGCCCTGATGACGGACCTTTTTTAATGCTGGTGATCTCCAACAACGTTCATATCCCCGATGCCGAAATCGAACTGACGGCCATTCGTGCCCAAGGGGCGGGCGGGCAGAACGTCAATAAAGTCTCAAGCGCCATGCACTTGCGCTTTGACATCCCCAACTCGTCCTTGCCGCCTTTTTACAAAGAGCGGCTGCTGGCGCTGCGTGACAGTCGGATCACCAGTGACGGGGTGCTGATCATCAAGGCCCAGCAATACCGCACTCAAGAGCAAAACCGGGCGGATGCGCTGGAGCGGTTGGTCGAATTGATCGTGAGCGCGACCAAGGTCGAGAAAAAACGTCGCCCGACCAAGCCCACGTTGGGCTCGAAAAAGCGCCGTCTGGAATCCAAGACCAAGCGCGGCAGTATCAAGGCCGGGCGCGGCAAGGTGGATTTTTAGCCGCTTCGCGCAATCTTCGCCTGTCGATACAGATACACACTCAGCAACAAGCCGCTGAACGCTGCCAGTGCCGCAAACAAAAAGATCGAGGCAAAGCCAAAACCTGCCGCGACGGCGCCCACCAGTGGCCCGGTGATGCCCAGTGACAGGTCGATAAACAGCGAGTACGCGCCCACGGCCGCGCCACGGCTGGAGGCGGGCACCAGGTTGACCGCCTCAACCCCCAGCGCCGGAAACACCAGCGAAAAGCCAAAGCCGCTCAGCGCCGCGCCTGCCAATGCCAGTTGCGGGCTAGGGGCCAGCCACAGCAACAGCAAGCCGAGGGTCTCGACGCTGAGGCAGGCAATGGCCACTCGAAAGCCGCCAATACGATTGATCAGGTTGCCGAACATCAGTCGCGCGCTGATAAAGCTGGCGCCAAACAAGCTCAGGCACAGTGCGGCGTTTTCCCAGTGATTGGTGGCGTAGTACAGGGTGATAAAGGTGGCGATGGTGCCAAAACCAATGGAGCCCAGTGCCAGGCCAGTGCCGTGGGGCAGGACGCGGCCCAGTACGTGCAGAAACGGCAAGCGCACGCCGCTGACAATCGGTGCTGCCTGCTTTGGCCAAGCCAGTGCCAGGCCCAGCGCGGCCAGGGCCATGATGCTCACGCCCATGCTCCACATGCCCAAGTGCCCGACCATGACCACGCCCAGCGGCGCGCCAATGGCGATGGCGCCGTAGCTGGCGATGCCGTTCCAGGAGATCACTTTGGCGGTGTTGGCGGCGCCGACCCGGCCAATGCCCCAGCCAATGCAGCCCGAGCCGATCAGGCTTTCTGCACTGCCCAATACCAGGCGCCCGAGCAGCAGGCAGGCGAGACTCAAGGCTGGTGTGGTGGACAGCCAACTGGACGCCAGCATCAGCGCGCCACTCAGGCCGCAGCCCGCCAGGCCGTACATCACTGCGCGCTTGCTGCCGCTGTTGTCGATGATGCGGCTGGCATAGGGGCGGCTCAGCAGCGTGGCCAGGTATTGCACGCTGATCACCAGACCGGCGATGACGGTGCCATAGCCCAGGTGGTTGTGAACGTAACCGGGCAATACCGCCAGCGGAATGCCGATATTCAAATAGCCGATAAAGGTAAACAGAACGATGGAAACCACTTGCAGCGTGATTGCCATAGGGCGTTGTGTTTCAGGCATGGGGTAGGGGTCCTGCGGGGCGCGGTTGGGTGCAGATTACAACGGTGAAACCAATTGTGTCGCGATTAAAGCAGCCAGAGCGTTTTCCTGGGTGCCAAAACGTTTGAGCAGCAGCGCCTGTTTTTCCGGGCTGAGACGTTGCCAAAGGTCGATCATTTTTTCGGCGGTGCCGATCAGCACGCTGGCCTGGGTGTCGCTGAAGGTGTCGGTCACACTGCAATCCGGGGGAGTAGAGGGGGGAGCGATTGTGTCAGGCGGTATGAAAAACTAGAAGCTTTTCGCACCGCCTGAGTCAGCCGGTCAGTCTTCGCTGTCGGCTTTGAGGCTCTCCGTGGCCTCGTCCAGTGCGGGGCTTTCGCCACTGGAGTGTTGCGGGGTTGGCTGCTGAGGTTCATGCAGACTTGGGAAGGGGAGGTTTGGGATTTCGTGCATCGTCGCGCTCCTCGTAAGGTGTGTTTTTAAATCGCTGGGTAAATCCGCGCTTTTAAAAAGCTTGGGCAGGATACAGGAGGGAGTGTGACAATTTGTCTTTTTCTTGCGTCTGGCGGGGATTGTGGCGAATTTTTCATCTGGGGAAGCGGATCTGTAGAAGCGAGCTTGCTCGCGATCTTTTGATCTTTAAAAACAAAAGATCGCGAGCAAGCTCGCTCCTACAGTGACAATTTTTTAGTGGGTGCACACCTGCGCAATCGCTTTGGCCAGCAGGTTCAGGCGGGTGCCATCCACGCCGGCCATGTTCGCGCGCCCCGAGCCGACCATGTACACGCTGTGCTTCTCACGCAGCAATTGCACTTGTTCTGCTGTCAGGCCGGTGTAAGAAAACATCCCGCGTTGTTCGTTGATATGAGCAAAGTGCTCGGCCAGTCCGAACGGCGCCAGTGCCTCTACCAGGCCGCCGCGCAGTTGTGCGATGCGGGTGCGCATGGCTTCCACTTCATCAGCCCACAGCGCTTTGAGCTGTGGGTCGCCGAGGATGGTTGCCACCACCGCAGCGCCGTGATCGGGCGGGTTAGACCACAGGTTGCGAGCGACATGGGCCAGTTGGCTGCGCACATCCTTGAGTTTTTCGGCGTCGTTTGCACACACGATCAAGGCACCGACACGCTCGCGATACAGGCCGAAGTTCTTCGAGCACGAACTGGTGATCAGCACTTCGGGCAGTTCGCGGGCGAACAGTCGGGTCGACCAGGCATCTGCTTCCAGCCCATCTCCGAAACCTTGGTAGGCAAAGTCGATCAGCGGCAGCAGTTCGCGGCGGCGCACCACGTCCAGCACTTGCTGCCAATCAGCCTGCGACAGGTCGAAACCGGTCGGGTTATGGCAGCACGCGTGCAGCAGCACCACGTCACCTTGGGGCACTTGCTCAAGGGTTTGCAGCATGGTGGCGACGTTGAGCGTGTTGTCGCTGCCCACGTACGGGTAGTGACTGACCTTAAGCCCTGCCGCCGCGAAAATACTTTCGTGGATCGGCCAGGTCGGATCGCTCAGCCAGATCCCGCGGCCCGGCAGGCACTGCGCGATAAAGTCAGCCGTCAGGCGCAGTGCGCCGGTGCCGCCCGGGGTTTGTGTAGCTCCCGCGCGTTGGGCGCTGAGCAGCGCTGAGTCGGCACCCAGTACCAGCTCGCTGATCAGTTGGCCAAAACGGCTGTCGCCGTGGCCGCCGATATAGGTTTTGGTCTGTTGCTGATCCACCAACCGCTGTTCGGCCTGTTTGACCGACTGCAAAATCGGTGTCAGGCCGTTAGGGTCCTTGTAGACGCCAACGCCCAGATCGAACTTGTTCGGGTTGCTGTCCTGATTGTAGGCATCGATCAACCCCAGAATCGGGTCGCCCGGCACCCGGCCAATGGCTGCGAAGTGCATTACTTGCGGCCCTCGGCGGTTTTAGCCACTTCATCGGTACGTGCGGCCATGATGAAGTCGTTGCGGTGCAGGCCTTTGATCGAGTGGCTCCACCAGGTTACGGTCACTTTGCCCCACTCGGTGAGCAGACCCGGGTGATGGCCTTCAGCCTCGGAGATCTCACCCACGGCGTTGGTAAAGGCCAGTGCGTGTTTGAAGTTCTTGAACAGAAAAACCTTTTCCAACTGCATCACGCCGTCGCGAACTTCGATGTTCCAGTCCGGGATCTGCTTGATCAGCATCGGCAACTCTTCGTCACTGACCTGTGGAGCGTCGGCGCGGCAGGCTTCGCAGTGGGCTTGGTTCAATGTGCTCATGGTGTCTTCCTGAAATCGATTTTTTATTGGTCTGGAAAAAATTAAGGGTCAGGCTGCTTTCGGTTTTGGCGCGAACTTGGGTGCGTGCAGCCCCATCGTCATGCCTTTTTCGACCATGCCCATAATGTCCTCGTGGGCCAGGTCAAACAGTCGCTTCAAGTCCGGCAGGACAAAATACAGCGGCTGCAAAATATCAATCCGATACGGCGTGCGCATCGCTTCCAGCGGGTCGAAGGCCTGATGTTCAGGCTCTGACGACAAGCTGTAAACCGTTTCTTTAGGTGATGAAAGAATTCCGCCGCCATAAATGCGTTTGCCTTGCGGCGTGTCCACCAGCCCAAACTCAATGGTCATCCAGTACAGACGGGCCAGGTACACCCGCTGTTCCTTGGTTGCTTGCAGGCCGAGCTTGCCGTAGGTATGGGTGAACTCAGCGAACCATGGGTTAGTCAGCAGTGGGCAATGGCCGAAAATCTCGTGAAAAATGTCGGGTTCTTGCAGGTAGTCCAGCTCTTCGGGGGTGCGAATAAACGTCGCCACCGGGAATTGCTTGTTGGCGAGCAATTCAAAAAACGTCTGGAAGGGTATCAATGCCGGAACCCGGGCAACTTGCCAGCCGGTGGTTTCGCTCAGCACCTGATTGATCTCGCTCAATTGCGGGATGCGGTCATGGGGCAGGCCGAGTTTTTCGATGCCTTGCATGTACTCAGGGCAGGCGCGGCCTTCCAGCAGTTTCAGCTGGCGGGTGATCAGCGTGTTCCACACCCCGTGTTCCTCGGGTGTGTAGTCGATAAAGCCATTGGCATCCGGCTCGCGGGCGACGTATTTCGTTTGCTTCATGGGGCTCTCCGCGGGGCAATCATTGTTATTTTTCTGAAGGGGCGGCGGGTGTTCGTTGCCTTAAGTGATACCTCAAGTGTTTGCCGGGTGCAGCCGGGCAAGCGCTTCTAGTGCGGGGATGGTGTGTGCGTTTCGTAAATATTTCGTTACGGTATGGCTGTTGGGCTGTCATTCTTAAGTCAGTAATTGCAAAATCGTCACAAAATCGTGACAGCGAAATGCTTTCCCGAGTAAAAAACACCCCTGTAGGAGCGAGCTTGCCTCGCGATCTTTTAGAAGAATCAAAAGATCGCGAGCAATCGAGCGTCGATCGGCTGCTCCTACAGTTAGCAGATCAATTGCCGAGCCTTGCACCATGCGTATCAAAGTTCACTGTCAAAACCGGATTGGCATCCTGCGCGACATTCTTAACCTGCTGGTTGCCTACGGCATCAACGTCAAGCGGGGCGAGGTGGGGGGCGATCAGGGCAATGCGATTTACCTGTTCTGTCCCAACCTGATCAACCTGCAATTTCAGGCCCTGCGCCCGAAATTTGAAACCATTGCCGGGGTTTTTGGGGTCAAGCGTGTAGGGCTGATGCCCAGCGAGCGCAGGCACATGGAACTCAATGCCTTGCTTGGCGCGCTGGAGTTTCCAGTGCTGTCGATCGACATGAGTGGCTCGATTGTCGCGGCCAACCGCGCGGCCGCGCAGTTGCTCGGGGTGCGGGCGGATGAAGTGCCGGGGATTGCCCTGTCGCGTTACGCCGAAGACTTCGACCTGCCGGAACTGGTGCGGGCCAACAAGTCGCGGATCAACGGCCTGCGGATCAAAATCAAGGGCCATGTGTTTCTGGCTGACATTGCGCCGTTGCAACTGGAGCACGATGAAAGCGAGGCTATGGCCGGTGCGGTGCTCACGTTGCACCGTGCTGATCGTCTCGGTGAGCAGATCTACAACGTGCGCAAGCAAGAGCTGCGCGGCTTCGACAGCATCTTCCAGAGCTCGAAAGTCATGGCCGCCGTGGTGCGTGAGGCCCGGCGCATGGCACCGCTGGATGCGCCGCTATTAATAGAGGGCGAAACCGGCACCGGCAAAGAGCTACTGGCACGGGCCTGCCACCTGGCCAGCCCGCGTGGGCAATCACCGCTGATGGCGCTTAACTGCGCGGGCTTGCCCGAGTCGATGGCCGAAACCGAGCTGTTCGGTTACGGGCCTGGGGCATTTGAGGGCGCGCGGGCCGAAGGCAAGCTGGGCCTGCTGGAACTGACCGCAGGCGGGACGTTGTTTCTCGATGGCGTCGGGGAGATGAGCCCGCGCTTGCAGGTGAAATTGCTGCGCTTCTTGCAGGACGGCTGCTTCCGGCGTGTGGGCAGTGACGAAGAGGTCTACCTCGATGTGCGAGTGATGTGCGCCACCCAAGTCGACTTGTCCGAACTGTGTGCCCGTGGCGAGTTTCGTCAGGACCTGTACCACCGGCTCAACGTGCTGTCGCTGCATATCCCGCCGCTGCGTGATTGCCTGGATGGCCTGGAACCTTTGGTTGAGCACTTTCTGGATCAGGCCAGTCGGCAGATTGGCTGCCCGTTGCCGCGCCTGGCACCTGCGGCCATGGACCGTCTGCGCCACTACCATTGGCCGGGTAACGTGCGGCAATTGGAAAACGTGCTGTTTCAGGCGGTGTCGTTGTGCGATGGCGGGGTCGTCAAGGCCGAACACATCCGTTTCCCGGACTATGGCGTGCGTCAGCCGCTGGGCGAGTTTTCGATGGAAGGCGGGCTGGATCAAATCGTCGGCCGCTTCGAAAAGGCCGTGCTGGAGCAGTTGTACGCCGAACACCCGAGCAGCCGCTTGCTGGGCAAGCGACTGGGCGTGTCGCATACCACCATTGCCAACAAACTGCGCGAGCACGACATCATCAAGCCGGGTAGTCGCTGACGAAGCATGAGGCTGCGATGGGTTGCGCAGCGACCCTGGACGGTGGTCCTGCGGCCCGCATCGCAGCCTTCGTGCCTCGACAGCGACTACGAGTTTCTTGCCACCGGTTGCCGCAACCGGCATAACCGCGCCGGTTTTCCCTTTCAGTCACGCCACCAAAAACGCCTCTAACCCAGTCAATACAGCCTTTCGCGCCGTCAAAATAAAGTTGGTGCGCAAATTGCTAGTACCTCTGTAGTACAGCGGTGGGCGGCAAGCGTCCGCCAGACAGAGGAAAGACTGTGGACAAGTACCTTTATGTGGCAATGACCGGCGCCAGTCAGAATGCTCTGGCGCAAAAGGCGCATGCCAACAATTTGGCGAACATCTCAACCAACGGCTTTCAGCGCGATCTGGAACAGGCGCGGTCGATGCCGGTGTTTGGTGACAGCTTTCCAGCGCGGGCCTTTGCCCTGACCGAACGGCCTGCCACCGACTTCACCCCTGGCGCACTGGTGCAAACCGGGCGCGATCTGGACGTGGCGGTGTCGGGTGACGGCTGGCTGGCCGTGCAGGCACCGGATGGCAGCGAAGCCTATGTGCGCACCGCCAGCATGAATGTGGATGCCCTGGGCATTCTGCGCGCTGGCAACGGCATGCCGATCATGGGCAACGCCGGGCCGATTGCCGTGCCGCCACAGCAGCAAATTGAAGTCGGTGAAGACGGCACCATCAGCGTCCGCGCCATGGGCGAAGGCCCACGGGTGATGGCCGAAGTGGACCGCATCAAGCTGGTCCAGCCCGACCTGAAAAACATGACCAAAGGCCAGGACGGTCTGATCCACACGGTCAATGGTCAGCCCGCGCAGGCGGATGCCAATGTGCGGGTCACGTCGGGGTTTCTGGAGGCCAGCAACGTCAATGCCGTCGAAGAAATGACCTCGGTGCTGGCCCTGTCCAAGCAGTTCGAGCTGCACATCAAAATGATGAACACCGCCAAAGAAGACGACCAGGCCATGACCCGCGTCTTGGCAATGAGCTAATTACTGACACGTCGCGCCGAAAAACCGGCGCACGAGGAGAGCACCATGCTTCCGGCACTGTGGGTTGCAAAAACAGGTTTGGCTGCACAAGACACCAACCTGACGACCATTTCCAACAACTTGGCCAACGTGTCGACCACCGGCTTCAAGCGTGATCGTGCCGAGTTCCAGGACTTGCTCTACCAGATCAAACGCCAGCCTGGCGCGCAATCGACCCAGGACAGCGAGCTGCCATCGGGCCTGCAAGTGGGCACCGGGGTGCGTATTGTCGGCACCCAAAAGAACTTCACGGCCGGCAGCCTGCAAACCACCGAGCAGCCGCTGGACATGGCCATCAATGGCCGTGGTTTTTTCCAGATCATGCAGCCGGACGGCACTACGGCCTACACCCGTGACGGCACTTTCCACCTGGACTCCAACGGCCAGATCGTGACGGCCAGCGGCTTCGCTCTGGAACCGGCGATTGTGGTGCCCGCCGATGCCCAGACGTTCACGGTAGGGCAGGACGGCACGGTGTCGGTGACCATCACCGGTAACGCGGCCGCCCAAGTGATCGGCAACCTGCAAACCGCAGACTTCATCAACCCGGCCGGTTTGCAGTCCCAGGGCGGCAACCTGTTCCTTGAAACCGCGTCCAGCGGCGCGCCGCAAATCGGCACGCCGGGCCTGAACGGCTTCGGCACCACCATGCAAAGCACGCTCGAAACCTCGAACGTCAGCACCGTAGAAGAAATGGTCAACATGATCACCACTCAACGCGCCTACGAGATGAACTCCAAAGTGATCTCGACCGCCGACCAAATGCTGTCGTTCGTGACGCAAAATCTGTAAAGACGTGAAGGAGTGGGAAAGGTCATGAAGCGCTTGTTTTCTGTTCTGGCACTGGGCGGCATTACGTTCCTGGCGGGTTGCGTCAGCCCGCCACCACGGCCGAACGATCCGTACTACGCCCCTGTGCTGCCGCGTACACCGCTGCCGGCAGCGGCCAACAACGGCTCGATCTACCAGGCTGGCTTTGAACAGAACCTGTACAGCGATCGCAAGGCTTTTCGCATCGGTGACATCATCACCATCAGCCTGAACGAAAAGACCCAGGCGAGCAAAAACGCCAACTCGGCCATCGGCAAAAACAGCAACACCAGCATCGGCCTGACGTCGCTGTTTGGTGGCGGTTTGACCACCAACAACCCGTTGGGTAGTGGTGACCTGAGCCTGAACGCGGGCTACAGCGGCAGCCGCGCCACCAAGGGCGACAGCAAGGCCGGGCAGGGCAACAGCCTTACCGGCTCGATCACCGTGACCGTGGCCGATGTGCTGCCCAACGGCATCATCGCCGTGCGCGGCGAGAAGTGGATGACCCTGAACACCGGTGACGAGCTGGTGCGCATTGCCGGTCTGGTCCGGGCCGATGACATCAGCACCGACAACACGGTGTCCTCGACCCGTGTCGCCGATGCGCGCATCACGTACTCGGGGACCGGCTCGTTTGCCGACGCCAGTCAGCCGGGCTGGTTTGACCGCTTTTTCCTCAGCCCACTGTTTCCTTTTTAAACGGATTTAACATGCCCAACCTCAAGCATCTGCTGGCAGCCGTATTGCTTTTGTCGACATCGCTGGGCGCTCACGCCGAGCGGTTGAAGGACATCGCCAGCATTTCGGGCGTGCGCACCAACCAACTGATTGGCTATGGCTTGGTCGTCGGGCTCAACGGCACGGGCGACCAGACCACACAAACGCCGTTCACCCTGCAGACCTTCAACAACATGCTCTCGCAGTTCGGCATTAAAGTGCCGCCGGGCTCGGGCAACGTGCAGTTGAAAAACGTCGCAGCGGTGTCGATCAGTGCCGATTTGCCTGCGTTCGCCAAGCCGGGGCAGGTGATCGACATCACTGTGTCTTCGATCGGTAACTCTAAAAGCCTGCGCGGCGGCACGTTGTTGCTGACCCCGCTCAAAGGGATCGACGGCAACGTTTACGCAGTCGCCCAAGGCAATTTGGTCGTGGGCGGCTTTGATGCCGAAGGCCGTGACGGTTCCAAAATTACCGTCAACGTGCCGTCTGCCGGGCGTATTCCGGGCGGTGCTTCGGTCGAACGTGCTGTGCCCAGTGGTTTCAATCAGGGCAACAGCCTGACCCTCAACCTCAATCGCTCAGACTTCACCACTGCCAAGCGTGTGGTCGACAAAATCAACGACCTGCTCGGCCCTGGCGTGGCGCAGGCGATTGACGGCGGCTCGATCCGTGTCTCGGCACCGCTGGACCCAAGCCAGCGCGTCGATTACCTGTCGATTCTGGAAAACCTCGAAGTCGATCCGGGCCAGGCGGTGGCCAAGGTCATCATCAATTCGCGCACCGGTACCATCGTGATCGGGCAAAACGTCAAGGTTTCACCTGCCGCCGTCACCCACGGCAGTCTGACCGTGACCATCACCGAAGACCCGATTGTCAGTCAGCCGGGCCCGCTGTCCAACGGCCAGACCGCTGTGGTGCCGCGCTCGCGGATCAATGCCCAGCAAGAAGCCAAGCCGATGTTCAAGTTTGGTCCGGGCACCACCCTGGACGAAATCGTACGGGCGGTGAATCAGGTGGGCGCGGCGCCGGGCGATTTGATGGCGATTCTCGAAGCGCTGAAACAGGCCGGCGCCTTGCAAGCCGACCTGATCGTGATCTGAGGCTGACGTCATGGACATGCGTAAGAGCGGCGTGGTCAGTGACAGCGATTCGGGGGCGTTCAGCGACCTTAATCGTCTGAATAACCTGAAGGTGGGTGACCGCGAAAGCGACGGCAACATGCGCAAGGTCGCGCAGGAATTCGAGTCGCTGTTCCTCAACGAAATGCTCAAGTCCATGCGCTCGGCCACCGAAACGCTGGGCAAGGACAACCCGCTCAATACCCCGGCTGCCAAGCAGTACCAGGAAATGTACGACCAGCAACTGTCGGTGACCTTGTCACGCCAGGGCGGCGGCATTGGTCTGGCGGACGTGTTGATGCGCCAAATGTCGAAAAACAAATCGGCGGTGCCGGGTGATACACCAGCCGCCACGGGGCTCACGACTCAAGCCAAAGCGGCGGCCACCGAAACGCCTGTTACCCAGACCACCAGCCCGTTTGTGCGCTCCAATGGCCAGCGTGCCTTGTGGGCGTCTCGCGTGGCGACGCCTGCCGTTGAAGGCGGGCATAAAAATGACATGGCGCTGCTCAATCAGCGGCGTCTGGCGTTGCCGAGCAAACTGACCGATCGCCTGCTGGCTGGCATCGTGCCCTCGGCAGACCCTTCGCGTTCGACCCTCAATACCGGCGTCGTGCCTGGGCGCACCAGTGCCTCGATGGATGCTGTCATCAAAGGCAGCCGCCAACCGATGCTCAGCGCGTCGGGCGTGCAGGGGCGCATGCAGATTTATGGCCGTGCCGTGGCGCAGCCGCCGTTGGCGCCCGCCAAGCAAGCGTTTGAATCGCCGGATGCGTTTGTCGCCACCATGCTGCCAATGGCGCAGCAGGCGGCCGACCGCATCGGCGTCGACCCGCTGTACCTGGTGGCGCAAGCCGCACTGGAAACCGGCTGGGGCAAATCGGTGATGCGCCAGCAAAACGGCAGCAGCAGCCACAACCTGTTCGGCATCAAGGCCACGGGCAATTGGCAGGGCGCGCAGGCGCGGGCCATCACCAGTGAGTTCAAGGACGGGCAGATGGTCAAGGAGACGGCGGACTTCCGTTCCTACGACTCTTACCAGGACAGCTTCCACGACCTGGTCACGCTGTTGCAGAGCAACAACCGTTATAAAGAAGTGCTCGGCGCGGCCGATAAGCCAGAACAGTTTGTACGTGAATTGCAGAAGGCCGGTTATGCGACCGACCCTGAGTACGCGAGCAAGATTTCGCAGATTGCCAAGCAAATGAAAACCTACCAGAGCTACGTCTCGACGGGTTCTCTCACGCATTTATAGGGTTTGAACCATGGCGAGTTTGATCAACATCGGAATGTCGGGGCTGAACGCCAGCCAAGGGGCTTTGGCGACTGTCGGCAACAACATTGCGAACGCCAACACCTCGGGCTACTCGCGCCAGCAGATCGTGCAGAGCAGCGCGGCCTCGCAGCAAGTGGGCGGGGTGTTTATCGGCACCGGCACCACCCTGGCGGACGTGCGCCGGGTGTACAACGCCTACCTCGACGCCCAGTTGCAAACCACCACCTCGCTCAACGGCGATGCCCAGGCCTACCTTGATCAAATCGGCTCGGTCGACAAATTGCTCTCGGACAAAAGCACGGGCGTTTCGGCGGCATTGAACGGCTTTTTCGCCTCGCTGCAAACCTCGGCGGCCGCACCCGGCGACAGCGCTTCACGGCAATTGCTGTTAACCAGCGCACAAACCCTGAGCAACCGTTTCAACGCGATCTCGGCCCAGCTCAACCAACAGAACGAAGGCATCAACAGCCAGTTGGACACCTTGACCTCGATGGTCAACCAGCACACGGCCACCATTGCCTCGCTGAACAAGCAAATCGCCCAGGCCACCACTGCGGGCAATACGCCGAACGACTTGATGGATGCGCGCAACGAGGCCGTGCGCACCCTCAACGAATTGGTCGGGGTCTCGGTTCAAGAGCACGACAACGTGTACGACATTACCCTCGGCACCGGTCAGGCGCTGGTGCAGGGCAATACCTCCAACACCTTGTCGGCGGTGCCGAGCAAAACCGACAAAAGCCAGTTCAGCATCCAGATCAACTACGCGCAGTCCAGCTCCGACGTCACCTCGGTGATCAGCGGCGGCAAGATCGGCGGCCTGCTGCGTTATCGCTCCGACGTACTGGCCCCGGCCATCAATGAGTTGGGGCGCACGGCGATTGTGCTGGCCGATGCGGTCAACCAACAGCTGGGGCAGGGCCTGGATGCCAATGGCGAGTTTGGCTCGTCGCTGTTCAGCAGCATCAACAGCGACAAGGCCATCAGCCAGCGCAGTCTGGCGGCGACCGGCAACAGCGCAGGCTCAGGCAACCTGGACGTCAAAATCAGCAACAGCGGCGCGCTGACCACTTACGACTATCAGGTCACGTTCACCAGCGACAACGAATACACGGTCAAACGTTCTGACGGCACCAGCATGGGCGCCTTCAAGCTCGATCAAGACCCGCCTGCGGTGATCGACGGCTTCACCATGAGCCTCAATGGCGGCGCGTTGAGCAAGGGCGACAGCTTCAAAGTCAGCCCCACCGCCAATGGCGCCAGCGGCATCAGCGTGCAAATGACCGATGCCAGTAAACTGGCGTTCGCCGGGCCGTTGGCGGCCACTAAAGGCGGCTCCAACAGCGGCACCGGGGCTGTGGGCAGTCTTGATTTGTCGCAAGCGCTGAACATTTATGGCGGCGCTGAACTGGGCAAGGCCCAAAGCGAAATCGAAGGCGCCATGCCCGTGCGCATTGCCTTTGACGAAGCCAGCGGCGGCACTCAGGGTTACCGCATCCTGAACGAGAAGGGCGAGAAGATCGGCGAGGGCACCCTCGTTCCGGGGCAGGACAATAAAGTCACGATCAAGGTGCCGGTGCTCGACGCTTCGGGTGTGGCGGTGACCAACCCGGACGGCACGCCCAAGACCGTCAACTTTGACACCACCCTCAGCGGCTCGCCCGCCAAGGGCGACAGCTTCGATATCAAGTTCAACAAGGACGGCAAGGCCGACAACAGCAACGCCAACCTGTTGCTGGGTCTGCAAACCAAGCAGACCGTGGGCGTGACTGGCGGCGCAGGCGGCGTGAGCCTAGGCACCTCGTACAGCCAGTTAGTGTCCAAAGTGGGCGGCAAAGCCAGCCAGGCGGCCGTCGACGGCACGGCCAACACTGCCGCGCTGGCCTACGCCACCCAAAGCCGCAGCTCGGTGTCGCAGGTTAACCTCGACGAAGAAGCGTCCAACCTGGTCAAGTTCCAGCAGTACTACACCGCATCGTCGCAAATCATCAAAGCGGCGCAAGAAACCTTCAGCACGCTGATCAACAGTCTTTAAGGGAGCACTCGACGATGCGTATCTCTACTGCCCAGTTTTTTGAGTCGACCAGCACCACCTACCAGAACAACTTCTCGTCGGTGATCAAGACCCAGCAGCAGATCGACTCCGGCGTGCGGATCCAGACCGCCGCAGATGACCCGGTGGGTGCGGCGCGCTTGCTGCAATTGCAGCAGCAGAAAGACATGCTGGGCCAATACACCACCAACATGAACAGCATCAAGTCGTCGCTGAGCAATCAGGAAAGCGTGCTCGACAGCATCAATACCGCGTTGCAAAAGGCCGGTGAACTGGCCCTGCGGGCGGGCGGTGTGATTGTCGACGCCGACCGTACCGCCATTGCCAACGAGTTGGGGAGCATCGAAGACCAGGTGTTCAGCCTGCTCAACAGCAAAGATGCCTCGGGCAACTACATGTTCTCGGGCTCCAAGACCGATACCCCGCCTTACACCCGCAACAACGACGGCACGTACACCTATCAGGGCGATGACACCCAGCTCAACCTCAAAGTCTCGGACACCCTGAGCATGGCCAGCAGCGACACGGCCAAAAGCTTTATGGAGAACTCGGTCAATACCGGGCGTACCCAAGCCACCTTGCAGCCGGTCCTGGACGCAGATGGCGCGGTGGTACCGGACAATGGCGTGGTGTCGGTGTCGTCAGGCTTGATCACGTCGAGCGCGGTGTTCAACAAAAGCTTTGCGGCAGGCCAGCCTTACACGCTGGAACTCACCAGCAGCACTCAATACAAATTGACTGACGCCAATGGCAAAGACGTGACCTCGGAAGTGCCAGGCAATGGCGTGTTCGATTCGACCAAGGACGGCGGGCACAGCGTCAGCCTGCGCGGGGTGTCGTTCGACATCAACCTGAACCTCAAAGACGTAGCAGCGGCGGACCAGGATGCGGCGGTCGCGGGGCATTCGTTTACCTTGCAGGCCAAGCCAGACACCTTCAACGCCTCGCGGACCCCGAGCAACACCTCGACGGCGCAGGTCACCGGTTCGACCGTGACCAATGAAAGCACCTACAGCGACAGCTTTCCGGGCAATGGCGCGGTGATCAAATTCACCAGCGACACCGAGTACGAGGTCTACGCCCAGCCAGTGACCGACAGCAGCAAATCGATTGCCAAGGGCACACTGACCGATGGTTCGCTCAACGCCATGGGGGTCAAGCTGGACTTCACGGGGGCGCCAGCGTCGGGCGATCAGTTTGTGGTCAGCAAAAACAATCACCAAAGCCAAAGCGCGCTGGACACCATCAGCCAGTTGCGCAAAGCGCTGGTCATCCCGAGCGAAAAGGACCCGGCGGCTCAGCAAATCCAGAAGGACGCGATCAACACCGCGATTGGCAACCTGAAAAACGCCAGCACCAGCATTGACGCGGCGCGCGGTTCCATTGGTGCGCGCCTGAGCGCGGTGGACGTTCAGTCAGACGAAAACATCAGCTTGGGTTTGGCCAACGACTCCACCACTGCCGCGATTGGCAACACCGACGTGGCGAGTGCGGCGACGCAACTGGCGTTCCAGAAATCCATGCTTGAAGCCTCGCAACTGGCGTTCGTCAAAATTTCCCAATTGAGCCTGTTCAACCAGCTCTAAGCCCACACGTGGGACGGCCTCGTAGCAGTTGCCGAGCTTTACGAGGCTACGTCCGATTGCGGAGCGATCGTAAATCCTGAGCGCCTGATCTAATTGAAGGACCGCAATAGTCTATTTACGGCTGCTACGCAGCCGGACGTAGCCTCGCGGGGCTCGGCAACTGCTACGGTTGTGGCGCATCAACACAGTGCCCCCATATGGCCAATCCCCTCCTGCTCTCTGAAATCTTTTGTTAAAAACCCCACAAAATAGAGTGACCTGTGAGTCACAACGCGCATCTTCACTGTATCGTGTGAAACGTACGGGCGGGTGCCGGCCCATTTTCAGCTGTTTTGTGTGGTTATTTGCAAGGTTTCAGGCGCCCATTTTCGCCGCTGTTGCGCGCGACAAAGCCCTCTTATTGTCACGCCCCTCGATTGTGCGAGCGGGTGATCTCCAGCTATTCAGTATTGGGAAGCCACAATGATTGGCATTAAAAGCATCGCCAGTTACGTGCCGGCAAACGGTGTAGACAACTACGCCCAAGGCGCGAAGTTCTCCAAGGACGAAGACTTCATTCTGGGCAAGATTGGCTCGGCGTTTTTGCCGCGCAAAGATGCTGACCAGGAAACCTCGGACCTGTGCGTCGAAGCCGTCAACGCACTGTTCGCCAACAACCCGCAGCTCAAGCGCGAATCCATCGACGCGCTGATTGTCGTCACCCAAAACGGCGACGCCGAAGGCCTGCCGCACACCGCCGCCATCGTGCAAGACAAACTGGGCCTGCCGACCCACGTGGCCGCGTTCGACATTTCTCTGGGTTGCTCGGGTTACGTCTACGGCATCTACGCGATGAAAGGCTTTATGGAAGCCACGGGCCTGAAAAACGGTCTGCTGGTGACCGCCGACCCGTATTCGAAAATCGTTGATCCTGAAGACCGCAACACCACCATGCTCTTCGGCGATGCGGCCACCGCCACCTGGATGGGCGAAGATGCCCCTTGGCAGTTGGGCAAAGCCAAATTTGGCACCGACGGCTCGGGCGCACCGCATTTGAAAGTCAGCGACGGCGTGTTCTTCATGAACGGTCGCCAGGTGTTCAACTTTGCTCTGCTCAAAGTGCCTGCACACCTGCACGAATTGCTCGACGAATCTGACCTCAAGGCATCCGACATCGACGCTTTCTGCATCCACCAGGGCAGTGCGGCGATTGTTGACGCCGTGGCGCGTCGTTTCGAAGAAAGTGACCCCGAGAAATTCATCAAAGACATGGTAGAGACCGGCAACACCGTGTCATCGAGCATTCCGTTGCTGCTGGAAAAGCACGTGATGGACGCCACCTGGAAGCGCGTCGCCCTGAGCGGCTTCGGCGTGGGCCTGTCGTGGGGCTCGGCGATTATCTACCGACCTTAAACGGCGGCTAGACATACAAAACGCCCATGGCCTGATAAGCCATGGGCGTTTTGCGTTGTGCGCGACCTGCTTATGTAGGAGCGAGCTTGCTCGCGATCTTTTGATCTTTTAAAAGATCGCGAGGCAAGCTCGCTCCTACAAGGATCTGCGCTTTGCTAACCCGCGCAACCCCTTGAAACACAAGGGATGGCCCCCGGCCAGTAAAAAAATTCAAAAAAGCCCTCAAGCATCCTGCCATCACGACGATAACTATTACGAAGGTTCTCTTGGCCACACCCGGCGGTTGCCAGGGCCGGAAGCCGCAGTAATCACCCAATGAGGATTTCGTCATGGCTTTATCTGTAAATACCAACGTAACGTCCCTGACCGTTCAGAAGAACCTGAACAAGGCCGGCGATGCGCTGAGCACCTCGATGACCCGTTTGTCTTCCGGCCTGAAAATCAACAGCGCCAAAGACGACGCGGCTGGCCTGCAAATGGCCAACCGTCTGACTTCGCAGACCAAAGGCATGACCGTAGCAATCGCCAACGCCAACAACGGCAACTCGATCGCTCAGACCGCTGAAGGCGCGATGCAAGAGTCGACCAACATTCTGCAACGTCTGCGTGAACTGGCTCTGCAGTCCGCGAACGGTGACAAAAGCGACGCTGACCGTGCGTCCCTGCAACAAGAATTCACAGCAAAAACCGGTGAACTGACCCGTATTGCTCAAACCACTACCTACGGTGGTCGTAACATCCTGGACGGTTCGTTCACTAACCAGTCCTTCCAGGTCGGCGCTGATGCCAACCAGACCATTTCGTTCGGCATGAGCGATATCAGTGCTACTGCTTTGAAGGGCTCTTACAGCGAAGCAAGCGCTAACAGCACCGCTTTGACGGGGTTGACTGCGTCGACTACCGGTACGGCGTTGGGTCAGAAGGCACAGGTTACAGGTACTGATGCTGGTGCCACTACGGCTACAGATACGATCAAGATAAATAATGTCGTGATTTCATTGGATGCCGCCGCAGCCGGTGAAGCCTCGGGTATTGCTGCAGCGAAAGCCATCAACGAGCAAAGTGCCAACACTGGAGTAACTGCTACTTCGGATAAGGATGGGAAGCTCACTTTGTCGTCGAAGGGCGATATTAAGCTTGAAGCCGTAATGGATCCCGATACAACAGCAACTCCTCCTGGCCCTGATGTTAAGAACGAAGGTTTGGCTAACCTCGGTTTAACCGAAGCCACTACTTCTGCTAAAGCCGTAGAGCTTACGACACCTATGGGTGCAGCCGGTGGCGTCACTGTTAACGGCAAAGATGTAGCGTGGGAAGCTGATACAAAGGTGTCAGAGATTTTGACTAAGCTGACGGACGCAGCAGGCACCGGTTCCACAGCCAGCTTTAAAGAAGGCCGCTTTTCTCTAACCACCAGCGATGGCAAAGACATCAAACTGGCTAACACTGTAGGCGGCTCGTTGGCTCAGTTGGGTCTGTCGGCAGGTTCTTCCCAGGCAAAATTGACCGAAGACACTTCGATTGAACTGAACGGCGTTGAAGTCAAGTTCAAGAAGGGCGATAGCGCAGACGCAATCGTTTCCTCGATCAACAGCGCCAGCACCGGTGTAACGGCCAGCAAAAATGATGACGGCACGCTGAAGCTGTTCTCTAACAAAGACATCACCATCAAGGATGGCGCTGCCGGTTCGGGCCTGAAAGCACTGGGTCTGACTGATGCTTCGGCTGCTGGCACTGCGAAAGCAACCACCGTTGAAACCAGCGTTGCCAGCCTGAGTGTTCTGACCGCCGCTGATTCGCAGCGTACCGTTCAGGCGCTGGCTGATGCGATTCAACAGATCGACACCCAGCGTTCGGCTTTGGGTGCTGTGCAAAACCGTTTCGACAGCACTGTGGCCAACCTGCAAAGCATCTCCGAGAACTCCACCGCTGCACTGGGTCGCGTTCAGGACACTGACTTCGCTTCCGAAGCGGCTCAGCTGACCAAGCAACAAACCCTGCAACAGGCTTCGACTGCGATCCTGTCTCAGGCGAACCAACTGCCTTCCGCTGTGATGAAACTGCTTCAGTAATTTCAGCGCTCGGTTGATAACGGAAGGGCGCGTTTACGCGCCCTTTTGTTTTTTTCAGAGGTGAGGTGATTCGCCAGTTGCCTTCAGAAGTCGCTCTAAAGCTCGCGCAAAATCTGGCAGACCCGAATAGCCTGCTTTTTAACGCCAGCGCTTGAAGGTGGCATGAAATGTGAAGCTATCCGTGGCTTCGGCATTCTTTGTCAATAAAGTGTTCGCCAGCCAAGCGGCAGCCACCGGATAAGGAGAATAAAGATGGCCAGTTCAACCATTACAGGTGTGGGTTCGGGGTTCGATACGGTCGGTATCGTAAAAGCCTTGGTCGATGCCGAAAAGGCACCCAAACAGGCTCAAATAACCAAGCTTCAAACAACGACCACGACCCAGCTGTCGGCGGTGGGCACCGTGAAAGCCTCGCTTGAGACGTACCGCACAGCCATTGCCAAGCTCAACAGTGTCTCCAGTTTCAACGGGTTGGCGGCGACGTCATCCGACGAAAAAATTTCCAAGGTCACCCTCGGCGACAAAGCCGCCAGCGGTACCTATGCGCTAAAAGTCACGCAATTGGCGACGGCGCCAAAAATCACCAGCAAGGTGTTTGAAGGCAGTTCGGCAGTCGTTAACGCCAGCGAAAAAGATCAAACCCTGACCCTCTCGCAGTCCGACAGCAGCTACGACGTGACTATTCCGGCGGGCGCGACCATGCAGCAGACCCGCGATGCGATCAACACGCAGCTGCAATCCAAAGGCTTCAGCGCCAACGTCCTGACGGACGCCAACGGCTCGCGTCTGGTGATCAGTTCGCAGACCACCGGCAAAGGGTCCGACATCACCATTAGCGGTGA
The DNA here is from genome assembly GCF_034347405.1 of Pseudomonas sp. CCC3.1. Lineage (NCBI taxonomy): Bacteria > Pseudomonadati > Pseudomonadota > Gammaproteobacteria > Pseudomonadales > Pseudomonadaceae > Pseudomonas > Pseudomonas sp. CCC3.1. The sequence goes on from NZ_CP133778.1 coordinate 1,828,148, forward strand.
CTCAGAGCTGGCTACGGGCTATGACGCCGGTAAACCGCCGGTCAATGCTGAATACACCATCGACAACATTGCCATGGAGTCGACGAGCAACAAGGTGACGTCGGCCATCAGCGGCGTGAGCCTTGAGTTGCTGGACACCAAGGAGTCCACGATTACCGTGGCGTCCAACACCACGACCCTGAAAACCTCGGTGCAGTCGTTTGTGAGTGCGTACAACGCGCTGATGACCAGTATCAACACGCAAACCAAAGTGACCGCCACCGGCGATGCGGCGACCACCACCACCGGCGCCCTGACCGGTGATTCGTCGATGCGCCAACTGGTCAACGGTATCCGCAGCGAGCTGCTGCAAAATACCAGCGGCTCTTCCATCGGCAACCTGGCGCAAATGGGCATCAGCACCGACCAGAAAACCGGCTTGCTGACCCTCGACGACACCAAGTGGAACGCCGCCGTGGCGCTGCCTAACGGTGCGACCGAGATTGCCAAGGTGTTTGCCGGTGACACCGGTTTGATCTCGCGCATGACCAAAGCCACCGACAGCTATGTGGGGACGGCCGGGCTGCTGACCACCCGTGCGGCTGACTTGAATACCAAGCTGACGGACCTGACGACTCAACAGAGCGATCTGGATCGTCGAATGGACTCGCTGAAAACATCCCTGACCGCCAAATACACGGCGATGGACGGCCTGATCGCCAAGATCAACGCCAGCAGCTCCAGCATCATGACCACGCTTAATTCGTTGAATAATCCGAAGTCCGATAGCTGATTTTTCAGTGTGTAAGGCTTGGCTTCGTGGCTAAAGTTTTCAGCGCCACAGTCGACATAAGGGTTAAGTCCCAGACAATTTGTTACGAGGTAAGAACATGAACCCGATGCGCGCCCTTCGTCAGTATCAGAAGGTCAATTCCCACGCTCAAATTTCCGAAGCCAGCCCACATCGTCTGATTCAGATGCTGATGGAAGGCGGGCTGGAGCGTATGGCGCAAGCCAAAGGCGCGATGAGCCGTGGCGATGTGCCGCAGAAGGCCATGTTGCTGACCAAGGCGATCGACATCATCACCGGCCTGCGCCAAGGCCTGGATGAAGAAAAGACCGACGACAAGGCTGCATTGCAGCAACTGGACAGCCTGTACGAATACATGACGGTGCGTCTGGCGCAGGCTAATTCCAAGAACGACCCTGAAATCATCGACGAAGTCGCGCGCCTGTTGATCACTGTGAAAAGTGGTTGGGACGAGATCGCGCCACAATAAACGTAATGGCCTGAGGAGTGCGTCATGAGCCAATTGCAACGAATTCAAGAAACCCGTGACGCGCTGATTGACGCGTTGGCTGCGCGTAATTGGGACGCCATTGGCGAGCTGGATTCAGCGTGCCGTGAGTGTGTCGAGACGGTGCTGGACGAAACGCCGCTGGACGAGGCGGTGCTGCGGGAGAATCTGGAGGGCTTGTTGGTGGTGTATCGCATGCTGCTGGAAGCCGCGACAGATGAGCGGCAACTGGTGGTCGAGCAAATGGCGCAGATCAACCAAGCAAAAAATGCCTCAAAGGTTTACCATCTATTCGGTTAAGGCATAAGAAGTATGGGGTTAATCCCTTTGGCAGCGCCATAAATTTGACTGTGTATGTTTTTTTGACTTAACTAGTGCGTATTCTGATTTCAGTCGTCTTAAAGATCCAACAGGGTTAGGGCGACTAGCGTGCCCAAACTATCCGGGCACTGAGTTGACTAGGGAAGTTGCTATTGCATGTGGCGTGAAACCAAAATTCTGCTGATTGATGACGATAGCGTCCGCCGCCGCGATTTGGCGGTGATTTTAAGTTTTCTCGGCGAAGAGAATTTAACCAGCCCCAGTCACGAGTGGGAGCAGGCGGTCAGTGCTTTGGCTTCCAGCCGTGAAGTGCTCTGTGTGCTTATCGGCACGGTGAGTGCCGTGGGTGGTCTCTCAGCGCTGCTTAAGACACTGGCAACCTGGGATGAGTTCCTGCCCATTATGCTGTTGGGCGATATTTCTTCGGCCGATCTGCCAGACGACCAGCGGCGCCGGGTGTTGTCCAGCCTCGAAATGCCTCCCAGCTACAGCAAATTGCTTGATTCCCTGCACCGTGCCCAGGTCTATCGTGAGATGTACGATCAGGCCCGTGAGCGCGGTCGTCATCGTGAACCCAATTTGTTTCGCAGCTTGGTCGGCACCAGCCGGGCGATTCAGCACGTGCGTCAGATGATGCAGCAAGTGGCCGATACCGACGCCAGTGTGTTGATTCTCGGTGAGTCCGGGACGGGCAAGGAAGTGGTCGCGCGTAACCTGCACTACCACTCCAAGCGCCGCGACGCGCCATTTGTGCCGGTCAATTGCGGGGCGATTCCCGCTGAACTGCTCGAAAGTGAGTTGTTCGGTCACGAAAAGGGCGCCTTCACCGGCGCAATCACCAGCCGCGCCGGGCGTTTTGAACTGGCCAATGGCGGCACGCTGTTCCTCGATGAAATTGGCGACATGCCGCTGCCGATGCAGGTCAAACTGCTGCGCGTCTTGCAGGAGCGTACCTTTGAGCGCGTGGGCAGCAACAAGACCCAAAGCGCTGATGTGCGGATCATTGCCGCGACGCACAAAAACCTCGAAAGCATGATTGAAATCGGCGCTTTCCGCGAAGATTTGTACTACCGCCTCAACGTGTTCCCGATTGAAATGGCGCCGTTGCGTGAGCGGGTGGAAGACATTCCGCTGCTGATGAACGAGCTGATTTCGCGCATGGAGCACGAAAAGCGCGGTTCGATCCGCTTCAATTCCGGCGCCATCATGTCCTTGTGCCGTCATGCATGGCCGGGCAACGTTCGTGAGCTGGCCAACCTGGTCGAGCGCATGGCGATCATGCACCCGTACGGGGTGATTGGCGTCGCAGAGCTGCCGAAGAAATTCCGTTACGTGGACGATGAAGACGAGCAGTTGGTCGACAGCTTGCGCAGCGACATGGAAGAGCGCGTGGCCATCAACAACAGCGCCCCGGACTTCAGCGCCACGGCGATGCTGCCACCTGAAGGCCTGGACCTCAAAGACTACCTTGGCGGGCTGGAGCAAGGCTTGATCCAGCAAGCGCTGGACGACGCCAACGGCATCGTGGCCCGCGCTGCCGAACGCCTGCGGATTCGCCGCACCACCCTGGTTGAAAAAATGCGCAAATACGGCATGAGCCGTCGCGAAGGCGAAGAACAGACAGAGGATTGACGCGCTCGACGGTCCGTAGCAGTTGCCGAGCTTTGCGAGGCAACGTCCGATTGCGCAGCGATCGTAAATTCTGAGACTCCGATTTAACTGAAGGTCTGCGATGGCCTGTCTACGACTGCTGCGCAGCCGGACGTAGCCTCGCAAAGCTCGGCAATTGCTACGAGGTTTTGAAGGCTACGATCTGTTGATACAGATCAAAAGATCGCAGCCTGTGGCAACTCTCGCGGCTAATCGTTTTCTTTCGGGCACGGGTATTGCTTTGCTTGGGCTAACGAACCGTTTTATGACGGTCAGCCAAGCGAGAACACGCCATGCCTCATGCCGCCCAACAGTCCTCGGTCCCTGATCTCGCCGGGTCTGCCATGTCTCTAGCAACGACGCCCGCTACCGCGGCGCAGCTTGAGCAGGCGTTCTTGTTGTTCAATCAAATGTCGACCCAGTTAACCGACTCCTACAGCGTGCTTGAAGCCCGGGTGACCGAGCTTAAAGGCGAGCTGGCGTTGGCCGGTGAGCAGCGCATGGCTGAGCTGGCCGAAAATGAACGCCTGGCTAATCGTCTGCAACATCTGCTCGATCTTTTGCCTGGCGGGGTCATCGTGATTGATGGCAATGGTCGGGTGCGCGAGGCCAACCCGGCGGCGTGCGAGCTGTTGGGCCTGCCGCTGGAAGGCGAATTGTGGCGCCATGTGATTGCTCGCTGCTTCGCCCCGCGTGAAGACGATGGTCACGAAGTGTCGCTCAAAGACGGACGTCGATTGTCGATTGCGACCCGTTCGCTGGACCCGGAACCGGGGCAGTTGGTGTTGCTCAATGACCTGACAGAAACCCGGCGCCTGCAAGACCAGCTCGCCCGGCATGAGCGCTTGTCGTCTCTGGGGCGGATGGTCACTTCTCTGGCGCATCAGATCCGCACGCCCTTGTCTGCCGCGTTGATCTACGCCAGCCACTTGACCGAGCAGGCATTGCCTGTCGAGACCCAGCAGCGCTTTGCCGGACGCCTGAAGGAGCGCCTGCACGAACTGGAGCACCAGGTGCGCGACATGCTGGTGTTTGCCCGTGGCGAGCTGCCGCTGGCAGATCGGGTCTCCCCGAAAGCCTTGATGCAGGCGCTGCAAGCGGCGGCGCAGACTCATGTTCAGGGGGTGTCAATGCGTTGGCAGTGCGACCTGCATGCTGGCCTGGTGCTGTGCAACCGCGACACCTTGGTCGGCGCGTTGCTCAACCTGATTGAAAATGCCCTGCAAGCGGGCGCTGTGCGGCTAAAAGTCCACGTCTACAGCCGCGACAACACCTTGCGGCTGTGCGTGAGCGACAGCGGCAGCGGCATCGAACCCAAGGTGCTGGAGCGTCTGGGCGAACCGTTCTTTACCACCAAGGCCACTGGCACCGGGCTCGGGCTGGCAGTGGTCACGGCCGTGGTGCGCGCGCACCAGGGCGACTTGTCATTACGCTCGCGGCTGGGGCGCGGCACCTGCGCCTTGCTCAGCCTGCCGTTGATTCCTGGCGCCGGGGAGGCCAACTGATGGCGATGCACCTCAAGGTATTGCTGGTCGAAGATGACCACGCCCTGCGCGAAGCGTTGGCTGACACGTTGCTGCTCGCCGGGCACGACTTCAAGGCGGTCGGCTCCGGCGAGGACGCGCTGCTGGCCGTGGCGGGCGAGTCGTTCAGTCTGGTGGTCAGTGACGTCAACATGCCGGGCATGGATGGCCATCAACTGCTCAGCCGCCTGCGTGCCAGCCACCCGCAATTGCCGGTGTTGCTGATGACGGCTCACGGCGCGGTGGAGCGTGCAGTAGACGCCATGCGCCAAGGCGCGGCGGATTATCTGGTCAAGCCCTTCGAGCCCAAAGCCTTGCTCGATCTGGTGGCCCGTCATGCCTTGGGCAGCCTGGGTGCGGCCGATGCTGAAGGCCCGGTGGCGGTCGAACCGGCCAGCGCACAACTGCTGACGCTGGCAGCGCGGGTGGCACGCAGCGATTCGACGGTGTTGATTTCCGGCGAGTCAGGCACCGGCAAGGAAGTGCTGGCGCGGTACATTCACCAGCATTCCCAGCGCGTTACTCAGCCGTTTGTAGCGATCAACTGTGCGGCGATCCCGGACAACATGCTTGAAGCTACCTTGTTTGGTCATGAGAAAGGCTCGTTTACCGGCGCGATTGCGGCGCAGGCAGGCAAGTTTGAGCAAGCGGATGGCGGCACGTTGTTACTCGATGAAATCTCGGAAATGCCGTTGGGCTTGCAAGCCAAACTGCTGCGGGTGCTGCAAGAGCGCGAAGTGGAGCGTGTGGGCGGGCGCAAGCCGATTGCTCTGGATATTCGCGTGGTCGCCACCACTAACCGCGACCTGGCGGGCGAAGTGGCGGCGGGGCGCTTCCGTGAAGACTTGTACTACCGGCTTTCGGTGTTCCCGCTGGCCTGGAGTCCGTTGCGCGAGCGTACCGCCGACATTCTGCCGCTGGCCGAGCGGCTGCTGGCTAAGCACATCAGCAAAATGAAACACGCGCCGGTGCGTTTTTCGGCGCAGGCCCAGGCATGCCTCATCGGCTACCCGTGGCCGGGCAACGTGCGAGAGCTGGATAACGCCATTCAACGGGCCCTCATCCTGCAACAGGGCGGGTTGATTGAGGCGGCAGACTTTTGCCTCGCCGGGCCGGTAGCGTGTGCGCCTTTGCCGGTGATGGCTCCAGCGAGTGCAGCGGCACCTGCCGAATCGGCCGGAGCCTTGGGTGATGACCTGCGCCGTCGCGAGTTTGAAATGATCATCGACACCTTGCGTGCTGAGCGTGGGCGGCGCAAAGAAGCCGCCGAACGCCTGGGCATCAGCCCGCGCACCTTGCGTTACAAGCTGGCGCAAATGCGCGATGCCGGGATGGATGTCGAGGCTTACTTGTTTGCTGCCACCTGA